>JAMPDR010000015.1 GCA_023665555.1 Ruminococcus sp.
ACCTGTGGAAACGCAGGGACGCAAAGTCAAGGGCCTAACCCGTAATGATACGGCATGGCAGCCGATTGCCCTTCGGAGTTTTCCGATTGTATTAGTTGGACGCTTTATTGTGCGTTGGACTGCAGTTTGACTTTGCATGTTCCAAAAAGCACAGATATGAGAGCGTTCTTTTTTTTGTTTGTCAATTTCAGTAAAGGAGGAGTTAAAAGTGTAGAAATTACCAACCACTTAGGAAGCTGTTGATTTAAGCAACGCTTTCAAAAACGGCAAACCTGCGGAAACGTAGGGACGCAAAGTCAAGGGCCTAACCCGTTACATATAATATCTACGGTATGGCAGCCGATTGCCTTTCTTAAAAAAACTATCAAGAAAGTAAGTGATTTATTTATGAAAAAACGATTATTGGCAATCTTATTATGCATGATCATGATGTTGCAAACAATGGCAATTTCGTCAGCAGCAATTGATTCAACAGGAACACAAACAGATCCGACACCGGACAAATACAGCGTATCAGCAGCGGAAAACACAGAATATTTACAAGAAATCGAACCACAGTCAATTGAAGACATAATCAATTTTGAAATTCAGATTCAGTTGGAATTCCCGGTATCCGAGGATGGTGTGAACTTGCTTAAAGATGCATTCTCAGCAACTTTGCACAACGCTGATTCGGAAGAAAGCATAAGCGTAAACACAAAAGAAGTTTCAGACCGCACAATCATTTGCACAGCTGAAAACGTTCAGCCGGGTGAATACACATTGAAGCTTGAAGCTGAATATTTCTTCCAGAACTATGAGCAGAAAGTCACAGTTGAAGAAGGCGCTAAAACAACAGTTGTTCTCAGCGACAGTTATTCTTCATTCAGAGGTGACGGAAAAACATCACCGGGTGTTTTCGCTCTTGGCGATCTCAATGATGACGGCATGATCGACAGCACAGACGGCGACCTTCTTATTGAATATGCAGGTCAGAGCAAAACAAAGACCGAGTATTCACAAGACGGAACCGCTCAGACGGTTGACAATGATGAGTTTAATTCAATTTATGACTTGAATTTCGACGGCGAACTTAATGTAGGTGACCTTGGAATTCTCGTTAACAACATGGACACAGAAAAACGTGAGGCAAAGCCGATCAAAACAGTTTTGCCATCAGCAGTAACAATAGATACAGTAAATTCAGCAGTGGCTGAAAGCAGCGGCAGAGCACTTGACACAATCATGGAAGATTATGAAGAGAACATAGTGCTTCAGCCGGAAAACGCTCAGCAGGAAATTTCAGAAGCAAACCCTGTTGAAATCGAAATGAATTTTGCAGCAACGGTTCCCGTTGAAGGTATCGTAATTTCAGCTCCGGCCGAAAGCGGACCTAAGAGCGGTACAGTAGCAGTTGAAGTTATTGATGAGGACGATCCGAACGGAGCAACAAAATTCATCGTTGCAACAATCGTTGATGAAGAAGAACAGGCTGCAACTCCGGCACCTGTTATGAAACGTGCAAAAGCAGCTGCAAGAACTGCTTCGGTACAGACAACATCAACAGCAACCGCAATCAGAAAAGCCGATGGCAGCATCGTTGTTGACCTTGGCAAACAGGTTGCAATCAAAAAGGTAACAATCGTAGTAACAGCAACAGCAACTTCAGCAAAACTTACTGAAATTGCAAAAGTTGAGTTCCTCAACGATATGGAAACAAGAATTCCTGAACCTGAAATGAACATTCCTCAGAACGTTCAGGCAGCAGGCGCAGGCGACAGCTTCACCGTTTCATGGGATGCAGAATCAAATGTAACAGGCTATCAGGTAGCAATTTCTGCAATAGACAAGAACGGTAAAGCATATGATGAAAGATTTTATAATGCAGGTGTAAACAGCATTAAAATTCAGAACTTTAAGGGCGGTGTTAAGGATAAGGTTACACCTCTCTGGACATACAAAATCAGAGTTAAGTCAGTCAACGGCGAATGGTCAAGTGCATTTAGCCAGACAGTAAGCCACTATCAGCTTGCTGCAAGTGCACCCGATGCACCCGATAACCTTAAACTCAACGGCAAATATCGTCAGATCGATGCATCTTGGAAAGATATGCCCGGCACTGAAAAATATTCTCTTGAATACAGAGAAGTAGGAACTGAAGAGTTTACAGCAGTTCACGAAATTCTTTCAAACTCTTACAGCATCACAGGCCTTAAAGACGCAACTTCATATGAGATTCGCGTTTACGGCTGGAACTCAGATTCAAACGGCAATGCAAGACGCGGCGGTAATTCACTTCCGGCAATCGGCAAAACAACCGTTGAAATTCCGAAGTTCTCAAAATATGCAATGATCACAAGAGATGAAATTGCAAGCGTAAGCTGCTTTGCAACAAAGAATCCCGGCGGCCCCGGTGGATTTGATACCACTCAATATGAAGATGGTATTTTCAGACCGGAATATGTTATTGACGGCGATTATTCAACATTTATGCACACCAATCAGGGCTATCCTCATGGTGTAACAGTTGAATTTACAAGTGAACAGACAATCAAAGAAATTTACATGACCAACCGTCTTGAAGATATGTACAGAGATGGAACAGGCTACTCAGGAGTTTATATTGATGCCTGGGACGCAGACGGAAACAAGGTCAGAGTTGAGCGTCCGGCTATCACTGTTCAGGCTCTCAACCCAACAGTTAAAAACACCATGAAGTTCACACTTGCAACTCCGATTAAAGCTAAGAAACTTACATTCGGTTTGAGCAAATACGGTGCAGGCGTTGTTACAATTTCGGAAATCAACTTCTTCAAATATGATTCACTTGAGGACGAAGTAAATGCTCTTTATGCAGATGACATGCACATCACTCTTAAGGATAACGTAACAGAAGAGATGATCAGTGCTCTTGAACTTTGCGCAAGTATCAAAGACCCGAACTTCGATGAATATCATCCGAAAAAGCAACTTCTTGAATCTGAACTTGCATATGCAAGAGAGCTTCTCACAAATAAAAACACAATCAGTGATGTTGTCAATGTAAAAGCAGACATCACAAAGAACGGAACAAATAACTGCGGATTCAGCAGCGGCTTGAGCGGACTTCAGCCTCTCGGTTATGTTGCAGCTTCTGATTCGAAAGTAAACGTTTATGTTGGTCAGAAAGGCAAAAATGTTGGTGACACAGTTTCTGTAAGACTCGTGTTCACACAGTATCATGCAGAATCATCAGCATGGATCTCAGGCGAAATTGCACTTCACCACGGTAAGAACGAAATCACCATTCCGCAGGTATCAAACCTTGGTTTTGAAAAGGGCGGTTCACTCTACATTGTCCACACAAACCAAAATGACATCACGGCAAATCCTGTCAGCGTTCGTGTAAGCGGCGCAACAAAAATTCCGATGCTCGATCTTCACAGAACGATCGGTAATGACAGATTTGAAATAAACGAAGCACAATGGAAAGAAAGCATCAGAAAATATGTACAAGAGCTTACCTCCTATTCATTGGCTCTTCAATCAAACCATGCTTCTCACCAGGAAGAGGTTGGCGGATTCGAATACGGCAACGGTTCAAACTGCTTCCTCAATGCAACAGAAATAAGCCTTGACAACGTCCTTATTTCTGTTCCTGCCAGCCAGATCCTTGCAGGTCTTGGCGGTGCAAACACAGACGTTGAAACACTCACAAACAGAATGTATGACAATGCTGTTTCGATCAATCAGATGCTTGAGTCGTTCTATAAGCAGAGAGGCTTTAATCCTGCTGCTGTAAACGGTCTTCACGGTATCCCGTCAGCAAGATTCAACATTCGCTATCAGAGAATGTTTGCAGGTGCATTCATGTATGCCGGCGGCTCTCATCTTGGCATTGAATGGGGCTCAGTTCCGGGTGTTGCAAACTGCACTCCGATCGTTACAGATGAAAACGGAAAACGTATCGGCGGTAAGACATTCGGTTGGGGCATTGCTCACGAACTTGGACACAACGCTGATGCAAGCGGTCTGACAATCGCAGAAGTTACCAACAACATTTGGTCACAGTTTGAAAAAACTTGGGATACAGCAGAAACATCAAGAATTCCTTATGCTGAAGTTTACAAACATGTAACATCAGGTTCAAACTCAAAACCCTCAAATGTTTTTGCTCAGCTTGGTATGTTCTGGCAGCTTCACCTTGCATATGACAGCAACTATGCAAACTACAACTACTATAAAGACGGTTTCACAACTGAAAACTATGAAAACCTTCTTGCAAACGAATTCTTCGCACGCTATTATGCAATCAGAAGAGATTCTTCAAAGGCACCGGCAACTGCAATCAAAATTGCAAACGGAACAGTAGAGCAGAACATCATGCGTGTTGCATGTGCAGCCGCTCAGAAAGACCTCACAGATTTCTTCCGTGCATGGGGCTACAGTGTTGACGCTGTAACAGCAGCATACGCAAGCCAGTTCCCGAAGGAAGAAAGACAGATTCAGTATCTCAGCGATGCCGCACGTGAGTACACTCTTGCAAACGGTTCAGCAATGACATCAACATCAGTTGAAGCAAGTCTTGTTCAGGGCAAAGGCAAAGACGGCAGAAAAGTTACCCTTTCAATCAGCCTTCCCGAAGAAGCAAACATGAGCGCAGTTCTCGGTTATGAAATTATCAGAAACGGCAAACCTGTTGCATTTGTAACTCCTGCGGTTGATGAAAACGGCGAATATGCAGACGTAACAGTTTACGAAGACGTTGTTCAAACAGTAAACAACAGAATGATGAACTACGAAGTTGTGGCTTATGATAAGTATCTCAACACAACAGAGTGCAATAAGCTTGACAGCATTAAGATTCGTCACGAAGGCGTTTTGACAACAGAAAACTGGACAGTTACAACAAACGCAACTTCAGTTGACGGTGTGCTTGCAGTTTATGATGGAACAAAGGTTGTTGAAGGCAATGTTTACACAGACGTTACAACAGGCGAAAGCGTAACTTACTCAAAGACAATGGACATCAAGTATCTCGATAAGGATACAGGCGAAACACTTCACACTTACAGTGCAGCTGTTCTTTCGGCAAACGGTGACACCGAAGTTGGCTTTGAAGGTATTGCAACAAGCACTGCTCAGATCGTATACGATCTCGGCGGTAAGCAGGAAGTCACTGCTCTTGCATTCATGGGCGGCTCAACAATCCCGTGGAAGTTCATGCTTGAATACAGTGATAACGGTGGTGTAAGCTACACAAGAATCACAGGCTTTGAAATCGGAACAACTGATGAAGGCTATCCGGTACTTTACTTCTCAGCAGGCCAGAACATTAAATCTTATAAAGCAACACACATCAGAATTTCTTCTCCGAACGGAGTTAAGACAATCGGCATCAAAGATATTAAACTTCTCTCACCTTCAGGCGATAACGTTGATATCGGTGTTTCAACAATCGACCCTGTAACAGGCGTTGAAACATGGGACACTGACAGCGCAATCGGTATTCTCTCAAATGATTATGTTCTTGATGCAGATGCAGGTTCTGTTATCCCGGCAGGCTCATTCATCGTAACCGGTAAATACACAGGTAACGCAGCTTACAACGTTGTTAAGCTTTACAGTGAAAACTACAAGCTTTATGACGAAAGCACAGAAAACAAACTCGACGGACTTGTTAACGGCTATCAGGCAATCTTTGCTGATATGCCTGAGGCAGGAAGCATCGTGAATGTTAGAGATGGTTCATGGATCTATTGGCTTGAGCCGCTCAGCGGAGAAAATGCAGGCAAGTTCGGATTACCGGGCGCAGGCGAAGACGGCAGTGATGTTGTTGTTGAACTTCCCACAAAGGTTTATGCAGAACTTTATCGTGTTGATAACGCTCTCACTCTTGCAGGCGAAAGACTTGTCAGTGACTCATTTGTTGTTGACGTTCCCGCAACTCTTCCCATGATCGAATTAACCAACAATTGATTTTTAACAATGAACAAAGCTCCGCTTTCAAAAACGGAGGCGGGGCTTTGGCTTAAACGGAGGTAAGCCAAAATGAAAAAGTTTAGAATTATATCATTATTATTATCTTTAATTATAATGCTTGGAATAATTGCTCCCGGTGCTCTTGCAGCACAGGAAACAGAAGATGTATTATCAAATGCAGCTCCATATGTGTTCAGAAGTGAAATTGTGAACGAAGAAAACAATGCCGTTAAGGTATGGCTTGAACTTGATCCGGCTGTTGCGGAAAACGTTGCATCATATCAGATTGCACTTCAGCTTCAGAATGTGAACAATGAGGCCGCACTTGGCAGAGAAATGACTCTTGATTTTGATGAATCAATCAAGAGCGCAAAAATTAAAGCAACCAAATACGACAAAGATACTCAGACACTCAGAGTTTACGTGGCAGATAAAGAAAACCTTGTTCAGTCTATTAAAACTGCCGATAACGATATCACAAATATTCTTCCCATCGGTACAGTTACCGTTGAAAAGATGAGCGCAGCTCTCAATCCGTTCAAGGTTGTTCTTTTCGGTAATGATGGTGAACTTGCTGTTGCAGACCTTGGCTGTAATGTAAAAAAAGCAGCTGATGTTTACGGAAAAGACAGTGAAGAATTTGTGATTCCTGTTGACGGAACTGTTTATGGTGTTATTGAAATTGTTGAACCCGAACCAACAACTGAGCCGACTACAGAGCCGACCACTGAACCCACAACAGAGCCTACAACTGAACCGACCACAGAACCTACTACCGAACCCACAAGCAAACCGACCACAGAACCGACAAGCGAGAACCCAACCGTTCCCGATAAGGGCGATGATGATCAGCATTGCTCATGCAATTGCCACAAAACAGGTTTTGCAGGCTTCATCTATAAGATTACAAGATTCTTCTGGAAGATATTCAAAACAAACAGATTCTGTGCTTGCGGTGTTGCACATTATTAAAATGTAAACAAATAACCTTCGGAGGGGCAACTCTCCGAGGGTTATTGACACGTATAATATATACTGTTATTTTTCGGTGTTTTATGATATAATTAATAAAATGAGGAATTAGGAACAGCTACTACGCAGAAGTAGTAGGTAATAAGGAATAGTGGAAAAGTATGGTTGCGGGTAAGATAGTGCAAATCATCAATTATTTAACCGCAAAGACAAATAGCAATTGCATAATAGATTGTTATTACCGTTGCATGTAATTTGTTTTCGCAGACAAATGATTAATATTTGTTTAAGCTTTTTCGCGACATTAATTTCTAATTAAATACAAAGGGGTGAATTTGTGGAAAATAAAACAGAAACAAAACAAACTATATTGATTGCTGACGATTCTGAAATCAATCGTTCAATTCTTGCTGATATGCTCGGCAATGAATATGAAATTCTTGAAGCTGAAAACGGAATTCAGACGATTCAACTTATAGAAAACAATTTGCAAACGCTGTCGCTTGTATTGCTTGATATTGTTATGCCTGAAATGAATGGCTTCGGTGTTCTTGATGAGATGAACGAAAAACATTATATTGAAAATATTCCCGTTATCATGATATCAGCCGAAAGCAGTCCTGAACTTATAGAAAAAGCTTATGAGTTGGGTGTAACCGATTTTATCAGCCGACCGTTTGATGCAATGATTGTTCATCATCGAGTGGTTAACACTTTGCTGCTTTATGCAAAGCAAAAAAGACTTACACATCTTGTTGCAAAGCAGATATATGAAAAGGAAAAGCAAAGCAGCTTGATGATTGAGATTCTCAGTCAGATTGTTGAATTCAGAAACGGTGAAAGCGGCAATCATATTCGCCGCGTGCGAGCGTTCACAAAACTTCTGCTTGAACATCTCAGCAGAACTTCCGATAAATATAACTTTTCTCATAACCAGATTGAAATGATTTCAACGGCATCTGCCCTTCATGATATCGGAAAAATCTCGATTGATGAAAAGATACTGAATAAGCCGGGTAAGTTGACTGATGAGGAATTTGAAAAAATCAAGATGCATCCGGTGATTGCCGACAGAATGCTTGAAGAACTGGCTGCTTATGATAACGGTTCAATGTTAGTTGAGGTTGCACGTGAAATATGCCGATGGCATCATGAACGCTATGACGGCAAAGGTTATCCGGACGGCTTGAAAGGCGATGAGATTCCGATTTCGGCTCAGATAGTTGCACTTGCTGATGTTTATGACGCTCTGACAGACAACCGTGTTTATAAAAAGGCGATTGCTCATGATGAAGCCATCAGAATGATTGTTGACGGAGAATGCGGAACGTTTAATCCCGATTTAATCAAATGTCTTGTTGAAATTGAGGATACTCTCGCGCATCAGCTTGAGGAGCCTGCAAAATCGGTTTCGGAAAAGGACATCATGCAAAACGTTGTTGATGAGTTTCTCAGCCATGAGGATTTGAAAGCATCCACAAGAACTTTCCGGTTGCTTGAAGATGAGCGAATGAAGCATGAATTCTTCGCGGTTTTAACAAACGAGGTTCAGTTTGAATACATTCCGTCACCGCCGTGCCTTAAACTGACACAGTTTGGTGCAAAAAAATTAATGCTTCCGGAATATATTGACAACCCGTTGCATAATGAAAAGGTTTTGTCGGTGATGTCTGATAAGAGCATACAAAGACTCTCTGATGCACTCAGCAAGACGACAGCTGAAAAAAACGAGGTGGTTGTTGACTGCCGACTTAATGTGAACGGTGAAAAACGATGGTTCAGATTTGTTGCACGGACATTGTGGTCGGGTGATGATTTGCTGATAAATAACGGTGTAATAGGAAAGATCATTGATATTCATGATTCCGTAACCAAACTTAACAACCTTAAACGCACCGCATCAAGCGATACTCTCACAGGATTACTCAATCACGCAGGTGCAAAAGAGCATATACTCGAAAAAATATCGGCACACCCCGACAGCAAATATGCACTTGCGATTTTCGATCTTGACCGGTTCAAGGAGGCCAATGATAAATACGGACACATGTTTGGTGACAAGGTGCTTTGCCACACGGCGCAAAAACTGCGCAACACACTGCGTACCGATGATATCACGGCAAGGGTCGGCGGCGATGAGTTCTTGATTTTTATCGAGTATAAAGGAGATCCCGACCCGATTATACAAAGGGTATTCTCTTCGTTGAATGGGCAGTATGAAGATTTCCCGGTTTCACTGAGTATGGGAATTGCAACAACGGAAAATATAGGCTTTGAATATGACGATTTGTTCAAGGCGGCGGACAAGGCTTTGTACTTTGTGAAAAGAAATAAGCGGGGAGATTATCGATTTTATGATGATACGATGAATGAAATGTTTTCGGTTATTTCAGATATTGATTGAGATAATTTTATAACAAAAAATTATAATTTATTTATAATTATACCTTGCAGGACTGCAGCAAGGCGGCAAAAATCATTTTCGCAGTCAGAAAGGCAATGACAAAAAATGACTTTAAAAGAATGTTACGAGATTTTCAGCGGAGATTATGACGGTGTTGTTGGCCGCATGAGAAGCGAAGCACTTGTTAAAAAATTTATTTTTAAGTTTGAAAATGACCCGAATTATGGTATACTTAAATCAGCACTTGATGCGCGAAACCGAGAAGAGGCATTCAGGGCGGCACATACCATTAAAGGAGTATGTCAGAATCTCGGCTTTACAAAGCTTCAGGAATCATCAAGTCTGTTAACTCAGCATTTGAGAGTAAGTTTGAGTGATGATTGCTTTGCATTAATGAATCAAGTAACAGAAGACTATGAAAAACTTATCAGTGCAATATCAACATTTAGAAATTCGGGTGAGTGACAGGATGAAAAAAATACAAAAGAGTGAAAAGTCGCGTTTCTTAAGAATAGGAATCACAACGGTAACTTTGCTGTGTGTGTTTATTTTCTGCTTTCTGGTGTTCTTCATGAACAACAAAAGTGTTGAAACCGTCAGACAAGCGGGAAGATTCTACATGCAGGGAATGAGTGAACGTATTTCCATGCACTTTCAGTCGATTATCAAGCTTCGTCTTGGTCAGGTTGATACTCTCAAAGAGGTTTCAAAGGTAATGCCTAACCTTACGGAGGATGAACTCAAGGCTCAGATCAGTCATTACGCAACATCCAGAGGCTTTGATCATCTTGGAATCATTGGAAAAGACGGCACAATCGAAATGATTTACGGCGAACAAATCAACATTGTTGACAAGGATCCGTTTATTGAATCAATGGAGAAAAAAGAAAGAAAGGCAGCAGTCGGTCAGACAGATGACGGTGATGATATAATTCTCCTCGGAGCATCCACCGGTGCTTACACTATGTCTGACGGAAGCCGTTCAGTTGCCATTGTTGCGGCATTGCCACTCTCAACCCTGCAGGGAACGCTTTCGCTTGAGATAAGCAATAGTCAGGTCTATTCATTTATCATAAGAAAAGACGGCTCTTTTGTTATTAAGACATCAGATGTTGAGGTGGATAACTATTTTGACCGTGTTCACGATCTTTATAAAGGTGATGAAATTTCGGTTGAACAATATATAGAAGAACTCAACACAGCAATGGATGAAGAACAGTCCTACACAAGTGAAATGATAATTGATGGAACGCCGAGGCAGATCTATTGCGCAAAACTTGAAAATTCTGAGTGGTATCTGATAACTTTTATGCCATATGGCGATCTGAATTCAACCATTAGTACACTTAGTACGCAGTGGTTCATTTCGGCAATCATAGCATGTCTTTCGATATTGATTCTGCTCATGATAATTATCATTGCATATTCAAAAATGATGTCAAGACAAATGCATAAAATTGAAGAGGCTCGCAGCATTGCTGAGGCTGCTCAGCAAGAGGCTGAACGTTCAAATAAAGCTAAAAGCGAATTTTTATCCAATGTCAGCCATGATATACGAACCCCGATGAATGCGATTGTGGGTATGACAGAGATTGCAACTGCCAATATAGAGGACGTTGAACGTGTTGAAAATTGTTTGAAAAAAATCACGGCTTCGGGTAAGCAGCTTCTTGGACTTATCAATAATGTTCTTGATATGTCAAAAATCGAGAACGGTAAAATGACACTCACGGTTGAGCAGGTATCTCTTCGTGAATTGATGGACAGCGTTGTTAGCGTGGTTCAGCCGCAGATCAAAATTAAAAATCAAAACTTCGATGTTCATATCAGAAACATAACTTCCGAAGTTGTTTGCTGCGATTGTGTAAGGCTCAACCAGGTTATTATGAATTTGCTTTCCAATGCAGTTAAATTTACTCCTGACGGTGGCTCGATATGTATTCAGCTTGATGAATCTGACTCTGAAAAGGGCGATGATTTTGTTCGTGTTCATCTTATGGTCAAAGACAGCGGAATCGGTATGACAGACGAGTTCCTGCAAAAGATTTTTGAGTCATTTGTTCGTGCTGACAGTGCCAGAGTTCATCGGACAGAGGGAACGGGACTCGGAATGGCAATAACAAAATATATTGTTGACGCAATGGACGGTCAAATTGAAATTGACAGTGTACCCGGTGTCGGAAGTCAGTTTGATATTTACTTTGATTTTGAGCGCGGTGATGTTACTGAGTCCGAATTTATCCTGCCAAACTGGAATGTTCTTGTGGTTGATGATGACCGCTTGCTTTGTGACAGTGTTGTTTCCGACCTTTGTGCAATGGGTGTGAACGCTCAGTGGACGCTGGACGGTGAAAGTGCGGTTGAAATGATTGACAAGCATCACAAATTGAGTAATGACTATCAAATTGTCCTCATGGATTACAAGCTGCCCGGCATTGATGGCATTGAAACATCAAGAAGAATCCATGATTTGCTTGGTGCAGATGTTCCGATTCTGTTGATTTCGGCATACGATTGGAGCGACATTGAAAAAGAGGCGAGAGAAGCAGGCATTTCAAACTTCATCTCAAAGCCGCTGTTTAAGTCAACGTTGTTCTATACCCTTAATAAATATGTTGATATGTCACAGCAGACGGAAGCAATAGCAGAAAATGACGGCGAAGCGCTGAGAGGATGTAAAGTTCTTCTTGCCGAGGATAATGAACTCAACAGAGAGATTGCTTATGAATTGTTATCGCAAAGCGGACTTGAACTTGATATGGCTGAAAACGGAAAAATCTGCCTTGAGAAATTTGTCGAATCCGAAGTGGGATATTATGATGCAATTTTGATGGATATCAGAATGCCGGAAATGACAGGCTATGAAGCAACAAGGGCAATAAGAGCGCTTGAACGAGAGGACGGAAAAACAATTCCGATTGTTGCAATGACGGCTGATGCTTTTGCCGAGGATGTTAAAAAGTGTCTTGAATGCGGAATGAATGCTCACGTTTCAAAGCCGATCGACCCAAGAAAGATTTTTGCTGTTTTGGAGAAATATATTAACAAGTAAATCAAAGAAAGACACCGAAAAAAGTGAAACGCTTTTCAGGTGTCTTTCATATTAATCTAAAATCTTTAGGCAGATTTTAACAAAAATGTGTTATACTAATTATCGAATAACAAAAGCTATGAGTGAAGGCAATGTCGCCGCTCACTCAGTATTTAATATCTTTCCGAAAAGGAGAAATAACAATGAACATGACAAAAGGAACAAAACTTTGCGGCTTTACCGTTGAGAGAGTCAGAGATGTTAAAGAACTCGGCGGTGAGTTTGTTGAGATGATACATGACAAAACAGGCGCTCAGCTTTGCTGGATGAACAACGGCATTGAAAATAAGGTCTTTTGTGTCGGATTCAAAACGACACCGCAGGACAGCACCGGTGTGTTTCATATTCTTGAGCACTCAGTGCTTTGCGGCTCAGAAAAATACCCTGTTAAAGAACCGTTTGTGGATTTGCTCAAAAGTTCAATGAATACTTTCCTCAACGCAATGACCTATCCTGATAAAACCGTTTATCCGGTTGCGAGCAGAAATGAACGCGATTTTCTCAATCTTATGTCAGTTTATCTTGATGCAGTGTTTGCTCCTGCGCTGACAAAGAACCCGAATGTGTTCTATCAAGAGGGTATACACACTGAACTTAATGATGGAAAACCATCATATAAAGGTGTCGTTTTTAACGAGATGAAAGGTGCGCTTTCAAGCGTAAACGATAAGATAGAATATGACATGAACAAGCTCATTTTCCCTGATAACTGCTATCGTTTCAATTCGGGCGGTGACCCTGCTGTTATACCTGATTTGACTTATGAGCAATATGCGGATACTTACCGCAAATTCTATCATCCGTCAAATTCTCGTTTCTTCCTTGACGGTGACATCCCTCTTGAAGATACTCTTTCAATGATCAATTCATATCTTGAAAAATATGAGCAGAAAGAGATTGATTTTGACGTTGAAATGCAAACACCTGTTTCAAATGAGAGTACATCTTACTATGAAATTGACAGCGAAGATAAGATTGACAGAAGATCGATTCTTGCACTCGGCAAAATCGTCGGAACATGGAAAGAGAAAACAAAAATTACTGCGGCAAAGGTACTTTGCGACGTGCTTGCAGATTCAAATGAATCACCGCTCAAGCGTGCAATTTTATCTGAGGGCTTGGCAGACGATGTTGAAATGGGTGTTATGGACAGTATCGCCCAGCCGTATCTTATTTCAATTATCAGAAACACTGAGGATTCCGACAGCGGCAAAATCCGTGACATTATCAGAAACACTGTTTCAAAGCTTGTAAATGACGGCATCAGCAAGGATTCGCTTCATGCGTCTATCAATCGTCTTTCTTTCGGGATCAAGCAAATATCTGAGCCGCAGGGTTTGTATCGTGCACTTTCATCATATGATAGTTGGCTTTACGGCGGTGATCCGCTTGAATCCATTGTTTTTGATGATATGATTACAGAACTTCGTCAAATGGCAGATGGTGGGGATTTTGAAAAACTTCTCAGCGAATTAATGCTTGATGAAAGCGGAACATCCGTACTTCATATGCTGCCGTCATATACCCTCGGTGAGGAGGAACGTAAGACGGAGGAAAACAGGCTTCAAAAGGAAACTTCCGCACTTTCGGAAAGTGAAAAAGATGAGCTTATCAGACTTAATGAAAATCTTTCGCTTTGGCAGCAGACTCCCGATTCTGCCGAAGCATCGGCAACGTTGCCCACACTGCCTCTTGACTGTGTTGACCCGAATCCTGAATTTGTTAAGACAATTGCAAAAATCGAAAATGATATTACAACTTTGTATCATCCCGTTGAAACCCACGGAATCGTATATTTAAAAATGTATTTCCCGTTGACAAACTTCAATCTTAAGGAACTTACTGCTTTGTCGATTTACCCGTCATTGCTTGGAGAAGTTCCTACGGAAAAACGCAGTATTGCAAAACTTCAGCAGGATATCAAAACTTATATCGGTTCGCTTAGTTTCGGCCTTGACACCCACTGCAAAGAAAATGAAGCTGATGTGTGCACACCGTGTTTTAGTGTTCGTGCAGGTATTCTTGAAGAAAACCTTGAACAGGCAAAAGAACTGTTGATTGATATTCTAACCGGGTCACAGTTTAACAATCCTGATAAGATACAAGAACTTGTTATGCAAAACGATGAAGTGGCTCGCCAAACAGTAATCGGCAGCGGTCACACAGTTGCACTTTCGGCAGTCAAAGCGCACTATACCGCGAAAAATGCAGTCAATGAAGTGTTTGACGGATATTCAAGTCTTAAGTATATACATGACTTTGCGAAAAATTTTGATTCAATGATTGATGATTTTATTTCACTTGTACAGAGATTACAAAGTGAAGCTATTTGCAGTGCAGGACTGACAGTTAGTGTAACCGCATCAAAAGAGGTTTCATTTGCGGACCTGACAGCTAAACTTCCTGTTGGAATGAAAGCACCGAGAACCGCAAAATACAAAACTGAACTGCCAAAAAGAATGGGACTTCGCGTACCTGCTCAAATTTCATATGCGATTAAGGGATATAATCTGAATGAATGCGGAATGAAAATGGACGGCAGTCTTACTGTTGCGTCTAATATAGTATCTCTCAGCTATCTGTGGAATGTTGTCCGCGTTCAAGGCGGAGCATACGGTGCAGGTTTTCCTGTTGGCCGCGACGGCACAATTGCTTGCTATTCCTATCGTGACCCGTCACCGTCACGTTCGCTTGAACTGTATGATACGCTCAGCGGCTTTATTGATGAATTTTGTAAAAGTGATGAAGATCTTGATAAATATATCATTTCTGCTGTTGCAGGCACTGAGCCTCTCAGAACACCTTCCGCACAGGGTGCAGTGGCTGATGAAATGTATTTTCTCGGTGTGACCGAAGAGGACAGAATAAAAACGCGCAGGCAGATGCTTGAAACAGATCGCAAAGTGCTAATTTCATGGCGCGGTGCGCTTGAAAAAATGGCGGAGGATGGAGCAGTTTGCGTTGTCGGCAATGATGAGGCACTCAGCAAGTGTGACGATCTGACCGTTTGTGAGATGTAAAGAGCAAAGAATCGACGCTTATTTTTGCGAAGGTGTCGATTCTTTTCTTGGAATATTTTTACTTTATAAATTTCAGATTTTGTATTGCTTTTGGATATACATTTGACTATAATATAAATAGAGGTGATATAATTATGGCATCAAAAACAGCAAATATATTGGCTCGTGTTGAGCCTGAAGTAAAGGAAGAAGCAGAAAAAATAATGAATCAATTGGGAATTCCTGCTTCTGTGGTTATCAATATGCTATATAAGCAAATAATCATGACGAGGAGTATACCTTTTTCTTTGTCTGTTCCTAAACAGCCAGTTTCAAGAGATGAAATGAGCGATGAAGTTTTTAACAGTATAATACAAAGAGGATTATCACAAGCAAAGAACGATCAATCCCAATTGGCTTCTGAGGTGTTTTCTCAATTGCGTCAGGAGTTGCTTTAAATGAAATATACCGTCAAAATGGCACCGCAGGCAAAAGATCAGATGAGAGAAATCATAAGCTATGTTTCGTATCAGCTACAGTCGCCGGACACAGCTGTTAAATTGTTTGATATTTTTGAAAGAAAAATAGATTCTCTCAGTGAACTTCCAAATCGTATTGCACTGACTGAAGATATGCCGTGGCATGATTACGGTGTTAGAAAAATGCTTGTGAAAAATTACTTCATTTATTTTTGGATTGATGAACAGCAAAAAATTGTGCATGTAATATCCATCATGTACAGCAAAAGGAATCAAAGAGAACATTTGTCAGAATTGAACATAGTGATAGAAACGTAGACTTACGGCAGTAAGTTAATTTTTTCATACACCGATTTTTTTCAAAAATCCATTGACAAAAATTAAAATAGGTAGTATTATATTTTAAACATTAGAAGTCGGCAGTTAAGCCGCTTTATATTAAAAGTGTTGATGGGAAAAAAGTTTCATCATGTTTTTTCAGAGAGTTGTCGGCAGGTGTAAGACAGCAGAGCAGGTGAAATATAACTCGTCCCGGAACTTTCAGACTGAGAAACATTGATTAGGTTTGAACGGGTTCTCCCGTTATAGAGATTCACATTGATAGATGTGAATGAGTGGGTGTTATCACCAAAAAAGAGTGGTACCGCGGAGAATTACAGATATCTTCGTCTCTTTTACACAAAAAGCATTAAACTGCATTTTTGGGTAATGGAGATTTTTTTATTACCTGTTCGGATTTATCCGTGAATGCAATGAAAGGAGTCTTTATGAAAGGTTACGAAAAATACACAAGACAGTTCTTTGAGGCAAAACCTGTTGAAATGAACTGGAGGCATAAGACATATATTGACAAAGCTCCGATTTGGTGCAGTGTGGATCTGCGCGACGGCAATCAGGCTCTTATCATTCCAATGAGTCTTGAAGAAAAACTTGAGTTTTTCAAGTTCCTTGTTAAAGTCGGATTTAAGGAAATCGAAGTTGGTTTTCCCGCAGCGTCAGAAACGGAATATGAGTTTTGCAGAGCTTTGATTGAGCAAAATCTTATTCCTGATGATGTCACAATTCAGGTCCTCACACAGTCAAGAGAGCACATCATCGCAAAAACATTTGAGGCTCTTAAAGGCTGCAAGAATGCAATCGTTCACCTTTATAATTCAACATCGGTCGCTCAAAGAGAACAGGTGTTCAGAAAAGATAAACAGCAGATTATTGATATCGCAACTTTCGGTGCAAAGCTTTGCAAGGAATACCGCGAAAAGACACCCGGCAATTTCAGATTTGAATATTCCCCCGAAAGTTTCACGGGTACTGAACCGGAATACGCTGTTGAAATCTGCAATAAGGTTATTGATATATGGCAGCCTACAGCTGATGATAAAGTTATTATCAACCTGCCTGTAACGGTTTCTCATTCAATGCCGCATGTATATGCGAACCAGGTTGAGTATATGTGCAATAACCTCAACAACAGAGAAAATCTTATCATTTCACTTCATCCGCATAATGACAGAGGATGTGCTGTTGCAGACAGTGAGATGGGATTGCTCGCAGGCGGTGACAGAATCGAGGGTACACTGTTCGGCAACGGTGAGCGTACAGGTAACGTTGACATCATCACTCTTGCGCTTAATATGTATTCACAGGGTGTTGACCCCGAACTTGATTTTTCAAATATGCCCGAAATCACAGAAGTATATGAACGAGTGACAAGAATGCATGTGTATGAGCGCCAGCCATACAGCGGTAAACTTGTGTTTGCTGCATTCAGCGGTTCACATCAGGATGCGATTGCAAAGGGAATGAAGTGGCGCAAGGAAAAGAATACAGAGCATTGGAATGTTCCGTATCTTCCTATTGATCCCACAGACCTCGGCAGAGTTTATGAAGCTGATGTTATCAGAATTAACTCTCAGTCAGGCAAGGGCGGTATAGGCTATCTTCTTGAAACACAGTTCTCAATGGTACTTCCTCAGAAGATGAGAGAGGATTTCGGCTATCACGTCAAGAGTATTTCAGACCGCGCTCACAAGGAATTACTTCCGAATGAGGTCTATGATATTCTAATGCGAGATTATGTGAACGTTGACGGAAAGCTGAAAGTTACTGAAGCACATTATGTTCAGCAGGACGGAATCGAAGCATCGGTAACAGGCGAATATGACGGCAAGCCGTTTACTGCAAAGGCAAGCGGCAACGGCAGACTTGACGCTGTTTCAAACGCAATCAAGTCGGTTATCGGCGATATTTATGTGTTTGAGGACTACACTCAGCACGCACTTGAGGTCAGTTCAAAATCACAGGCAGCATCTTATGTTGTGATAAAGGGCAGTGACGGCAAGAATACTTGGGGTGTCGGCATTGACAGTGATATCATCGTTTCGTCTGTGAAAGCACTTGTCAGCGCAGTTAACCGCATGACCGAATAATTAATAAAAAAATCTATGGAAAAAGGATAAGTAAAAATGTTGTTATCAGGAGCAGAAATTATTATTGAAACACTCATCGAACAGGGTGTAACAGATGTTTTCGGTTATCCGGGCGGCTCTGTTCTCAATATTTACGATGAGCTTTATAAAAATTCAGACAGAATTCATCACACTTTGACCGCACACGAGCAGGGTGCATCTCACGCTGCCGACGGTTATTTCAGAGCAACGGGCAAAACAGGTGTTTGCATTGCAACATCAGGCCCCGGCGCAACAAACCTTGTTACAGGTATTGCAACTGCAATGCTTGACTCTGTTGCAATGGTTGCAATCACAGGCAACGTTTCATGTGACCTTATCGGTAAAGATAGTTTCCAGGAAATTGATATTGTCGGTGTTACTCAGCCTGTTACAAAGCATAACTATTTTGTTCGCAGGGTTGAGGATCTCGCTGATACAATCAGAGAGGCATTCAGAATTGCAAGAAGCGGCAGACCCGGTCCTGTTCTCATTGACGTGCCGAAAGACGTTCAGATCAACAAGTGTGAATATGAACACAAAAAGCCTGAACCTCTTTTTGAAGCTGACAAAGCTAAAGATGAAGATATTCAGAAAGCAATTGAAATCATAAATAACGCAAAGCGCCCGTACATTTATGTCGGCGGCGGTGTTATCGGCACGGGCATTTATGATGAAGTTGTGAAACTTGCAGATAAAATTGACGCGGTTATTGGCTGCACTCTTATGGGTATTTCTGCAATCCCGACTTCATGCGATCGTTTCCTTGGTATGCAGGGTATGCACGGTCATTTCGCTTCTTCGGTTGCTCAAAACAATGCAGATATGATTCTTGCAATCGGTGTAAGATTCAGCGACAGAGCAACAGGAAACAAGAGTAAATACTGCAAGGGTGCAAAAATCGTTCAGATCGATATCGACTTCTCAGAAATCAACAAAAATATTATGGTTGATGTTGGCATTGTCGGTGATGTTGCAGATGCATTCGGTAAGATTGCCGCAGGTGTTGCGGAGCATAAGAACCCCGAATGGATGGCAGCAGTTGCAGGATATAAGGCAACAGAGGCTGCAATTGCAGAAAAGGCAAAGACAAGCCTTGCCGCGGCAGGCAAAGCTAATTTGCTCACTCCGCAAAGAGCATTTGAAATTATCAACAGTATTATTGATGATGATACCGTTATTGCAACCGATGTTGGTCAGCATCAGATGTGGACTGCACAGTATTGCAACTTCGGAAAGGTAAGAAAGTTCGTTTCAAGCGGCGGACTCGGCACAATGGGATTCGGTATGGGCTCGGCTCTCGGCGCTGCAACAGGCTCTAAGGATAGAACCGTTCTTATCACAGGTGACGGCAGTTTCGGCATGAATCTCAACGAACTTGCAACTGCTGTTTCATATAATATCCCGATAACAATCGTTATCATGAATAACGGTGTTCTCGGTATGGTAAGACAGTGGCAGACATTGTTCTATCAGAAACATTATTCAAATACAACCCTTAACAGAAAAACTGATTTCATCAAACTTGCTGATGCTTTCGGTCTTAAGGGAATTCGAGCAACAACTCCCGAAGAGTTTGAACAGGCATTTAAAGAAGGCTTTGAAACAGACGCACCTGTTCTTATTGATTGCTTAATTGACCAGGATGAATTCGTTCTTCCGATGCTCCCGCCGGGAGGCAGCATGGATCAGATAATCACTGAAAAAGGAGAGTAAGCTATGAATAAGTTTGTTATTGCAGTTTATGTTGACAACAAGTTTGGTGTCCTCACACGTGTTACAAGCATGTTCTCTCGTCGAGGCTTTAACATAGATACTCTTACTGTCGGTGAAACAGAATCTTCGGATTATTCAAGAATCACAATCAGCATGAGCGGCGACGGCTATGTGAGAAATCAGATGCTCAATCAGCTGAGAAAGTTGCATAATGTTAAAAAAGTTGAAATTCTTGACGAAGATTCCTTGACAAGAGAGCTTCTTCTTATTAAGATTAAGAATGACCCGAAAAATCGTCAGGAAGTTCTTTCGGCAGTTGATATTTTCAATTCAAAGATTGTTGACTATTCAACAAATGCACTTTGTGTTGAACTGACAGGAGAACCAACAAAAATCAATGCTTTTATTGATATTTTGAAACCTTATGGTATAATTGAAATGTGCCGCACGGGTATCATTGCTCTCGACAGGGGAGAAACAACAATTCTTGAAAAATGAACCACCACTAATAATCTCAAACTGATTGAATGGTGATTCTTAAGTAAACGCTGAATAAATCGCGGCACGCTGCTCGTTTGCATAAAGTTCCGTCATATCGCACAGAATTTCCTTGAAATACGAAAGTATGACTGCGTCAATTCTATGCAATCTGACGAAATTTCTGACGGCACGATCAACGCACCGGATTTAATCATCGTTTACTTTAAGGGAACAGCTGACTTATTCAGCGAATTCCCATATTAATATGTATTTTATTTTAAAGGAGTTTTTAAAATGGCTAACAGAATTTTCTATCAACAGGATTGCAATCTTGCTAAGCTTGACGGCAAAACAGTTGCAATCATCGGCTACGGCTCACAGGGTCACGCTCATGCACTCAACCTGCATGAATCAGGCGTTGACGTAATCGTAGGTCTTTATGAAGGCAGCAAGAGCTGGGCAAAGGCTGAAGCAGCAGGTCTTAAGGTTATGACTTCAGCAGAAGCAGCAAAGAATGCTGACGTTATCATGATTCTCATCAACGATGAAAAGCAGGCTAAGCTTTATAAAGAAAGCATCGAACCGAACCTCACAGAAGGTAAGACTCTTGCATTTGCTCACGGTTTCAACATTCACTTTGGCTGCATTAAGCCTCCGAAGAATGTTAACGTTATCATGGTTGCTCCTAAGGGCCCGGGTCACACAGTAAGAAGCGAATATCAGGTTGGTAAGGGTGTTCCATGCCTTATCGCTGTTGAACAGGACGCAACAGGCGATGCTCTTGAAATCGGTCTTGCATATGCTCTTGGTATCGGCGGTGCACGTGCAGGTGTTCTTGAAACAAACTTCAGAACAGAAACAGAAACAGACCTCTTCGGTGAGCAGGCTGTTCTTTGCGGCGGTGTTTGCGCACTTATGCAGGCTGGTTTTGAAACACTTTGCGAAGCAGGCTATGACCCGAGAAATGCATACTTTGAGTGCATTCATGAGATGAAACTTATTGTTGACCTTATTTATCAGAGCGGTTTCGAAGGCATGAGATATTCAATTTCAAATACTGCTGAATACGGCGACTACATCACAGGTCCGAAGATCATCACAGAGGACACAAAGAAGGCTATGAAGAAAGTTCTTTCAGATATCCAGGATGGTACTTTTGCAAAAGACTTCCTTCTTGATATGTCTGCTGCAGGTTCACAGGTACACTTCAACGCAATGAGAAAGCTTGCTGCTGAGCATCCTGCTGAAGTAGTAGGTAAGGAAATCAGAAAGCTTTACAGCTGGAGTGACGAAGACAAACTCATCAACAACTGATTTGCAGTTTGGTAATAATTAAATTTTCAAAAGACTGCGCCGGTCGGATTCGGTATCTGCCGATTCAGATCGGCGCTTTTTCAGAATAATTTATGCGGGTATGCGTTTTAGCTTAGCAGAAATTCAGACGCATACGTCCGCAAGGAAAGGTGACAGACAATGATTA
Source organism: Ruminococcus sp. (assembly GCA_023665555.1). GTDB lineage: Bacteria > Bacillota > Clostridia > Oscillospirales > Acutalibacteraceae > UBA6857. The sequence goes on from JAMPDR010000015.1 coordinate 22,006, forward strand.
AAGATACAATTGTTGACGGATTCAATAACGCACCGCACCGTTCGCTTTATCATGCACTCGGACTTACAGCTGAGGAAACAAGCCGTCCGCTTATCGGTATTGTTTCATCATACAACGAAATCGTGCCGGGTCACATGAATCTTGACAAAATTACACAGGCTGTTAAGATGGGTGTTGCAATGGCAGGCGGTACACCGATTATGTTCCCTGCAATTGCTGTTTGCGACGGTATTGCAATGGGACACAAGGGAATGAAATATTCACTTGTTACACGTGACCTTATTGCAGATTCAACCGAGGCTATGGTTCTTGCTCACGGCTTTGACGGCCTTGTTATGATTCCCAACTGCGACAAGAACGTTCCGGGACTTCTTATGGCTGCTGCAAGACTTAACATCCCGACTATTTTCGTCAGCGGCGGTCCGATGATGGCAGGACATGTGGGCGGCAAAAAGACCAGCCTTTCAAGTATGTTTGAGGCTGTCGGTGCTTATGCATCCGGTAAGATGGACGACGCAAAACTGCTTGAATTTGAGCAGAAAGCATGCCCAACCTGCGGCTCATGTTCAGGTATGTACACTGCAAACTCAATGAACTGCTTAACGGAAGTTCTAGGCATGGGTCTTGGCGGAAACGGCACGATTCCTGCTGTTTACTCAAGCAGAATTGAACTTGCAAAGCATGCAGGTATGCAGATTATGGAACTTGTTAAGAACGATATTAAACCGCTTGATATTTTGAATGAGAAATCAATCAGAAACGCAATCACAGCAGATATGGCTCTTGGCTGCTCAACAAACAGCATGTTGCATCTTCCTGCAATTGCAAACGAATGCGGTGTTGACTTCAACCTTGATATTGTAAACGAAATCAGTGAAAAAACTCCGAATCTTTGCCATCTTGCTCCGGCTGGTCCCACATATATGGAGGATCTCAATGAGGCAGGCGGTGTTTACGCTGTTCTTAAAGAACTTGATAAGCTTGGTCTTATCAATACTGATGTTATGACCTGCACAGGTAAGACACTCGGTGAAAATATTGCAGGTGCGCAGAATTTCAACGAAGAAGTTATTCGCACAAAGGAAACAGCTTTCAGCCAAACGGGCGGAATCGCAGTTCTTCGCGGCAACATTGCAAAGGACGGCTGTGTTGTTAAGCGCAGTGCAGTTGCTCCCGAAATGCTTGTTCATGAAGGCCCGGCAAGAGTGTTCAACAGCGAAGAAGAGGCAATCAAGGTTATTTATGACGGCGGAATCAAAGCAGGTGACGTTGTTGTTATCAGATATGAAGGACCGGCAGGCGGTCCGGGTATGAGAGAAATGCTTTCACCGACTTCTGCAATCGCAGGTGCAGGCCTTGACAAAGAGGTTGCGCTTATCACAGACGGCCGTTTCTCAGGTGCAACAAGAGGTGCGGCAATCGGTCACGTTTCACCTGAAGCTGCAAACGGAGGCTTGATTGCATATGTCAAAGACGGCGACATCATTTCAATCAACATCCCCGAATATAAGATTGAACTCAAAATTTCCGATGAAGAAATTGAAAAGCGCAAAAAGGAAATGCCGATTCTTGAAAAGACCGATATAACCGGTTATCTTAAGAGATATTCCAAGATGGTTTCATCAGCGGATAAGGGTGCAATTATTAATAAAAAATAAGAATTGACAGTTGTATTTGTACATAAGCCGCCTTCCCCGCCAACCGCAGTACTATGTATGGCTTTGAAACGAGAAAACGGCTTATGTATAATACTCAAATAATCAAACACGAAACGGAGTGAATAAGCAATGGCAATGACAATGACACAAAAAATTCTTGCTGCGCATGCAGGTCTTGATAAAGTTGAAGCAGGCCAGCTTGTTCTTGTGAATTTGGACAGAGTTTTGGGTAATGACATTACATCACCTGTAGCTATCAGGGAATTTGAAAAATTTGGTTTTTCCGATGTCTATGATAAAGACAAGGTAACAATGGTAATGGATCACTTTGCTCCGAACAAGGACATTAAAGCAGCAGTTCAATGCAAAATGTGCAGAGATTTCTGCAATGATAAAGAGATTACACATTTTTACGATGTTGGCAGAATGGGTATCGAGCATGCTCTTCTTCCGGAAAAAGGACTTGTTGTTTCCGGTGACGCAGTAATCGGTGCTGACTCTCACACTTGTACATATGGTGCACTCGGTGCATTCTCAACAGGTGTAGGCTCAACTGATATGGCATGCGGTATGGCAATTGGTAAGGCATGGTTCAAGGTTCCGTCTGCAATCAAGTTCGTTCTTAAGGGTAAACTCAATAAGCACATCTCAGGTAAGGATGTTATTTTGCACATAATCGGCAAAATCGGTGTTGACGGCGCACTTTATAAATCAATGGAATTCACAGGCGAGGGTCTTGCAAGCCTTTCGATTTATGACAGACTCACCATGGCTAACATGGCGATTGAGGCTGGTGCAAAGAACGGTATCTTTGAAGTTGATGAGCAGACGATTGCATATATCAAGGAACATTCAGACCGTGAGCCTGTTATCTATAAAGCTGACGAGGATGCAGTATATGACGAAGTGATTGAAATTGATCTTTCACAAATCAAGTCAACTGTTGCGTTCCCGCATCTTCCCGAAAACACAAAGACCACCGATGAAATCGGTGAAGTTATAATTGACCAGGTTGTTATCGGTTCATGCACAAACGGCCACTATAAGGACATCGAAGAAGCCGCAAATATCATCAAGGGCAAAAAGGTTGCAAAAAATGTTCGCGCAATCATTATCCCTGCAACTCAGGATATTTACCTTAAGGCTGTTGAAAACGGACTTGTTAAGATATTCATCGAAGCAGGCTGTATAGTTTCAACTCCGACTTGCGGTCCGTGCCTTGGCGGTTACATGGGTATCCTTGCAAAAGGCGAAAGGGCGGTTGCAACGACCAACCGTAACTTTGTTGGCAGAATGGGTGACGTTGAATCAGAAGTATATCTTGCTTCACCGGCAGTTGCTGCGGCAAGTGCCATTCTCGGCAGAATTGCCGACCCGAAGGAGGTTGAATCAGCATGAAATTCACAGGTACAGTTTTAAAATACGGTGATAACGTTGACACCGACGTAATCATTCCTGCAAGATACCTTAACACAATTGACAAGAAAGAACTTGCTTCTCACTGCATGGAGGATATTGATATTGACTTTACCAAAAAGGTAAAGAACGGCGACATTATGGTTGCGGGTTTCAACTTTGGTTGCGGTTCGTCAAGAGAGCACGCACCGATTGCAATCAAGGAAAGCGGAATTTCTCTTGTTATCGCAAAGAGTTTTGCAAGAATTTTCTATAGAAACTCAATCAATATCGGTCTTGCAATTGTTGAATGTCCGGCTGCGGCTGAAGCAATTGCAAACGGCGACGAGGTTGAAGCAGACCTTGACAACGGTGTTATTCTTGATAAAACAACAGGTGAGAGTTTCAAGACTGAGCCGTTCCCGCAGTTCATTCAGAACATCATCACAAACGGCGGACTTGTTGAGTCAATCAAGAAAGGTGTTATTAAGTAATACGCAACGGAGGAACAACAATGGAATTTAATATCGGATTGCTTAAGGGCGACGGAATCGGCCCTGAAATTGTTGACAGCGCTGTGAGAGTGCTTGAAATAATCGGCGAAAAATTCGGACATAAGTTTAACTTTAAGTCATTTTTAATCGGCGGCTGTGCAATTGATGCAACAGGTAAGCCGCTCCCCGAAGAAACGGTTGAAGGCTGTCTTGCAAGTGACAGTGTGCTTCTCGGTGCAGTAGGCGGCCCGAAGTGGGATAATCTCGCAGGTGATGTTCGCCCTGAAAAGGCATTGCTCGGCATCCGTGCGGCAATGGAACTTTTCACAAATCTTCGTCCGGCAAAGCTTTATCCTGCTTTGAAAGAGGCTTGCCCGCTCAGAGCAGACCTTGTGTCAAAGGGCTTTGACATTATGATCGTCAGAGAACTCACGGGCGGAATTTACTTCGGCGACAGAGGATACCGTGAGGGTAAATACGGCGAAGAAGCATATGACACAGAGTGCTACAGCAGAACCGAAATTGAAAGAATAGCCAAAGTTGCTTTTGAAACAGCAATGAAGAGAAACAAAAAGGTTATCAGCATCGACAAGGCAAATGTTCTTGAATCATCAAGACTTTGGAGAAAGGTTGTTCATGAAGTTGCTGTTGATTATCCCGAAGTAACAATTGAAAATATGCTTGTTGACAACGCAGCAATGCAGCTTGTCAGAAATCCTGGTCAGTTTGACGTTGCAGTAACCTCAAACATGTTTGGTGATATCCTTTCTGATGAGGCATCTCAGCTTACAGGCTCAATCGGTATGCTCCCGTCAGCATCACTTGGTGCAACAAAGCGCGGACTTTATGAGCCGATTCACGGTTCTGCTCCGGACATTGCAGGTCAGAACAAGGCAAACCCAATTGCAACAATCCTTTCAGCCGCAATGATGCTTCGCTATTCATTCGACCTGACAGCAGAAGCAGATGCAATTGAAAACGCAGTTGATGCAGTTCTCAACGCAGGTCTTAGAACTGCTGACCTTGTTGGCAACAGCGGTGTTACTCCGCTTTCAACAACTGAAATGACTGACAAAATCATCGAAAATCTTTAATTATTATTTTCATCAGTAGGGTAAAATCCTACTGATGAATTATATAGGTAACATTATGGATACAGATTTAAAAAATATATCAGTAAAGCTTGCATCGGTGACGGTTTTCAGAAACATCACCGAAAGTGAAGTGCTTAGAAGTTTAATTGATTTTTTGGTATGCGATGAGGGTTCTGTTAAAAAAACGAAGCTTTATTCCGCATTTGTAGCAAGTCTTTATGCTCACGATTGTGACCTTGGCAAGTATATCAGAAAGCATCTTTATGAAGATGAAAACGACTATGTTATCAGAGCGGCTCAAAAGCAGGTGATTCCCGAATGCATGAAACAGGCTGCACAGGCAGAACTGAAAATTTTCAGTGAGTTGTCTGCTTTGAATCCAAGTAGTCTTGCCAAACTGACAGGCTTTGACGGATATCTGCCGACATTTGATAACACTGCTTTTGATTTTGAAAAGGAATACAGTGAAAAACTTGACCGCTTGTTTAAAGATGGTTACGGAATTTATTCAAAGTATTTCATGTTCAACATCAAAAATAACGGCGAAATCACACCGCTGAAAAGTGCTGACAAAATCACAACGGATGACCTTGTCGGCTATGAGGGCGAGCGTGAGAAAGTCATTGCAAACACAAGAGCGCTTGTTGACAGTAAGCCTGCGGCAAACATTTTGCTTTGCGGCGACGCGGGAACAGGCAAGTCATCAACTGTTAAAGCGGTTGCAAACATGTTTGCTAAAGACGGAGTACGTTTGATTGAGATTCAGAAAGAGCAGCTTATGTGCCTTCCGCTCATCATGGAGGAGATCAATCACAATCCGTTGAAGTTCATCATCTTCATTGACGACCTTTCGTTCAACAAAACCGAGGATGGCTTCGGAACACTAAAAGCTATTCTTGAAGGCTCAGCATCCGCGAAGGCAAACAATGCGGTTATCTATGCGACGAGCAACCGCCGCCATTTGGTTAAGGAATCTTTCTCCGACCGTGATGGTGACGATATCCACAGAGCGGATACCATTCAGGAACTGCTGTCACTTTCAGAGCGTTTCGGACTGACAATTCAATATTCAAAGCCGAATAAAGAACTTTATCTGAGAATAGTCAAGAGTCTTGCTGAAAAGAAAAAAATTGATATTGATGAAAATGAACTTTACATGAAAGCAGAAGTCTTTGCACTTCGCAAGGGAGGACGTTCGGCAAGGGCGGCAAAGCAGTTTGTGGATGGACTTGTTTCGATTGGGTGAGCTTATTATAAGGAGATATCACAATAAATTATTATGTTGTTGCATTTGTCAGTTTGTCCTCATGCCGGACAGGAACTTACTTTTTCTTTTTCTAATAAAAAGAATTAAGTAAGCAAAAAGAAAAAGCCTGACGTACGCAAAATGTGCGAAAAATTGCGAGCAATTTTATGCTCATTTTGCTATAGGCAAGTAAGGTGCTAATCCCATTTCCTTAGGATGCCTTACACTTTGAACGAACGTGTGGGTGGTTGAGGTGGGTTTGCACCCATAACCAAACCGAGTGCCTGAGGCATGGGCTTTGTCGGCTGACTTTAGTTATAGTCTTATTAAAATATTTTACTTGGCTTTTCTTGAATTGGCAGCATTTCCGGTATGAGATAAGTCATAAAGCTACAAGTGTGGAGGATTTGTTATGATTAAAAGAAAACACTTTATAATATCATACATCATTGCAGCGGCAGGATTTATGTTTGTGCTTGCTTGTACGTTCTTGGATGGACAAAAAGATGAAAAATCAGTAGTTATCTTTTTATCTTGTGCCTTTGTTCTGTTCGTAATATACGGACTATATAAAAGCCATACATGTAAATGTCCGCATTGCGGTGCAGGTCACCTGTTTGACGTAACAACATATTATTGGAAATGTGATACGTTAAAAAGAGAATTTGTTTGCCCTGAATGCGGTAAGACGGTTTATAAAAAATAGAAACGGTGAAACACCATGAAATTCAAACTCAAATATAAAAAATGGATGAAAGCGATAACTGTCATATTTGTTTTAGCTATAACTTTCTCAATTCTTTCACTTTATGAATTATGCGCAGAACCGATACTTGATGATATTTTACCTGACGGTGTGATATCCATAATTATTTGGCTTGTGCTGATTTTGTTTTTAGGCTATGGTGCTAGATGCAATCGTGACAAAGTGATAATTGACAGCGACATCGGAAATGTGAAAATATATTCAATCGAATCAATTTTCCGAAGAAGTACATGTGTGAAACCTCTAAATAATCCCGAGCGTACATATGGCACATATATTTTCCGCCATTTTTGTCCAAAAATTCTCGTTAATACACAAAGTATTGCCTGCGGTTTTTGAACAATCTGTCGAAAAATCTATTGCACAATCTGCACACTCCGTATTATTCAGATGTTCCATCGACGATATCGAAAAAATCATCGTTCAGAAAAACAGCGACATGAAATACAGCTGGATTGACGATGACGCACTTATCATAACCCTTGTTGAACGTCATTCACGAGTGAGATTCCCCTTAAGCGAGAGCGATTGGGAACAGTTCAGATCAGCACATAAGATTTCGACTAAAGAAGTTCTTTACTGTGACGGAAAAAAGCGTAAGTAAAAGTATTTTCTTAATATGCGGGTAAAGTCTTGCGATTGTGTAAGACCTAACCCGCATATTTTCATTATAATAATTTGGTAGGTTGATGATTGTATAATTACTTAATGCCTATCGGGAAAGGGTATAACATTTTGTCACAAGTGTCAAAAAATAAAAAAGTATCGATTTGATTTTGTTGACTATATCCAAAATACATGGTAAGATTATAGTGAAATACAGGAAACGCATATTTACGTGTTTCCGTGATACTTGGAGGAAGATACGATGCAATATGATGTTGCTGTGATCGGCGCAGGCGTTTGCGGTGCAATGGTCACAAGAGAACTGAGCAAACTTGACATGAAAGTTGTTTTGCTTGAAAAATGCAACGATGTTTCCATGGGTACATCAAAGGCGAACAGTGCAATTGTTCATGCAGGATTTGACGCAGAAAACGGAACGCTTAAGGCAAAACTGAACGTTCAAGGTGCTTCACTGATGGCATATTACTGCAACAAGCTGAACGTGCCTTATAAAAATATCGGTTCGCTTGTTATTGCGTATTCATGGGATGATATGCAGACGCTTGAAGTACTTTTTGAAAGAGGCTTCAATAACGGTGTTCCAAACATGGAAATCATCAGTCAGGAACAGCTGCGTGAAATGGAGCCGTATATCAGTGAGGATGCAATCGGTGCACTTTGGGCACCAACGGCAGGTGTTGTAAGTCCTTATGAACTTGCAATTGCCGCAACCGAAAACGCAGTTATGAACGGTGCAAGAGTGAAAAGAAACAGCGGTGTGTTTGATATTGAATATAAAGACGAATTGTTTTTCCTTTCAACTGCAACAGGTGTAATCAAGGCAAAATACATAATTAACTGTGCAGGTGTTTTTGCAGATCAGATTGCAGGCATGGTCGGTGACACTTCGTTTAAGATAATTCCGCGTAAGGGTGAATATTATCTGCTTGACAAAACCGAAAAGAAAAAGGTCAACCACGTTTTGTTCCATTGCCCGTCGGCAATGGGTAAGGGTATTCTCATCACACCGACTGCACACGGAAATGTCCTCATGGGACCGACGGCAATCGACCTTGACTTTGACAGCAAACTTGACGTTGACACAACTATTGACGGACTCAATATTGTTAAGGCAGATGTTCAAAAGGTTATTCCTCAGCTTTCAACACGAAATGCCATCACATCTTTTGCTGGACTTCGTGCCCATATTGACGGCCCGAACAGCGATTTTGTTATCGGTCCGAGCAGTGCAAATGAAAGATTTATCAATGTTGCAGGAATTGAATCGCCCGGTTTGACGGCTGCACCTGCAATTGCGAGATATGTCGGTCAGATTTTCCATAGCATTGCACCGCAATATGAAAGAAAAGAGAACTTTATAGCAAAACGTCCTGCACCAATCAGAGTGAATGAACTTTCAACAGAAGAAAGAAAGGCACTTGTTGAAAAAGATAAACGCTACGGTCACATTATCTGCCGTTGTGAGGGTATCACTGAGGGCGAAATCATTGACGCAATCAAAGCACCGTGCGGAGCAAGAGATGTTGACGGTGTTAAACGCAGAACAAGAGCAGGCATGGGAAGATGTCAGGGCGGCTTCTGCGGCTCAAAGGTTGTTGAGATTCTTGCACGAGAACTTGATGTTCCGATGAATCAAATCACAAAGCACGGCAACCGTTCAAAAATACTTTATGGAAAGACGAAATGAGGTGAGGATAATGCTTAAATATGATCTTGTTGTAATCGGCGGTGGACCGGCAGGCATGGCTGCCGCACTCAAAGCCAAGGAATGCGGTGTTAATAAAATCCTCATTCTCGAAAGAGCCGAAACACTTGGCGGTATTCTGGAACAATGTATTCATACAGGTTTCGGTCTGCACTATTTCGGCGAAGAACTTTCAGGCCCTGAATATGCTTATCGATTTATTCAGCAGGTTAAAGCAACGGATATTGATGTAAAGGTTGACACAATGGTAACCGACATAAAAACGGGAAATATAATCATTGCAACCAATAATAAAGACGGTGTTCTTGAAATAAGTGCAACGGCAATCATACTTGCAATGGGTTGCCGTGAAAGGCCGAGAGGAGCACTTGATATCCCCGGTTCGCGTGCATCGGGAATCATGACAGCAGGCACTGCTCAGAAGTATGTAAATATCGATGGTTACATGCCGGGAAGAAAGATTGTTATCCTCGGTTCCGGTGATATCGGACTTATTATGGCAAGAAGAATGACTCTTGAGGGCGCAAAGGTTGAGATGGTTTGTGAACTTATGCCGTATTCAGGCGGTTTGCAGAGAAACATTGTTCAGTGCCTTGACGATATGGGAATACCGCTTAAATTAAGCTGCACGGTTGTTCAAACGCATGGCATTGAGCGTCTTGAGGGTGTCACAATTGCCAATGTTGATGCAAATCGTCAGCCGATTCCCGGAACAGAGCAGTTTGTTGAGTGCGACACACTTCTGCTTTCAGTCGGTCTTATTCCTGAAAATGAGCTTACAAGAACAGCCGGTGTCATCATTGACCCTGTTACCAATGGTGCTGTTGTTGATGAATACAGACAAACAAGCCGACCCGGTATTTTTGCCTGCGGAAACGTTTTGCAGGTTCATGACCTTGTTGACTATGTTACGGCAGAAAGTCAGCTTGCAGGTGAGGGTGCGGCAAAATATATTCTTTCAAAAAGCAAGAGCAAGGCAAAAAGCACGAAGTTCATTTCTGTTAAAGCTGACGGCGGTGTAAGATACACTGTTCCGCAGACAATCAACTGCAATACCGACAGAGATGTGAAGATATATTTCCGTGTTAAGGATATTTACAGAAACGCAAAAGTAACTGCGAAGTGCGGTGACAAGGTGCTTTATTCAAAGAAAAAGCCGAAACTTGCACCCGGTGAAATGGAAAATATACTTATCAAAGTTGACGACATTCATTCTCTTGACAAAAAAGAAATTGTTGTCAGTGTGGAGGTGTAAGCTATGATTAAAGAAATGATTTGTGTTTCATGTCCTCTCGGCTGTCCTATCAAGGTTGAACTTTCCGAAAGCGGTGAGGTTCTCAGTGTTACCGATAACACCTGTAAAAGAGGAGAGCAATATGCAATCAGCGAATGTACCAACCCTGTCAGAATATTGACATCAACAATGAAAGTAAACGGCGGTTCGTTGCCTGTTATACCGGTTAAAACATCTGCACCGATTCCAAAAGATATGATGTTTGAGTGCATGAAAGTTATCAACAATGAAGTTGTTGACGCACCGATAAAAATGGGTGATGTTCTGATAAGCAATGTTTGCGACACCGGTGTTGATATTGTTGCAACGAACGAAGTATAGTGAGAAGAATTTTTTCCGCATCTGATATTCAGGTGCGGAACTTTTTTTAATGAGGAATTAGGAGTGAGAAATGAGGAGTTGAGGTCGCGGAGCAGAATAGCAACAATTTTTTAATCTGTCATCCGCGAAAATAAATTATACATGGCGGTTAGAAAATTATTATAATAACAATCTATAAATCAATTACTATCTATCTTTGCGGAAGAAAAGCTAAAAAGTCAATTATTCCCTCCCGCAATTACGCATTAAGCATTACGAATTACGCATTATTAAAGCTTGTGACATTTTTGTAAGTTTACAAAGTATTGTGATTATGTTAAAATAATTTGAGAGGTGAATTTTCATGTATCGTCTTTTGATTGTTGAGGATGACAGAGGGATTGCGCAGGCAATTAAGCAACAGGCTCAGATGTGGGATTTGCAGGTTGAGTGTGTGCAGAATTTCCGGAATGTGCTCGGTGAGTTTTCGCAGTTCGATCCGCATCTTATTTTGCTTGACATTACACTGCCGTTCTTTGATGGCTATCATTGGTGCAACGAAATCAGAAAGGTGTCGAAAGTGCCAATCATTTTCATATCTTCAGCATCTGATAACATGAATATTATCATGGCGATGAATATGGGCGCAGATGATTTTATTGCAAAGCCGTTTAATCTGAATGTGTTGTTTGCAAAAATCCAGGCAATGCTTCGCCGCACATATGATTTTGCAGATTCAGTGCCGATTCTTGAACACAGAGGCGCACTGCTGAACACAGGTGACAACACACTGACATTCGGCGGCGAAAAAATACCTCTTACAAAAAATGAATATCGCATTTTGCTAACGCTTATGGAAAGCAAGGGCAAAATCGTCAGCCGTGAAAGGCTGATGGAGCGTCTTTGGGAAACAGACAGCTTTGTTGATGAGAACACTCTTACGGTAAATGTCAGCAGACTGCGAAAGAAGCTTGATGATGCAAATCTTTCTGAGTTTATCATCACCAAGCCGGGTGCAGGATATCTTATTGAATAGTGAGGAAAGCAATGAAGAAGATAAAATTTTTCTTTTCATATCTGAATCATCGCAAAGGTGTTATAGGTGCATTTTTGTTTTTCGGTGTGATTTTTCTTGTTGTGTTTAAGCTTTATCAGATACCGTCGGGAGCGGTTTTGTATCCTGCAATGCTGTGTATTTTTTTTGCTGTGTTGTTTATGCTCTTTGACTTTAGAAGAGTTTATCGGAAACACAGAATCCTTGTTGATATGCAAAAGCTGACGTCAGATTTAATGGTGGATTTTCCCGAGGTCGAAACAATTGATGATGAAGATTATCAGCAGTTGATTCAGCTTGTCCGTAAAGAACAAAACATCAGAAATACTGAACTTACCGTGAAGTATGAAGAGATGATTGATTACTATACCGTTTGGGCGCATCAAATCAAAACCCCGATTGCCGCAATCAGCCTTAATCTGCAAAATGATGATTCCGAACTTGCACATCTTGTTTCAGAAGAACTGTTTAGAATTGAGCAATACGTTGAAATGGTGCTTGTATTTTTGCGCCTTGATTCGGATTACAGCGACTATGTTATTGCGGAATATGACCTTGACAGCATCATCAAAGGTGCAGTGAAGAAATTTGCAGGGCAGTTTATCAGACGTAAAATTAAATTGAACTATGAACCGACAGATGAACGTGTTCTGACTGACGAGAAGTGGCTTTCATTCGTGATTGAACAGGTTCTTTCAAATGCACTCAAATATACACCGGCAGGAACAGTCACAATTGATACAGAGCCGAACAAAACGCTCTGCATCAGAGATACAGGCATCGGAATTGCCGCTGAAGATTTACCGCGTATTTTTGAAAAAGGCTATACGGGATATAACGGACGAGCCGACAAGAAGGCAAGCGGAATAGGCTTGTATCTTTGCAAGCGAATTTGTAACGATTTAGGCTATAGTATCACTGCAAACTCATCACCGGACAGCGGAACAGTGATAAGAATCGGACTGGAAAAGGAAAAGATTGAGATTGAGTGAAAATAATGAGGAATTAGGAGTGAGGAGTGAGGAACGAAGGTTGCGGGAAAGATATCGGCAACGGTTAACTTTTCAACCGCAAAGGTTGATAGCAGATGTTTTATAGCTTGTTATTATAATAAATTTCTAACCGCCATGTATAATTTAAATTCGCGGACGATTGATAAAGATTTGTTGTTGGCTTTTTTCGCGACCTTAATTCCTCACTCCTCACTCCTAATTCCTCATTAAATTGTCTTCCCCTTACAAAAATGTAAGAACTTTTGTGGGAAATGTAAGCCGATTCGATGGTGATGCATTTCTCCTTTTTGCTATAATCAGAGCATCAAAACAAAGGAGGCATTTTTATGAGTATTTTGGAAGTAAATTCTCTGAGAAAAGTTTACACAACACGTTTCGGCGATAATAAGGTCGAGGCACTCAAACATGTTTCGTTCAGTGTTGAAGAGGGTGAATATGTTGCAATTATGGGCGAATCAGGCAGCGGTAAAACAACACTGCTCAACATCCTTGCCGCACTTGATAAGCCAACAAGCGGAGCTGTTAAGGTCGGCGGAAAGAACCTTGCGGCAATCAAGGAATCAAGCCTTGCCGCTTTCAGACGTGATAATCTCGGTTTTGTTTTTCAGGATTTCAATTTGCTTGATACATTTTCACTCAAGGATAACATCTTTTTGCCGTTGGTGCTTGCCGGAAAGTCACATAACGTTATGCAGTCAAGAATTGAACCGATTGCGAAACAACTAGGTATTATCGATATCTTGGAAAAATATCCCTATGAGGTTTCGGGCGGTCAAAAGCAGCGTGCGGCAGTTGCAAGAGCATTGATTACTGAACCGAAACTGATTCTTGCCGACGAGCCGACAGGTGCACTCGATTCAAAAGCAACAGATGAACTTTTGCGTCTGTTCAGTGATATCAATCGCATCGGTCAGACAATTCTGATGGTTACTCATTCAACCAAGGCGGCAAGCCATGCATCAAGGGTTCTGTTCATCAAAGACGGCGAAGTGTTCCATCAGATTTACAGAGGAAACAGCACAAACGAACAGCTTTATCAAAAGATATCAGATACGCTGACATTACTTGCAACAGGCGGTGATAACAGATGAAACTGAGTATGTACCCTAAACTTGCGATAGATTCTGTCCGCAAGAATAAGCGTTTATATATTCCGTATATTCTGACTTGTGTCGGCATGGTGATGATGTATTATATCATCTCATTTCTTGCGTTCGGCAAGTCGCTTGATGTCCTTAAAGGCGGCAGTATCATGCAACAGGCTTTGCGTTTCGGCTGTGGAGTATTGGGAGTATTTTCACTGATATTTTTATTTTATACAAACTCATTTTTGATTAAGAGAAGAAAGAAGGAATTCGGTCTTTATAACATTCTTGGTATGGGTAAAGTCAATATTGCTCTCATGCTGATTTGCGAAAGCCTTATTATTGCGGCAATTGCAATTGTCATAGGTCTTGTGTTCGGTGTTATGTTTTCAAAACTTGCCGAACTGCTTATGATAAACATCATGCATGCCGAGGCGAATTTCACGTTCAGCATTGAGTGGCTTGTTGTTGCACAGACAGCGTTGATTTTTCTCGGTATTTTTGCACTGTTGCTTGTGAACACTCTCAGGCAGATTCATCTTTCACAGCCGATTGAACTTCTCAGAAGTGACAACGCAGGCGAAAAACAGCCAAAGGCAAATTGGCTTATGGCGGTTGCAGGTGTTGTTATTCTCATTGCCGCATATATCATTGCAATAACAATAAAAAATCCGATACAGGCGATGGTGATGTTCTTTATTGCGGTTATTATGGTCATCATTGCAACATATTTGCTGTTTATCTCAGGCTCTGTTGCGGCATGTAAGATGCTTAAAAACAACAAAAAGTATTACTATAAAACGAACCATTTTGTTTCGGTTTCTTCAATGATTTACCGCATGAAGCGAAACGGTGCGGGACTGGCATCAATATGCATATTGTGTACGATGGTTCTGGTTATGACTTCGTCAACAGTATGCCTTTATGCAGGTGCAGAAAACAGTTTACAGGAGCGTTATCCTCGGCAGATTGACGTTACCTTTAGGGCAGATAAATCTGAATATCTGAAAACGGAAGAGGCTGACCGTATTAAGAAATATGCGCTCAAAACGGTGGCTGACCGCAGTCTTACACCGCAGAATGAGATGGATTTCACTGTTGCAACATTTTTAGGCACAATCGAAAACGACAAAATAAATGTTGCTACTGAATATGAATTGAACACGGTTGAGATTCAGGTTATATCTTTAACCTACTATAACACAATGATGAATAAGTACGAAAGCTTAAAGTCAGATGAGGTGATGATATACACCAACAGAGATCTTAAATATCATCAGGACACAATTACGATTGAAAAGGGTACAACCTATAAAATCAAGAAAACAGTGGATGAATTTACAGAAACTGCTGATGCTACCATGCAGACAATGCAATCGTTGTATATCATTGCTCCGAGCATCGAAGAAGTTGTTGAATCAGCTGAAACAACCGCAACTTTCGGCGGTGACAAAGCAATCTTCTATGCGAATTATTTCGGTTTTGATCTTGACTGCGATGAAAAAGAGCAAATTGAAATCGCAAACAAAATTTCAAAGTACAGAGATAAAATCACCGATAAAGACGATGTGAAAGTACGCACAAGTATTGAATGCCGTGCAAGCGAAAAGGTAAATTTCTATGATTTATACGGAAGTCTGTTCTTCCTTGGTATACTTCTCGGAATAGTCTTTGTGTTTGCCGCAGTGCTGATTATTTATTACAAGCAGATATCTGAGGGTTATGAAGATCAATCACGATTTGAAATTATGCAGAATGTTGGCATGAGCAAAAAGGAAATCAAAAAGAGCATCAATTCACAGGTGCTGACTGTGTTCTTCCTGCCGCTTATTATGTCTGCTGTACATCTTGCCTTTGCATTTCCAATGATATACAGGCTATTGATGTTGTTCTCAATAACGAATCTGCCATTGTTGATTGGAACAACCGTTGGATGCTTTGCAATATTCTCGCTGTTCTATATTATTGTTTACAGAGCAACTTCAAAGACATATTATTCGATTGTATCATAAAGATTATATAAAAGATGAGAAAAGTGTCCAAAATGCGAAACACATGGCAAATAAAGTTACACAGCGGACACTTCCACGCTGAGTTTACTTAGAAAGGAAAACATTATGAATAAAAAGATTTTAGCATGTGCACTTGCCGCAATCATTGTTGTTATTGCGGCGGTCGGAGCAGTCGGATGGTATCTGTTTTCAGATCACGGCATCACTCTTTATTACACACAAATTGACAACACAAAACTTGAAGTCGGTGAAGGCAGAAAAGGTGTTATCGACGCGGATGGCGGCATGGATTATTACTATACGCTGATATCATACGATAAAAACGGCAAAGAAAAAGAAATCCGATTCGGTACTTCTAAACAGCTGAAAGATGATGCTTTCATTCGGGTTTCAGTTGTACCGCTCAGAGGCGCTGTCACATGGATGGAGGTTCAATATAATGAGTTGCCTGAGGCGGTGAAAGCTCACTTTGTTCGCGGCTAAATTATGCTTCGCATAGCTAAATTGCTTGACGCAGCTAATTTGACTGCGTCAAGCGAAATTGCTCACTGCGTTCGCAGCTATTTCGTCATTACCTTAAGTTACGGAGTTTACAACCTTACCGTTTGCACTATTTTCAAATAAATGATGATTAAAGCAATCTACCAATAAGACTACAAGCAAAAACAGCCGACAAAGCCCCGGCTGTTTTGAATCTCTATGGTTATGGTGAACAGTCTT
>JAMPDR010000016.1 GCA_023665555.1 Ruminococcus sp.
TCTTCTTTTCTTATAGCACCACGGGTTAATTTAAGAACAATTAGTTAATAAAGTTAATACATTACCACGTTGGCAAGGCAAATTTAATTTTAATCAAGATTCAAATAAAATCGTGCTTAGTACTTACAAAGAGGTGGAGAGTTTAATTGATTTATTTGATGAAAGATATACACGTTCTGATGTGACTGATACAGAGTATGATACCGATGTAAAAACAGTAGCCCAGCCAATGGAACAAAATTAGGAGAAATGAAAAATGAACGCAAATATTATAAATTATAATGAGTCTATTTTAGTAACACTAATGGAAAATGCACTTTTAAATTCTGTAAGATGGATTTCTAGTAGATGTAGACCGCAAGAACCAGATTATGTGTTTGCTTTGTCGACTCAATTTATAAAAGAACTTTTCAATATATTGGTAGCAATTTTTCCAAACTATGATTTTTCAATTTCCAGTGTATATTGCCATCAAAAACCGATAGTAGATATTGGTTTAGATAAGAAAGCTGAGTTGGGAGATATTTTATTTGTTTATGCAGATAGAAGGGCAGATGGTGAAAAAACACTAAATTCTCTATTACTTCAAGCTAAGATATCGGATCATCCTTTGTTAAGAGTACATAAAAATGAGAAACATCAGTTAGAACTATATAGAAAATGGCCTGAATTTAGTTATTACCGTGCAGGTTTTTTAAACGGCGAGAAAAGAAATGTTTTTCCTAAAACAATCAATAATGTGGCACAATTTTTGTTAATTGATAACAATCCATTAACAAATGGAATCTGCTTTGGAAAAGGTATGTTTCCATTTGGGTGTGCTGTGCCAGATGATATTTTATATGTTAATGATAGTTTATCTAAAGATCTTATAAATTTATTAAAATTTAAGTCAGGTCGTACATTCGGTTGTAATCCTTATTTAACAAAAGATGATTGGTCAAAAATGATATGGGATTTATTAAGGATTGCTGCTTGCAAATATTCTAAAAGAAAAAATGCTAAATCAAACTCATTTCCTAGAAGTAATGAATATAATCACTTTTTTACAGAAAATATGGGTAATACAACACTATTAGATGAGATGCAGGAAAATTTTGTGAATAAAATGGAGAAGATTGAGGATGATAGTGGCGTATCAGTAGTGCTAATTGAAAGCTTATTAAATAGAAAACAAGAAGAAAGAGAATGAGAGTGACTTAGTAGTAATGTGGTGATTATATTATCATTGTTTAAAAGTTGAATTGAGGAATAGCCTAATCAAAGTAATACAGATTGACAAGACAAAATAGTTGTCATAGCCCATGAAATATATGTTTTATCGGTTGTTGATATGTTTCCCCAAATAACCTAACTATCACATGTCGAGTGCGTAGTGTTGATGTCAAAAGTACAGAAGTAAATACCGAAAAAGGCTTGAAAACAAGGCATTTCCGAGCAAGCGGCATATTATTTGATGGCTGCCGAACGGAAGATTTATCAGCTGAATTATGTCGGAATTGATAGGTTGAGTTGACAGGTTGAAAATGGGCAAGGTTGAGTGGATAAGACGATTATCTTGCGACAAGGAGGAACTGCACCATGATAAATTTAGGAAAACTTAAAGAAATAAAAGATTTACGAAAGGTATGGCTACATGAGGCGTTAGACTTCACTCCTTGGCTTGCGGAAGAGGATAATCTTACCCTGTTGGCAGATGCCGTTGGATTAGAGATAACCGTTGATGAGACGGAGTCAAGTGTCGGAGATTTCAATGTTGACATTTATGCAACTGAAACCGGGACGGACAGAAAAATCATTATCGAGAATCAGCTTGAAGATACAAACCATGACCACCTTGGTAAGTTGATTACATATGCGTCCGGCAAATCTGCTGATATTGTGATTTGGGTTGTAAAGAGAGCAAGAGAAGAACATCGCTCTGCAATTGAGTGGCTGAATAATCACACCGATGAGAATATTGCATTCTTCCTGGTAGAAATCAAATTGTACCAAATTGGCAGTTCTGATATCGCCGTTAAATTTGAAGTGGTAGAAAAACCGAATGACTGGACAAAGGAAATCAAGCGTAACACCAGTAATTCCCCTACACTGCAGGCAAGATATGATTATTGGGTTGCTTTCAATGATTATGCATTCCAAAACCATGCATTCGCAAAGCAGTTTAATAAGAGGAAGGCAAGCACAGACCATTGGATGACTATGAGCGTGGGTTCCTCCGCTTGTCATATCAGCATCAATCAGATTCGCAAGGATAATCAAATTGTTGTAGAATGGTATATTTACGATGATAAAGAACTGTTCCACAAGTTTCATTCCCATAAGACGGAAATTGAAACGGATATGGATATGAAACTTGACTGGAGAGAATTGCCGAACAAGAAAGCCAGCAGAATCATTATATCCCATCTGGCAGATTTTGATAATAAGGATAAGTGGTCTGAACAGTTCGACTGGGCGATGGATGTTGCATTGAAGATGAAAAATGTCTTCAAGAAATACTTATAAGTTGTAAATGAGTTCCGAGTGCTAAATATTTTTGTGAATGCTCGGAACTTTTTTTACTCAAACCACCACGCAAACAGACAGAAATTATATCAAACCATTGAAAACTTAATATCGAACGGGTATAATGTTCAGTGAAGTATTATATGCAGAACAGAGTCATGTAAAAGGAGATTTCTATGAGTGCAATAATCAAAGAAGAAAATTGGATAGGGATAAATGAGGCTGCAGAGTTCCTTGGAGTTAAACCCGCTACTATACGTGATTGGATACGCAAAGGAAAAGATATTCCAAGACGTAAAATCGGAAAAGCATGGAAGTTTAAGTATTCTGAGTTAGAGGAATGGGCCCGTAGTGGCAGAGCGGCTGACGAATAAAATACACGTCAAACATGGCGTTATAGGAGGATTGATTTATGAACAAGCACCAACTTGCATCTACACTTTGGGAGTCTGCAAATCAGATGCGTTCCAAAATAGAAGCAAATGAGTATAAGGATTTTATTCTTGGTTTTATATTTTATAAATATTTATCGGAGCGTGAACTCGAACTGTTTCGCAAAGAAAAGTTGAGTGACGAAGAAATCAAAAAGGTTGATGAAACTGATGTCCAGTATGCAAAGCACGTAAGGGAGACATTGGGATATTTTATTGCCTATGATAATCTTTTTTCTACTTGGTTAGATAAGGGCAATGATTTTGATATAAAGAATGTAAGAGATGCTTTGTCGGATTTTGACCAGAATATTGACGATGTCTATAAAAAGGTTTTTGAAAAAATATTTAAAACGCTTCAAACTGGTCTTTCAAAATTGGGTGAAACATCTGGTTCTCAGACAAAGGCAGTTAAAAAGCTACTCAAATTAATCAAGAAAATTCCGATGGATGGGAAACAAGACTATGATGTTCTGGGCTTTATTTACGAATATTTGATTAGTAACTTTGCGGCGAACGCAGGAAAGAAAGCCGGAGAATTCTACACTCCACACGAAGTTTCTGTTCTGATGTCTGAAATAGTAGCAGAACATTTGAAGAATAGACAGCAAATTAAAATATATGACCCGACATCCGGTTCGGGTTCCCTGCTTATTAATATAGGAAAATCGGTAGCAAAGTATATTTCCGGCGAAGGTAAGATTGATTACTATGCACAGGAGTTAAAAGAGAACACGTTCAATCTTACAAGAATGAACCTTGTTATGAGGGGAATTAAACCTGCAAATATCAACGTAAGAAACGGAGATACTTTGGAGGATGATTGGCCGTTCTTTGAAGAAAATCAAAAGGAAAAGACATATCGTCTTGTGAAAGTAGATGCCGTTGTAAGCAATCCACCTTACTCACAGAAGTGGGATCCGAAAAACAAGGAGTTTGATTTAAGATACAAGTATTACGGAGTGGCTCCAAAAGCGAAAGCAGACTTTGCTTTCTTGTTGCATGATTTGTATCACCTTGAGGATGATGGCATTATGACCATTGTTCTTCCGCATGGTGTTTTGTTTAGAGGTGGAGATGAAGCATCAATTCGTGAAAATCTAATTGAGAAGAATAACATCGATGCTATCATCGGCTTGCCAGAGAATATTTTCTTTGGAACAAATATCGCAACGATTGTTATGATTCTGAAGCGAAACAGACCTACATCCGATGTTCTCATTATTGATGCCTCGAAAGGTTTTGAAAAATCTGGAAAAAACAACAAGTTAAGAGCTTGCGATATAAAGAAAATCGCAGATACTGTAAAAAACAGAACTGTGATAGAAAAATACTCAGCAGTTGTTTCTAAGGAAACAATACGGGAAAACGAATATAATTTAAATATTTCAAGATATGTGGACTCTTCTGATGAACCTGAAAGGTGGGATATCCGCGCAACTATGTTTGGCGGAATCCCTAAAACAGAGATTGAAGAACTACACGATTATTGGGATGCCTTCCCTGGCTTAAGAGAAGCACTGTTCGAATGCATATCTGAAGAATATATGCAGGTGAATATCGAGAACATCAGAGAAATGGTTGAACAGTTTACTTCTGTTGACACATATAAGAAATCTTTTGAAACTGCATTTGATGGGTTATATGATACATTACAAGAAGACCTGATAGACGGTATTTTGGATGTTTCCATTGAGCAGGAAAAAGAAAAAGTAACAGAAGATATTTTCAGCAGAATTGCTCTGGTAAAATTGGCTGACAAATATGTTGCGTATCAGATTTTCGCTAAGTATTGGGATACTATTTCTGCAGATATTGAGATGTTACAGACAGAAGGATTTGACGTCATCACGCAGGTTGACCCGAATATAGTTATCAAGAAAAATAATAAAAGTGATGATGACGATGAAGTTACGGAAGTACAAGATGGTTGGGTTGGACACATTTTGCCATTTGAGTTGGTCCAGAAGGAATTGATGCCTGCTGAAGTTGAAAATATAACTGCTTTAGAAGAACGCCTGGTGGAAATCAGTGCAGAATACTTGGAGATAATTGAAACTTTAGAAGAGGATGAGAAACAAGCAAGTTATTTGAATGAAGGTAATGATGCCTTTGTTTCGAAGGAACTCAAGTTGGCTGTTGATGAAATCCTTCAGGATATTGAAGATGATGAAATAGTAGCCTTGAAGAAGTATCTGGAGTTGTCGAAGAAAAAGGATAAATTGGACTACATTCAGATGTGCGATAAGGTAAATTGGGCGGTTATTGATAAAGGTGCAGACGGGACTTGCAAGAAAGTAGCAGTGAATAATCGGATTCAGGAAATAAGGCGAGACTTTAACTTTGCCGAGAATTCAATCGATTTCAAATTGGTTTCCGCACTTAAACTCATGGATGAGGAAAGTGCGATTAAGAAAGAAGTGAAGCAAAAAAAAGATGCTCTTCACATAAAGACCAAGGAAGTTATTGAAAATCTTACGGAAGAGGAAGCATTACTGATTCTTGAGCATAAATGGATAAAATCGTTGGTGTCTGATTTGGTTGCTATTGCGGATTCTATTTTGCTGAATGTGAGCGAAGAACTTGAATACATTTCTCAAAAGTATAAGACTACTTTGCATGATATTCAAAGTGAAAAAGGTGAAATAAAAACCCTTCTTTCTGAGATGGTGGGCCTACTTAATGCAACGGGTTCAGACTTAGAGGGGTTGCAAGAGTTTAGAAAGATATTAGGAGGACAGGTTTGATGATAAATAATGAAAACAAGCCTGAAATCAGAATAGAAGGCTTTCAAGATACTTGGAATAAACATAAGCTATCGGAAGTTGCTAATGTGTACGATGGTGTTCACCAAACGCCCCAATATACAGATAGTGGTGTGATGTTCTTGTCTGTTGAGAATATTTCTACCCTCAAATCCAAAAAATACATCTCGGAAGAAGCTTTTGAAAGAGATTTTAAAGTTTTTCCGGCAAAGGGCGATGTGTTAATGACGAGAATTGGTGATGTGGGCACTACTAATGTAGTCGAAACTGATGATAAAATGGCATTTTATGTTAGTTTGGCATTGCTTAAACCAATCAATGTTGAATCATATTTTTTGAGCAATGTAATCAAATCACCTTTATTTAAAAAAGGGCTAAAAGAAAGGACATTGACAACCGCAATTCCTCAAAAAATAAATAAGGATGAAATAGGGAAAGTCGAAGTTGTTGTGCCAGATTCTTTTGAAGAACAAGAGCAGATAGGCAAATACTTTCGATGGTATGATGAGTTAATTAAGCTTCATCAACGAGAAGTGGATAGATTGGTTCGTGTTAGAAAAGCAATGATTGACAAGATGTTCCCACAAAACGGAAATAATGTTCCTGCTGTAAGGTTTGAAGGATTTGATGCTCCTTGGGTACTGAAACCATTCTCAGAAATCTTTACTGAGCGTCATATCATTGATACTATTTCTGATGAATACCCGCAGTTATCCTTTACGATTGAAGAGGGAGTTATTAGACCGGAAGATAAGAAAACGAACAAGCGTGATTTTCTGATTCTTGATAAAGCTAACAAAAAGTATCTTCAGACTGAGTACGATGACATTATTTATAACCCGGCTAACGTAATTTATGGTGCGATTCACAGGAATGCTTTGGGTAAAGGCTGTGTCTCCCCTATTTATAAGATTTTTTCAACAGACCAGGATTCTATGTTCATGGAATGTATTGTTCGACATCCGCGCTTCATTAAAGAAATATCAAAGAGCATGGAAGGAACAGTGAAAAAACTTAGGACATTGAAGCCGAAAGCTTTTCTGGAAATGAGTGCATATATTGCACCAACAATTGATGAGCAGAAAAAAATAGCTGAGTATTTCTGTAAAATGGACAGGCTGATTGAGATTGAAAAAGAAGAACTGGAAAAACTCATGCATATTAAAAGTGCTTGTACTGGAAAAATGTTTGTATAAAGGGGGTGCCGTTAATGATTTTTGATAAAGAATCAGTTTTTGAAGAAGCGGTCATCAATGCTTTAGTAGAACGCGGATGGGAGCCAGAAGTTATTAAACATCCTACAGAAGCGGATTTGTTGAAGAATTGGGCAGATATCCTTTTTAATAATAACAGGCAAAGAAACTGTCTGAACGAGTGTCCTTTGACAGACGGAGAAATGCAGCAGATTATGGAGCAGATTATCAATTTGCATACTCCGTTAAAACTTAATAGTTTTATTAATGGTAAAAGTGTATCTATCACAAGAGATAATCCAGCCGATGAGCTGCACTTTGGAAAAGAGGTCAGCCTCAAGATATATGACCGTCAAGAAATTGCCTATGGCGAAAGTAGATACCAAATCGTTCAGCAACCGCATTTTAATACCAAATCTCCGATATTGAACGATAGACGTGGAGATTTGATGTTGCTTATCAACGGAATGCCCGTCATTCATATTGAGCTTAAGAGAAGCGGAGTGCCTGTCAGTGATGCATACAATCAGATAATTAAGTATTCACATGAAGGAGTATTTCGTGGAATTTTCTCGTTAATCCAGGTCTTTGTGGCTATGGAACCGGAAGAAACGGTTTATTTTGCGAATCCGGGAGAGGATGGGATTTTTAACAGGTCATTCTTTTTCCACTGGGCAGATTTCGATAATGTTCCTATTAATCAGTGGGACAATGTTGTAGCAGGTTTGCTGAACATACCGATGGCACATATGCTGATAGGGTTTTACACTATTGCCGATACGGATGACGGTATTTTAAAGGTAATGCGTAGTTACCAATATTATGCTGCTATTGGTATTGCAGATAGAGTCACCAAACGCAACTGGAAAGAAGATACTCCCGAGACGCAGAGGGGTGGTCATGTATGGCATACGACGGGTTCAGGAAAAACCATGACCAGTTTTAATTCGGCACAGCTTATAGCCAGTTCTCACGATGCAGATAAAGTAGTATTCTTGGTGGACAGGAAAGAATTGGGGGTTCAATCACTAAAAGAATATAGGTCATTTGCAACAGAAACTGAGTCAGTACAGGCAACAGAGAATACCGATATTTTAATTTCCAAGTTAAAGAGTGACGATCAGGACAATACTCTTATTGTGACTTCCATACAGAAATTGAGCAATATTTCTGAAGAAATGGAAGGCCTAAAGGATGCTGATTTAAAGAAAATCAAATCGAAAAGAATGGTAATTATTATCGATGAATGCCATAGGTCTACTTTTGGAGAAATGCTTTCTACGATAAAAGAAACATTCAAGCATTCTATTATTTTTGGGTTTACAGGTACGCCAATACAAGATGTAAACATAAAAAAAGATAGTACAACCACAACTATCTTTGGTAGCGAAATTCATCGATACACCTTGGCTGATGGTATCAGAGATAAAAATGTTCTTGGTTTTGACCCATATATGGTAAAAATCTATGATGATGGTGATTTGAGAGAACAAGTTGCTCTTGAACGTGCAAAAGCAGATTCTGTTGAAGAAGTGATGCTTGACAAGAAAAAACAGAAAATATTTTATAAATTCATGGACTCATCACAGATTAAAATGGAAGGAGAAATGGTTGGAGATAAATGGGTTAAGGGTATAGAAGACTACATTCCAAATGAGCAGTATCAAACTGAGGAATATAAAACAGGAGTTATTTCGGATATCAAGAAAAAATGGTTAATATACAGCCGAGGCGGAAAGTTCCATGCTATTTTTGCGGCATCAAGTATTCCAGAGGCGGTTGAGTATTACCGAATGATGAAGAAGACACTGCCTGATCTTGCGATTACTGCCATGTTTGACCCGAGTATCGACAATGAGGGTGGTACTGGTTCATTAGAAAAAGAAGGTGGAATTGTAGAAATGTTGGAGGATTATAACCAAAGATATGACCAATCGTTCACAATTCCTACCTATGATAATTTCAGAAAAGATGTGAGTTTGAGACTTGCACATAAAAAGCCTTATGATAACTTGGAAAAAGAACAACAACTTGATATTTTAATCGTTGTAAATCAAATGTTGACGGGGTTTGATTCTAAGTGGGTAAATACGCTCTACTTGGATAAGGTAATGCAATATGAAAATTTGATTCAAGCCTTTTCCAGAACCAACCGTTTGTTTAATGAATCTGAGAAACCGTTCGGCATCATCAAGTATTATAGAAGACCTAACACTATGGCAAAGAACATTGAAGCCGCAGTTGAGGCCTATTCAGGTAGTATCCCGATGGGACTCTTTGTGGATAAATTGCCGAGAAATCTTCGTAATTTAAACCGAACTTATGAAGAAATAGTCGAAATATTTGATGCGGAAGGTATACAAGACTTTGAACGCTTACCTGAAGAACATTCAGAAAAACGCAAATTTGCTAAGTCGTTTAATCAGTTTGATACATATCTGCAAGCTGCAAAAATCCAGGGCTTTGTGTGGTCTCGCAATGTATATCCGGCAGAAGATGGGTCAGATATAGTCATGAAATTTGACGAAATGACATACTTGATTCTCTTGGCACGATATAAAGAACTTGCTCAAGGTGGCGGTGGCGGACGTGGAGGAGATGTCCATTATGATGTGGCAATTCATATTACGGAATATGATACCGCAAAAATAGATGCAGAATATATGAATTCTCGCTTTGAGAAGTTTTTAAAGTTAATTCAGGGGGAATATGACCAAGCAACATTGGACAAAACTCTCAAAGACTTGCATAAATCTTTTTCTATGTTGTCATCGGAAGAACAAAAATATGCAAATGTTTTTATACATGATGTGCAGGCTGGTAATGCGAGAATCGTAGCAGGTAAATCCTTCCGAGATTATATCTCCGATTTAATGAAGGGAGCTGAGAACTTTAGAATCAAGCGAGTGGTTGAGCGTTTAGGGTGTTATGAAAAACTCCTTCGTGAAATGCTTGCGAGAAAAGTCACGAAAGAAACTATCGAGGCTCATGGAAAGTTTGATGAATTGAAAGCATCGGTAGACAACAAGAAGGCTACGGAATTTTTTGTTGTTGTTGAACAACAAAATTTCAAACCATCGCGCTTGGCAATGTTGGTAGATGCATATTTAAGGGCGTTCCTTTTATCTGGTGGACAAGACCCTTATCCAGAGAGTGAATTCGATAAAAAGCAGAAGGCCCAAAGACAGGAGCAAGCGCATGAGTATGAAAGGCGCGAACCAATTGGCGTAGTCCTTTCTGATGAAAACCTTTCTGGAAAGCATATAACTGCATCTGTAAAGAAATCTAAACTGAGGGATTGGTATTCAGAGAGTAAAGCATTGGCTTGCATTGTAGATACAGGCTGTTTCGCTTATGTTGATAATAAACTATGCGTTTACAATGAAAAATACTTAGAGAAAGATGACAAGGGCAATTATTTCTTTACTAAGTATGCACAGGAACATGAAGAAGAATGCTTCTTGCAATTTGTTGTGGATGATAAGACAGGTGAACTACATTATTTGACTTTGCCTGAATCAATGGCGAGTAAGTCGTTCAATTATTATGATGAACTTTCTGAGTTGTCTGATAACGATATGCTAAAATTGGGTTTGGTGAGTGAGATATGTATAGAGATGCTTACAGCGATAAACGGACTTGAATTTGGCGATGCTCTGACAAAACTAATGAGTGAAAATATCTGCAAATGCAGTGTCAGAACGTTGAAGTCGCAAACAGGCCTTGATAACACAACGATAAGCAATCTCAAGAAAAATCAAAATTTGACAAAATCTAATGTTGTGTCTGCCTGCCTTGGCATTCACATACCATTCAGAGTAAGTACCAAACTGTTGCAATTGGCAGAGGTAACGATAGATGTTACTTTGCCAGGAAAGAAAGGCATGGAAAACGGTATTTATTCGCAAGTTCTTCAACTCAATTGGGCAATGGATTATTCTGATACTTATGATGAACTTAAAGATGAGCATTATGAATATCTAATCCATCAACCACCGCTATAAAAAATATAATATCAGAAAATAGACTGGAGAAATCCGGTCTATTTTTTTGCCTAAAAATTTTTTAAATCAGTTGTTGAACTTTCTTCAACACTTAATCTGCGAAATCCAGTCATTTTTTTTGCATCTCGATGAAGAAAAACATAGCAAATAAAGGATTTTGGTGTTGGTGTTTCTTCAACGGGCAAAAAAGCCGAATGTGATAGTCTTTAAGTATAAAAAATATTCCAAAGCCCGAAGTGGTCGACCTTAAGGTGGCGGGATACATCAAGAGTCAAATTCACGGTATAGCCGTGGACTGACCGCAGATGTACCCACCGTGCTTTGTCATGCCCATTTTCGGTATCAGAGTCGGTGTGTACCATCACATCGGCTCTTTTTGTGTCCCTGCCGCCACCCAATCGGGCGGAAAAGAAAGGCAGGGACTTTATATGAGAAAGTTCAAAACAGCGGCGAAGAACCGCACCAATTACATTTATTACACAGCAGAAGGAAAGCCGATTGTCATTACTCCTGGGATGGTTGGCGAAGATGGCAAGGCAGTAACCGAAAGCCTCATTACTATGCTCCATGATTGGGATGACGATGATGTGGATGCAGAACGCCATGAGGAATATCATTGTCCGGTTCACTATGACGGCTACCACGATGGGGACGGTGACGATGCGGATGACCGCAACCCGTATTTTGAAGATGAAACCTACAATCCTTTGCAGCAGATTCTGACCTCCATCGCAAACGAGGAGCGTTCTCTTCAGATTGAAAAGCTGAAGGTTGCTTTGTCACAGCTTACGGACAAGCAGAAGGATACCGTGGTTAAGAAGTTTTATCGAGGCATGACCAATGTGGATATTGCAGCAGAAGAAGGTGTTACTGAAGCGGCTATCCGTAACCGCTTAACGAAGATTTATGCGGCATTGAAAAAGAAAATCTAAAAATTTTCATTTGAGGGGGTTCGATTCCCCCTCATTTTTCGCTTATGGACAGAGGGGTGAGAAAAACTCCTCGGAAAGGAGCCAAGTGCAATGGGAATTAAACACAAGGTATGTATCAACATTCCGCATTTAACACCGATGAGATGGAAGAACACTCTGACGGCTATGTGGAGTTTGTATTAGAACCGCTTGAAAAAGCAAAGCAGGGTGTTTTCTGTTACAAAAAGTTCATGAGCAGTTTATGTGGGCGTATTGTAATTTGGAGAATCATGTGGTATAATAAATTATCTTATTTGTGTTAGAACTAACGAGCCTTGCGAATAGGAGTGGCAAATGTATGATTAGAAACAATATAGAAGTAGATGTGAAAGTAAAGTGCATAGAGAATGAAACTACGCAGGCGCAGCTTGCAGAAACCATCGGAACAACAGGTCAGTATGTAAACCGCATCATCAAAAAGAAGGACGGAGTTGTGAATAAGACCTTCGTGCAGATGCTTGAGGCTCTTGGATACGATATTGAATTGACCTATGTAAAACGAGAGGGATAAGTTCTGATTTGCGAGATACTTTCTTCGCAAATTTTACAAGTGTTGTTATAGAGAACAACAGAAAGGAACGAACTTTTATGGAAGAAACAATTTATATCTCGCCAGATGATATAGAAGTAATTGATGCTGAAGACTATAGTTATGAAGTGGTTGAGCATTTTTCGAATATGCCAGAAGTGGCGAAACCGCTACTGAAGGGTGCTAAAAAAGCGTTCAAGAAAATCGAGGAAATGTTATATACTGCACCTGCCTTTATCAATATGGTAAAAGCAAGCATTCCAGAACAGGCATTCCAAGCTATTTTGACGGATGAGCAGAAGACTCAGATTGCCAACGGTGCTTTAAAACTCATGACGAAAAAAGACGGCACTCTTATGGCTAATCTGGTTAACCCAGAAACAAATAAAATTGTATCAACGATTTCGCTAAAGAGCGTTGACCTGTCTCCGGCATTATCAGAAGCAATGACCAGTTATGCAACTCAAATGCAGATGGCTCAAATCGCGGAAGAAATCCATACGGTTCAGCTTGCAATCGAAGAAGTAAGACAGGGGCAGGAATTTGACAGACTTGCAATGGCCTATAGCTGTCAGCAAAAACTGTTACAAGCCATGCAGATTAAAAATCCGGAATTAAAGGCAATGACTCTTTTGAGGATTGCTTCCGATGCGGAAGATAGCCGAAACTTGTTGATGCAAAGTCAAAATGCTAATTTGACCTTTATAAAAGAGCAACCAGAATCATTTTGGGGCAAGCTGATATCTGGTGCTAACCCAGAAAAGATAAGTCTGCGAATGAATGAAATCCGTGAAAGTTTATCTGCTGTGAATATGGTTTCGTTGGCAGAGGCTATGACATATCAAGAATTGGGTGAAAGTGCGGCAGCACGTCAGAGCCTCCAATACTACGCGGGATATTTACAGAGTGCATATTTGTCAACGGAAGGCTTAGTACAAAGATTGGATTTGATAGACCCTGCACCAGAGAATTACTGGTCTAAAACATTACCCGATATTAAGCAAAAAATACAAGCACTCCCTTGTGTAGAGAATGTGCCAATGTTAGAAGGAGAAGACGATGGATAATAAGGTATGCAAGAAGTGTCAAAAACCACTTCCAGAAGGATATAAACATAAGAAGTGTGAGTCCTGTAGAAATGCACAGGTACAAGGTGTAAAAAATGGATTGAAAGCGGCTGCTGGGGTCGCAGGAGCAGTTGCCAGTTTTGCGGTTGTGGTCGTTACAAAAGGAAAAGTAAATCCTAAAAAATAGTGATTATTTGGAAAGGAATCATGTTATGAGTGATTTAATACCCTATGGTGAGCAATTTGAAAAAATTGTAGATATAATCGAGTCTGCAAAAGAACGTGCATACCGGAAAGTGAATGAGGAATTGATTTTAATGTATCGTGATATAGGCGAATACATTAGCAACTGGGAATGTTTTTCTTGATAATTATGTGCTTGATTTTCTTGATGTGCCAGAAACAGTTTCTGAACGTGATTTGCAAAATCTATTATACGAAATCTGAAAGATTTTATTCTTGAAATCGGTAAGGACTTCACCTTTATTGGAGAAGAGTATCGAGTGCAGGTCGGTAAACACGATTATTACATTGATTTGCTGTTTTATCATAGAGGACTTTCCTGTCTTGTGGCATTTGAACTGAAAATCGGAGAGTTCAAGCCAGAGTATGTCGGTAAGATAAACCTTTACTTGGAGGCACTTGACCGAGAAGTGAAAAAGGAAAACGAAAATCCGAGCGTTGGCGTTATCCTTTGTGCAAGCAAAGATGATGAGGTTGTCGAATTTGCTCTCAGTCGTAGTTTGTCCCCAACGATGGTTTCTGAATACAATCTGAAGTTGATTGATAAGAAACTGTTGCAGAAGAAATTAAAGGAATATGTTGAATTAGCGGGAACAGTTCCTGGCGAAGAGTAAATACGATACTACGAAAATAAACCTGCAAATAAAAAGTCAAGGTAAATTTTAAAGAACATTGAAAATTTTATACAGGTTGAAAATTAGGCATCAAAATAAAACCGCCAGATTATGCCGGTCTAAAAAAGAAGCATATGAGGATTGCTATGATATAGGCAGGGATGCAAGATATTCCTTTACCCTTCCATAGTAGATGCGCAAAAACTTGTTTGCTCCGGCAGTCATATAGACATAGTAAGGTTTACCTGAGCGCGTTTCTTGTCCATGAACAAATACACAGGGTCATCCTGTGGGCTTGTTTTGATAAGGCAGTCCATGACTTGAAAAAGTGTTTTTCTAAGTTCTGCCGAGCCTCGCTTTGATGTTGGCACACTTTTCTGCTCATAAGAGCCGGATTCGTTTACGCCGGGGTCAACACCGGCAAATGCAGTAATGGCACCTTTATGGGTAAAACGTGTCACATCGCCGATTTCTGCCATTAACTGGGGACCGAGGGAAGATCCGACGCCTTTCATAGCCATTACGACAGGATATTCAGGCAGCCTAGCGGCAGTTTCATTCATCAATATGCGGAGCGATTCCACAGTGTTTGAGGCAGTATTCAACTGGTCTACAGCCTGTTTCGCGATAAGTTTGGTTGCTTCATCCTTTGGAAGTACAGGAATAAGTTCCTTTGCTTTCCCATAGATTTCTTCAGCTTTTGATTTGCTGAAGTTGTACTTCTTTCGTTTGCACCAGTTTTGATAATGCTCTATGAAGGCATTTAAGGACATTTTGCGGACACAGTCCACATGCCAGTATGTAGTTGCAAAACAACCCATTTCTGGTTGCCGTCACTGCGGGCAGGGCTGTCAAAATAGGTGTTGACGCCGGGATATGTTTGGTCGAGAATGCCAATGAAGTTGTTCTTTATGGCAGTCTTGTGTTTCATGTAGAAACCAAACTGACGGTTCATAGTCTTAAGCTGGGTTCGTATTTCATCCATAAGACTATACTGCCGAAGTTCTGTCCAAGTGTCAAGGGCATAACGGGCAATCTTGACCGCATCGGCTTTATCCGATTTGACCTTACGGAGGGAATTATCGCTGAAATCCTTGATAAGCTTGGGATTGACCGCACTGACAAAAAGACCTGCTTCTGCGAGTTTACGGACAATGGGTTCATAATAACGCCCGGTATGCTCCATAACAATGCGGGATTTACCATCAATGGATTTTATCCGTTCAATAAGTGAATTGAGATTACTGGAGGTATGTTTAACCTCGAATGGAGAGGCAACTATCTCACCATAGGGTCTGAGGATAGCAACCATGCTTTTGCCTTTGAAAACATCAATGCCTACTGCGTTCATAAATTTGTCACTCCTTAAGATTTATTGCAATGGATAAATACCAGTTTTACTCATTGCCTATTCTATCTACTGTGGTGTGACACGAATGCACCTGTGGCGATTCAACCTGCATAAAACGAACGCTGCAAATGAGGAGCTAGTTATCAGTCTTTATTACGGACGCGGAGTCCAGGAATGGAAGACGATATACCATTGCTCCATCATTATAACACCTTAAGCAACAAGATGGGTAACATCCTAGCTGGATGTTAGGAATATTAACCATAAATATATTGTAGTAGAATGGGAGGTATACCACAGTGGCTGATATGAAACAAATACACGATTTCGCTGTGAAATGGTGTGATAAATTCAGAGACCAAAACATCAACTACATAGAACTCGTTGACCACTATATGGCTGACGACTGCGATGCTCTTGACTTTGAGATGGACTGTGGTCATGCCTTTTCAGAGAAATACGGTAACGCTACAAACAATCATGAGTCTTTAGACAGAATTATCGATGACGTGACCGATATCCCCTTGCTTGGCTCTGCAATCTATTCGAGGTGGCGCTATTTTAATCATTGGGCATACACAGGAGCAGAAATTTTGGAGCCGGAAAACCGTGCATGGTTTATCCTGGCATTAAGCAGGCTGGCATTGCTGTCCGGGGAGAACCCTTTTATATTCCAAGGCACACTAAAGAAGATGCGTATCGTATCAAATAATATCTGCTATGGTCCTATGCCGGAGCCGGATGAAGAGGTAGAACAGCATCTGACCATCAATAGCGAAGGTCGTGTTTGGTTTTCCGGATACAACTTTGGTCGCGGCGGAAAACGATACGAGAAAGCCAGAAGTAAGAACTTCAAAATTGATAAGTCGGCGGCAGACAAGTTGTTTGGAGCAATCGCAGCGTATTTCGGCAACGAATATACAGAAATTTTTGCAACGGATATTGGTGATTGGATTATGGAATTGACCAATACCGAAGGCGTCACATATAAATTCAGAGGCTCTTTGTGTGCTGACTTCGATTATGAAGGTACAGATTTATCAGACCTTGTCCGTGATACTGTTGGTATTGATGATTTGTATGTTTTTGATGGAAACTGCAAACCGGACGTGATAAATAAAATCACTCTGGATTACCACAGGGTCACAAAAATAAAACCTGGTCAGAAACCAGAAGACGCAGACTGGGAATTTGTAACCTGGGATTATACCGAGCAGCTGATTATCGATAGAGCCACGGAAACATTGGAGCATATTCAGAATATTGGCACCGGATGTAAGGTTTCTCGCAAGTATGAAATCGAAGGCGGAATTGAGAGCTTGCTTGAAAATTTCGATGCCGAGGACTTGTTTGCCCACATTGAAGGAAATCCCGATGATGTGATAGACACACCAAACGAAACTAAGGATTACACCATAACAATTGAGTATAAGAAAAATCCGAGACGAACCATTACGGGGAGCTACGATAAAAATGGGTTGCCAGAGGATTTCGCAGATTTTGCAGAAACAGTATTTGACTTCATTCGTTTCTACGGTTTGGGAGAAATCCTTGACCCATCGGTCTACGGCAAAGCAAAACGCCGCGAGTCGGAATACATCTTTTGCAGCGTTACCTTTGACGAAGGATATAAGAGTTATTATTATCTGACCGAAGATGACAGCATGGAAATCGGTGATTTCGTGCTTGTACCCGCGGGCAAGGATAACCATGAGGCAGTTGTAGAGGTAGTGAACATCGAATACTTCGATGAAGAGAACGTTCCGCTACCTGTCGAAAAGACAAAACGAATCATCCGAAAGTGTACAGACGAGGATTTTGATTTGCCGCAAAACTAAAAATAGTTTGTTTGCAAAGCTTGTTCATCGGGAGGCGAAATAATGGGAGAAACACAAGCGAAATATCACCATTTGATACCGCAAACATATATGTCAGCCTGGGCAAATGATGCAGGTACATTAGAGGTAGAGTTTTTAAGTAATCCAGGGGCTTTTGAACCCAAAAACAAAGACAATATTGCAGGCATAACAGATTACCATTCTATAAAAGCGG
Source organism: Ruminococcus sp. (assembly GCA_023665555.1). Lineage (GTDB taxonomy): Bacteria > Bacillota > Clostridia > Oscillospirales > Acutalibacteraceae > UBA6857. The sequence continues at coordinate 17,729 of JAMPDR010000016.1, forward strand.
GGATGATAATCTGTACGAAAGACGATGCCGATAAAATATTCGCTCCATTAAGAAACTATACTGTAGAAATTGATGGACAGGTTGTTACGGATACATTAGAGATGAATCAAAAGTTTTATGATTTTGATAGTTGGGTAATTAGGCGAAGTGATGGCTCACTTGTAAGCAAAAAGGGTATCAAGCGTGAATTCGAGAAAATAAAGGCAACACCGCACAACCCTTGCAAATTATCAATCAAAGTGGTAAAATAAAAACATGAACAAACAAATGACATTATCAATGATAACCGACGAGCTGTCAAAAGCCAAAACAAACAAAAAAGAATTTCTGGAAAAAATGGAAAAACTCATACCATGGAAAGAGTGGATAGGGATAATAAAGCCGGTTTACTACGAAGGAGAAGTCGGTAACAAGCCCTATGATCTTGAACTGATGCTGAGGATTTTCGTATTGCAAAATCTGTATGATTTGGCAGATATGAAGGCAATGTACGAGGTGATAGACAACCGTGCGTTTTCCGAATTTTGCGGAGTGGATTCCCCAAATCAAGTGCCAAACGGGGATACAATAGGAAGATTCAGAAATATACTTGAAAAAAATGAGATTCAAGAAAAACTGTTTCAAGAAGTATCTGATATTCTCATACAAAACGGACTGATATTAAAACGTGGAACAATAGTTGATTCAACATTGATAGCTACGCCCTCATCAACCAAAAATGCAGAAAAGAAAAGGGATCCCGAGGCTCATTCGGTCAAAAAGGGAAATCAATGGCATTTTGGATACAAAGCACATATCGGTGTTGATAAAGATACGGGATTAATCCACACAGTTAAGGTTACATCAGCTAACGAGCATGATGTTACGATAACATCACAGCTTCTTCACGGAGAGGAAGACGATGTGTACGGAGACAGCGGATATATAGGAGCAGATAAACGAAAAGAGGCAATTTTAAGGAAGAAATCGGGAAAGAAAATCAAATATAAAATCAATCGCAAGCCTTCACAAATCAAGAAATTATCACCAAGCGGACAATACTATGCTAAAAAAGCAGAACACAAAAAATCATCGGTCAGAGCAAAGGTTGAACACGTTTTTGCGGTTGTTAAACGACAGTTGGGTTATCGACGAATAAGGTGTCGGGGTCTGAAGAAGCAGACCCAAAAATTGAGTATTATGTTTGCTTTGGCGAACTTAATTTTGGCTGACAGGGTTTCTCTGACAGCCTAATTGAGTTTGCCCTGCGAACGAAGTATGGGGAAGGTTTTGCTTATTTTGTTTTTTTCTATGGCAAGACTGCTATTGGAAGCTGTTGTGCGGTGTTGCCTAAAGATTAAAGATATCGAATCAAACTGGTCAACTAAGTATGAAAATGAATGGAATAAAGTCGTACATGATTTAGAAACAACAATTTTCTCATCAAAATTAGAAAGTATACCAGCCATACATAAGGACTATTTAATGAAATTTTTTGTTGCGTTAGATTGGAGAAGCATTCAATCCAATGATGAATTTCAAAAAGCATTCCGACCTTTTGCTGATGCATTGCTTGACGAAATTGAAATACCGGAGGAAGAGAGAATCCTACCAAGTCTGAAAACTGCAACAGATGAAATGAAACATAATTTACTTCTGAAATACTATAGAAAGTATTTGGATGATGATGGTGTGATTTATACTCACGCAATAGAGAGTTTGAAACATACAAACTTTCATTTTCTAATTGCAGACGGACCAACATACTTTATCACATCGAACAATCCATCCTTTGTTTTTATCAGAGAGGATGGTTTAAAAGAAGGACTCATGCCTCTTACTCTGCGTATTCTTATGGCTCAGGGAAGATGCACAGAGGATGCAGATAAATATTTTATTACACATATTTCTAATGAGGCAGTAAATAGGTATAATAAGATAATTAGAGCCAATGCTAATGAATTTGTGATTCACCCACATACAACTTTGATAAACGGAAGTAAGTAGATATGTTCCCACAAACAGCCAAAGCACGGAAAAGGCTGTGGATATGTTCCCTTGCTCGTAAAATCGGCAAAGACATTCAGCCTATCCAGTCAAGCCATGTCGAATGTGTGGTGTTGATGTCAAGGGTGGAGAAATAAGAGTACAAAAAAGTGTAGAAAACAAGGGACTTCCGGGAGTGTGAGATGTCGCAGAGGCATTTCAAGCTCTCGGATTTTTTTCGTTTCTTAGGATTGTGGGAACTGGTCAACTTTGAAAAATGATATAGGGTTGAGTTGATAGGATTGTTAAAATAGTGGTCGAGTTGATAGGATTTCTTGATGTAAGTTTATAGATTAAGTTGGTATAAATGTTTTCTTCTTTTTAGATATTATCTGATAATGTTAGAAACATTCTGACAATTTGACTTTTCTCCTTTTATATGTTATAATATAATAAAATACGTTAAAACATTATATGGGAGGTCGTATTATTGAACGAATTGAATATCGGTCAAAAGCTAAAAACAGTCCGTCAAAAAAGAAATCTTACTTTGGATGAAACTGCAGCTTTAACAGGAGTCAGCAAACCGATGCTCGGACAGATTGAGCGTGGACAATCTTCACCAACTATTACTACACTTTGGAAAATTGCAACCGGTCTGAAAGTGCCTTTGTCATCATTTTTACAGGAGGAAAAGACAAACTATTCTATAGCCTGTGTATCTGATGAAAATGCAGTATCTGCTGAAAATGGCACTATGAGAGCATATACACTCTTTTCGTATGATCCCATACGGAATTTTGAAGCATTTTATATTGAGTTTGATCCGGGCTGTATCCATACTTCGGATAAACATAATGACAATGTGGAAGAAACAGTCTATGTCATAAGCGGAAGGCTTGATATGGTCATAAACGGTGAAAAAATAACACTTGAAGAGAAGCAAGCAATACGTTTTTCGGCAAATGTTACCCATAGTTACCAAAATAATTACAGCGAACCATGTATTGTTTACAATACGATTTTTTATTAAGGAGAATTTTTATGTACGAGTTAAATCAAGTTGGAGATAAAAGCTATTATATCAACTGTCCTGCAAAAATCGGAATATACCTTGCTGATGATAAAAATGTGTATCTCATTGACAGCGGCAATGATAAAGATGCAGGCAGGAAAGTCTGCAAGATACTGAATGAAAATGGGTGGAATCTTTTAGGCATTCTGAATACCCATTCTAATGCAGACCATATCGGAGGAAATCAGTATCTTCAGCAGCAGACCGGGTGCAAAGTTTTTTCGTGCGGAATTGAAAAAGCGTTTACCGAGTACCCAATCTTAGAGCCGTCATTTCTCTATGGCGGTTATCCCTGTAAAGATTTAAGACATAAGTTTCTGCTTGCAAAGTCAAGTTCTGTAACAGATTGTTCCGATATATCATTTCCAAAAGAGATTGAAATAATTCCACTAAGTGGTCACTTTTTTAATATGGTAGGGTTCCGCACTCCCGATGATACAGTGTTCCTTGCTGATTGTCTTTCAAGCAAAGAAACGCTTGATAAATATCAGATTGGATTTATTTATGATGTGGCAGAATATCTGAAAACGCTTGAAATAGTAAAATCGATAAAAGCGAAAATGTTTGTAGCTTCTCACGCTCCCGTAACCGATGATATTACAGAGCTTGCTGATATCAATATTGCAAAAGTACATGAAATCGCTGATAAAATTCTGGCGGTATGCAATAAACCGATATGCTTTGAAAATATCCTGCAAAGACTATTTTCTGATTTTTGCTTAACAATGAATTTTGAGCAATATGTGCTTGTGGGAAGTACTGTCCGTTCCTATCTATCGTGGCTGAAAGACTGTGGAAATCTGAATGCTTATTTTGAAAATAATATGTTGCTTTGGAAATGTATTTAGTGGTATATGATAAATAAAGTGGTTAGTTAACATTTTCATACGTTAACTAACCACTTTTATGCAAAAATAAGCGCCGGAACCTTTATTCTTCAGTTTGTATATACCCATTAAAATACATGATTTCTGGGCTATTCTCTCCCTTACTCCTTGTCCTTCTTCTTCAACTTCGGCAGTATCAAACACACTGTAATTGCAACAACAGCTGCTGCGATCAGTGCAATCGGAACAATATAGTCAAGATCATTATCGCCGGTTTTCGGTGTAACTGCTAAAATAGCTGCTGAGCCGTCAACGGCGAATACTTGAAGCAGAACCGCAACTGCGCTGAGAATCATCAATCCTGCGAGAATCAGGCTGATAACTTTAATCATTTTTTTTGACATCATAGCTTTTCACCATTCCTTATTTCATATATTTTTCCATGTCGCTTTCGAGGGCAGCAGCTATTTTATCTGCATTGGCGCTGCTGTCTGCACAAGCGGTGAGATATACCTTGATTTTCGGCTCGGTGCCGCTCGGTCTTACAATGACTCCGTTCGATGAGGGGAGGGCATATGCAAGAACATTTGACTTAGGAAGTTCAATGGCTGTTTCTTCTCCGGTTTCAATGTTTTTCGTTGTGCTTACCTTATAGTCTGCAACGGACAGAACATCCAAACCACCGATTTGCTTCGGGGCATTTGCACGAAGAGAATCCATGATTTCTGCCATCTTTTGCATACCTGCCGCACCCTCAAAGGCGAAGTTGAGCACTTTGTTAAGATACATGCCGTGTTCAGCATATATATCCTGCATAACCTCGTAAAGACTTTTTCCTTTTGATTTGTAATAGGCGGCCATTTCACAAATGAGCGTGGAAGCAACAACAGCGTCTTTATCTCTTGCATGTATACCCGAAAGATAGCCGTAGCTTTCTTCCATACCTGCCACAAAGCGTGATTCTTCGCCGTTCTTTTCAAGTTCAGTGATGAACTCACCGATGTATTTGAATCCTGTGAGAAGATTTTTTACTTTAGCACCGTATTTAGCTGCAACTGCTTCAACAAGGTTGGTGGTTACAAATGACTTAACAATAACAGGTCTTTCCGGAAGCGTTCCGAGTTCCTTCCTTCTTGAAAGGAGATACTCGGTAAGCAGTGCGCCAACTTCGTTTCCGCTCATGAGCTTGTATTCGCCATCAGCGAGAACTGCAATTCCGACTCTGTCGCAGTCGGGGTCGGTTGCAAGCAGTAAATCAACTTTTTCGTCTTTAGTCATATCAATCGCCAGTTCAAAAACCTGCTTGATTTCGGGGTTGGGATAAGGGCAGGTGGGGAAGTTACCGTCAGGAAGTTCCTGCTGTTTAACAACACTCACATTTTTGATGCCGATTTTATCAAGCATATGGCGAACATGTTTGTTGCCCGTTCCGTTGAGCGGCGTGTATATAACTTTAAGATCGGTATTTTTGCATATGTCAAGACTCAGACAAGCATTTTCAACATGCTCATAAAATTCGTCAATGAGCCATTGTTCGATGTATTCTATCTTACCGTCAGCAATTCCGCTTTCAAAATCAATATGCTTAACTCCGTCAAACATGTCGGTTTTGCTGATGAATTCATATGTTTTGGCGGCGGCTTCATCCGTCATCTGGTAGCCTTCCGGATCGTAGCACTTGTAACCGTTGTATTTTGCAGGGTTGTGGCTTGCGGTGATGATGATACCTGATTTGCACGAAAGTCTGCGTACTGCAAATGAAAGCATCGGTGTTGGAACAAGTTCAGGATAGAAATATACTTTGATGTTATTAGCGGCAAGTACTCCCGCGGCATATTTTGCAAATACATCGGATTTTATTCTTGAATCATATGCAATTGCAACGGCAGGTGCGTCAAACTCGCTGTTGAGATAATCAGCAAGTCCTTGAGTAGCTTGGCCGACAGTGTATATATTCATACGGTTTGTGCCCGCTCCGATAACACCGCGAAGTCCCGCTGTGCCAAATTCAAGATTTTTATAGAAACGGTCGAGTATCTCATCTTCGCTTCCGTTTATATCGACGAGTTCACTTTGAAGGTCGCTGTCGCCAACAGCTTTTTCTTTCCATAATTTATAAAGAGCATGAATGTCGTTCATAACAAATACCTCCTAAAAATATTAACCATCTTATTTTATCATTGTATCGTCAAAGTGTCAACAAGAAAACAGTCATATTTTCTGACAGCTACAAAGATTGCTTATGCGGTGAAATGAATATGTTTTTGTTATTTTGTTGATCACGGTATTATCATAGATTTTTTACTTTTTCTCAATATCGAATTATGACTTATGTTTCTTTATATAAAACTCGAATATGCTTGGTTTTTGTCTGAAATACTTGCAAAATATGGCAGAATATGTTATAGTGTATAAAAATAAATGTATCATTGGTGTACTTTTTTTGAATGAACAGCACAAACTAAATCAGAATAGCTGTTTATCGATTGAATTTTTATTCTGCACACATATTTTGCATGACTACAGCAGGGTATGAGTAACTATTTATTTGTAGTCGGAAAGGCATGGTATTCAACTATGAATATTGGAATGATTTTTGCCGGCGGAACTGGAACAAGAATGAACACAAAGTCTTGCCCGAAACAGTTTTTGAAATTATACGGAAAAGAGATTATTATATACACACTGGAGCATTTCCAGCGTCATAGCGATATTGATGCAATTGCTGTGGTTTGTCTTGAATCATGGATTCCGTATCTGGAGAATCTTATTAAAACATATAATCTCACCAAGGTTAAGTGGGTAGTACCCGGCGGAAACAGTGGTCAGCAATCAATCTATAACGGTCTTAAAGCTGCATATGACGGAACCGATAATAATGATGATGCTATCGTTCTCATTCATGATGGTGTTCGACCGCTTATAAACGGTCAGCTGATTTCAGACTGTATTGAAAGCGTTAAGAAAAACGGTTCGGCAATTACAACTGTTCCTGCAATTGAAACCATTGCCATTGTTGATGATGAGGGCGGAATTACCGGAACTGTAGATCGTTCGAAATGTATGATTGCAAGAGCACCGCAATGCTTTTATCTCGGTGAAATTATGAAGAATCATTTCAAGGCCATTGATGAAGGCAGAAGTGACTTTATTGATTCTGCATCGCTTATGCAGAATTACGGTCACAGTCTGTTTGTTGTTCCCGGTCCGATGGAGAACATCAAAATAACAACTCCGTCTGATTATTATACATTTAAAGCATTTATTGAGCGTCAGAATGATGCTGATGTTTTCGGAATATGAGGAATCTCTGAGTTTAATTAAGGAGTTTCTGAGTACCGATTTATTTAATTTTTAAGAAAGGAATGGTGCGGACTTTGTCCGTATCGACTATTGCTATGGCATCTCAAATTGAAAAGCAAGATATAGCCGCTGTATGTGGAAATGAAATAATGAAATCACTTTACGGTAGCAAAATTCTCATAACAGGTGCAACAGGTTTGATAGGCTCATTTTACGTTAAATGTATTTCAAACCTTAATAAAACTGATAATGCAAATATTACTTTATATTTGCTTGTCAGAAATCGTGAAAAGGCTGAAAAACTTTTCGGCGGTCTTAATGATGAGAATATCAACTATGTTGTAAGTGACATTTGTGATTTGCAGGATGTTGATGCTGAACTTGATTATATTATTCACGGTGCAAGCATCACAACATCAAAAATGATGGTTACAAATCCTGTCGAAACAATTGATATTGCAATAAACGGAACAAAGAACATGCTTGAAATTGCCCGTAAGCAGAAAAATCTTAAAGCATTTTTGTATATGTCATCACTTGAAGTCTACGGTGTTACTGATCCGTCGCTGGAATACATCGGCGAAACTGATTACGGATATATCGATCAGCTTAATGTTCGTTCAAGCTATTCACTCGGCAAGCGTATGGTTGAATGTATCTGTGCTTCATATGCAAGTGAGTACAATGTTCCGACGAAGATTGCAAGACTTACACAAACTTTCGGTACAGGTGTTCAGTATAACGACGTTAGAGTTTTTGCGGATTTTTCACGCTGCGTAATTGAAAACCGCAATATAATTCTTCACACAAAGGGTGAAACAGTTCATAATTATTGCTATCTTTCAGATGCAGTTACAGGCTTGACCACTGTTCTTGTTAAGGGCAATGTCTGTGAGGCATATAATGTTGCAAATGAATCAACCGACATATCTATTTATGATATGGCTCAGATGCTGTGTGATATGTATCCTGAGAAGAATTTGAGCGTTGTTGTTGAGGATAACGGAAATGCCGCTAAACTCGGATATCCGCCTGCAAACAAAGCAAGACTTGCAACAAAGAAGATTGAAAGCCTCGGTTGGAGTGCAACCGTTGATCTTAAAGAGATGTTTAACAGATTAATTCAGGATATGATTTTTCAGACACAGGAAGGCGTGGAATAATAGTGAATAACAGTGTATTGTTTTCTGTTGTAGCATATATTGACGACAAGGAAAAAATTGCTGAATTTATTAATTCAATCAGCACTGAAAATTGCATTGATAAGACTGAAGTAATTTTAGTTGCCGATGGAGAAAACAGCATTGAAATTGAACAGCAGCTTGATGAGTTGAAACAGGATTTTCCGTTTGTGCGCTTTGTTTCTGCTGACTCATCTTCAACTGCCGCCTGTTATAACGCAGGTATGAAATCAGCAATAGGTAAATGGATTCATTTTACCTATATTTCGGCAACTTATTCAGAATTTGCGCTGTCAAAAGTGCTTTCAAATGTTGAAGTTACGTATAAATATGCTGTAAATGAGGAAGGCAAAGTTAATTGTGTAACCTGCCTGCCTTATGAGGCCGAGGGACACACATGTGTTGCGTGTATGTCACCGTATGTAATGAATAGATTTGATACCCAAAATTCATTATACAGAATGCGTGCGAAAAAGGGAAATATGGTTGATTTGAATATCAACACAAACTCTGTTAACCTTGCACTGTTTTCTTTCATCATGAAAACTGATTTAGCTAAAGAAATCGGTTTCAATGAAGAGAATATATATGAAGCTGAACATGAGTTCCTTTTGCGTCTTTTTGTTAAAGAACCGATTTTCTACAATGTTAAAAAATGTCAGGTTCACATACCGATGAAATCGGAAACAGCTCTTTGCGATTTTCAATATGCGAGAGTAAAAGGTTGGTACACCGATGCTGTTAAGGCTATGCAAAAAGTTTTTGATGATGCTCAAAACATCCTTGGATATATACCCGTATATTTGCAGATTGCCGCATATTATATTATTAATAATAAATACAGCACAAACTATTTTGAACGTGACACAGGAACACTTAACCGTGATGAAGCTTTTGAGTTTGATAATGAATGTGCTGAGATTTTCCGACTTTTGGATGATAAGGTTATATTCTCAAATTATCCGATTTCTTATTCTGTTCCGCCGCAAATTCAAATGCATGTATACCGTTCAAAATACGGTCAGCTGAATAGTAGCAGCAATGATTTACTTCCGTATAAACCTGCTGTTTTTGCTGATAAGCTTTTCTACATTCCGAAGCAAAAAAATATTTCTGAATATAATCTGACTGCGGATGAGAACGGAAATTATAATTTTGCAGATTTTGATGATTTGATTTTCCTTACCGATATATCAAAGCAAACTATCACAATGCAGGTTATTAACTGCATAGACAATCAACTTGAATTTGATTGCAGACTCAGTGACGAATATTTTCACGGCTTTGAGCATAAGCTGATTGCTGTAATCGCTGATAATAAGTTCAATAACAACTGTATTGTGGATTCTTCTTATGAAGCGGTGGATATTGTGGATACTGATGTATATTCTGCTTACAAGTGTTTCGGTATCACACTCACAAAATTCAGAAGAGTACATCTTTCAATTGACCCGTCAAAACTTATCGGTAAGAAACTTGTGTTTGCTCTTGAATTTGATAACGTCAGATATTCATTTAATATTAACTATATTCGTGCCTATTCAAGATTATCAGGCGGCAGATTCAACTATTGGATGTATGCAAAACATCAGATTGCATCGCCTGAGTCTAAAGCTATTAAATTTAAAAAGTGCGGACCTTTGAAGCACTTCGGCTATGAAATGGCATTTATGGCTGATAACCTTCTTCGCGGAAAAACAATGTCTTTCAAAGACAGACTCTATTGCGTATTGCTCAGATTCTTGGCAGATATCTTATATCCGATTCACCGAAGAAAGCACATATGGATGACTTTTGATAAGCTTTATAAAGCAGGTGATAACGGCGAGTATATGTTCAAATACTGCAACGAGAATCAGAAGAAAGTCAATTGCTATTATATCGTAAGTCCGGAGTCGCTGGATTACGAAAGACTTAAAAAGGCATACGGAAGAAAAATATTGGCTCATCAAAGCTTCCGACAGAGATTGCTTGCATTAAATGCAGAGGCCGTACTTGCAACCCATGCAACCGTTATGAGATATTGCGGTTACAATAATACAATGCAGCCATTCTTTAAAGATAAGTTTAAATCAACAATTATTTGTATTCAGCATGGACTTACAATTCAGAAAATTGCGCAGTATCAGAGCAGAGTTTTTGATAATATCAGACTTTATACTCTTGCCTCAAAATATGAGTGGGAAAATATCTGCAATGAAACTTACGGATTTACTGACAAGCAGCTTAGACTTACAGGTTTACCGCGTTATGACGGATTGAAGAATAACGATCAACATCAGATTCTTATCACACCTACATGGCGACGCAACGTTGTAAACGGCGGCATTGCATTCCAGAAAAAGACTCATAATGACTCTTTCAAGAACAGCACCTATTATAAGATCTATAACGGTCTTATAAATGACCAAAGACTGATTGATTGCGCAAAAAAGAACGGATACAGACTTATTTATTTGTTGCATCCTGCAATGAGCGCACAAGCCGAGGACTATGAAACCAATGATTATGTTGAACTTGTTCAAGCAACAGGTGACATGAACTATGAGAAGATTCTCACTGAAAGTTCACTCATGCTCACTGACTATTCGGGTGTTCAGTTTGACTTTGCATATCAGCGTAAGGCTCTTGTCTACTATCATCCTGATACTTTGCCGCCGCATTACGATCCGGGCAAAATTGATTATGAAACTATGGGCTTTGGTCCGATTTGCAGAAACCACGAGGAAATTGTTGCAACGCTTTGTGAATATATGAACAACAACTGCAAGAATCCGGAAGAATATATTCGCAGAGCAGATGATTTCTTTGCATTTGATGATTTCAATAACTGCAAAAGAATATATGAGTATATAACTCAGTTTCTTGAAGAGGAATATAAGAGCAACAATAACAACATCAGATATTAAGCTTAAAAAATTATCCGAGATTCACATTTGTACGTGAATCTCGGATTTTTTTAATTTGTGAGTTTATTTATATAGAGGACCGTAATTCTGACAAGCACGGAAATCTGCTGATTGAGTATCCTCTGTGCCGAAAGCAGACCAAGCATGTGGACGGAAAATTTTTGATTCGTCAACATTGTGCATGTTAACAGGGATACGCAGCATGGATGCAAGTGTGATCAAATCAGCACCAACATGTCCGTAGACTGTTACACCGTGGTTAGCACCCCAGTTTGCCATAACGCTGTAAACATCCTTAAATGCGCCGTTTCCTGTGAGATTCGGAACGAACCATGTTGTCGGCCATGACGGATCGGTTCTCTTGTCGATTGTATTGTGGATTTCATCAGGCAAATCAACGGTATATCCCTCTGCAATCTGAAGAACAGGACCGATACCGTCAACAACATTCACTCTGAGCATCGTAACAGGCATCTGTGCACTACAGCGGAAGTGACTGGAGAATCCGCCGCCGCGGAAATATTCATAGTTTGCTCTGCACCAGTCGGTAGCGTCAAGGCAAGCTTTAATGTCTTTTTCCGTCATATCCCAGAAAGGTTTCATGCAGCCTTCACCGTCAGCATTTTTAGATGCACCACTGCCGTCAAGTGCCGTTGCACCTGAATTGATAAGATGAATAAAGCCATTCTTTGCAACACCGTCAGGACGAACACCTGTCACACGTTCGCATGCATCGGGACTCCAATATGTGCGAACATCATGGAAACAGGGAGCAGAGTGGGAAACAAGAGTTCCGAGCATCATTGAAACACCGTTGAGTGTGTCGTTTTCAGTTGCGAACGGAGTGGGCATTTTTGCGCCGTTCCAGTCAAAGGTTGATGCCATAATAGCTTCTGTGAAGTCTGCGTTCGGGAGCCAGTCTGTCCAGTTGCGCTGACCTTGGAAACCGCCTGCAACAGCGTTTTTGCCGAGTGCTTCTTCATGCCAGCCCATTTCATCAAGCTTTTTGTTACCGTAAAGAATGTCGCGCATAACCATAGTCATTTTGGTTACAAATTCCCAGTCTTTTTCGGGCGGTACAACCTTAGATTTTCTGATGATTTCGGGCAGATCTTTGCCTTCATTAAGGTCGAAGCCTTCTTTGCAGTTCTCCTTGACCCATGCGAGAGCCTTCTCATATTCATCGTGGTCGTATATTTCGAGCGTTATTCTGCGAACGATTTCTGTCATGTCAACCCATTCAGCACGGATGCCGAAATATTTCTGGAACATGTCCGCATTGCAATATGAGCCAGCGATACCCATTGCAACACCGCCGAGGTTAACATATGCCTTGTTTTTCATCCAGCCTACTGCAACAGCAGCCTTGGCGAAACGAAGAATTTTTTCGGCAACATCGGCAGGTACTTCTGTGTCTGTCATGTCTTGAACATCATGGCCGTAGATTGAGAATGCCGGCAACCCTTTCTGCGCAAATGCAGCCATAACAGCGGCAAGATAAACAGCACCCGGACGCTCTGTTCCGTTAAAACCCCATACTGCCTTAATTGTGTTAGGATCCATGTCAAAAGTTTCCGAACCGTAGCACCAGCACGGTGTTACTGACAGGGTAGCAACAACATTTTCGGTTGAAAATTGTTCTGCACATTTGGCTGCTTCAGCGCCGCCGCCGATGGTGGTATTGCTGATTACGCATTGAACAGGAGTTCCGTCAGGATAGCGAAGATTTGATTCAATGAGATTCTTTGCTGCGATAGCCATGTTCATTGTTTGAACTTCAAGGCTTTCGCGAACACCGCCCCATCTGCCGTCGATAGTTGGACGTATGCCAATTTTAGGATAATTCATAAATTTTACCTCACTTATTATTTATTGTTGTTTTCTGCAAGACCGTGCAGAATGTTTTATATGCTTTCAGCCATGTTTCATTGTTGGTTGGAAAATATGTTTTAACACTTTCCTGCGTTTTTATGAGCGCTCTGCCTTCGTCAATGTTATTGATATCACCGAGTGCGATAAGCTGAAGCAAAATGTTGCCAAGTGCTGTTGCTTCGCATGGACCTGCAACAACAGGAAAACCAAGGCTGTCAGCTGTCATTTGACAAAGGAAACCGTCTTTAGTTCCGCCTCCGAGCAGGTGCAGAACTTCGAAGTTTTTGTCTGTGTTTTCTTCAATCTGCTCAATTGCAAATTTATATTTCATTGCAAGGCTTTCATATATGCAACGTACCAAAGCACCGTCACTTTGAGGAACAGTCTGATTTGTTCTCTCACAGTAATTGCGAATTTTTTCAGGCATTTTGCCTGCTGTTGCAAACTCAGGTGCATCAGGATCAATAAAACAACAAAAAGGTTTCTCTTTTTTTGCAAGCTGTTCCATATCGTTGAATGTATACGCTTTTCCTTCTGCTTTGAAGTTACGGCGTATCTCCTGGATGAGCCATAAACCGCTGATATTTTTCAGATAGTCAACCTTTCCGTTTGCACCGAATTCATTTGAAAGTTCGTCTGCCATACTTTTTTCGGTGAGTACTGCACTTTCAAGTTCGCACCCGATAAGCGACCATGTTCCGCAGGAAAGAAAAGCACTGCACTTATCTTTATCAGCCGGCATTGCAGCAATCGCACATTGGGTGTCATGTCCTGCAACCTTTATAACCTTGATTCCGTTATATTCACCGGCAATTACAGAACTGTCAACAAGTTCTTGAAGAATACTTGCATCAATGCCGTTTATATCGGCAATTTCATGTGCCCATGCATTTTTGTTAAAATCATACATCTGCGATGTTGATGCAATAGTTCTTTCTGCTGATTTGTTGCCGCAAAGCGCCCAAACAAAAAGGTCAGGCATGAAAAGCAGCGTTTTACCGCTTTTCTTATCTTCTGCAACAAGCTGAAAAAGCGTATTGATAGGCATAATCTGATTACCTGTTGTTTCATATAAATCGCAAGCGGATATTTTTTCAAACACTTTTTCAGGTACATTGTTTGTGCGTGTATCACGGTAATTCACGGGCAAACCGATAAGATTATCGTTTTCATCAAGCAGGCCATAGTCAACACCCCAAGTGTCAAAAGCAAGTGAATCAACTTTGCCGCACATGTCAATTGCCTTTTTTACCTCACCTATAAGATAAGGAAAATTCCAGCAGAGATGACCGTTGTCATCGTGAGTCGGTATATTCTCAAACCTGTGCACTTCGCTGTAGGTGAGTTTCTTACCGTCAAATTCGGCTTTGATCGCTCTTCCTGTTGAAGCACCGAAATCAAATGCAAGAACTTTACTCAATGGGTGACAACTCCCTTCTTTAAAAGTACATTGGCATATATTGCAGTTTCGCCCGTGGCGATTATGAGATAGGCATTTTTTGCCCTTTCATAAAATGCAAAGCGCTCAGTCATTTCAACCTCGTGATGATCAGGTTCATATTTGCTCAGTATTTCTTCATATGTACCCCATATCTCAGGAGTAGGGCAGTTGTCGCCTTTAACCACCTCCATGTAAGCTACAGGTTTCTCAGTGTATCTGTCAAGTGGGATAAGGCTCAGTATAGCGTCCAAAATTTCAGCTGTTCCGTGGCCGTCTGCGCGAATAACAACGGAGTTTTTTCCAACGCTTTCACACGGAAAATTGCCGTCTGCAATAACAAGTTCGTCACCGTGACCCATTTCACAAAGTGCTTTCAAAAGCTCCGGAGAGATGATGGGAGGAATTCCTTTAAGCATAATTTCACCTTAATCTTTCTTGTGTAAAATCGGATCGTCGGGATTAAAAGTCTTATAGCCGGGATGTCTGCCGGTTACTCTGTAATAGCCTCTCAAATCGATCAGTTTCTGAATGTTCTCTCTGCTGATGTCATGGCTGCCGCCGAGAATAACAGCATTGATTGTTATTTTTGCCCAAAGTTCAAGGCTTTCCATTCTGTAAAATGCAGTTACAACGTCACTGCCGACTGCAAGCGCACCGTGATTCTCAAGCAGCATAACATCGTGTTCTTCGAGATACGGCTCGATTGCATCAGGAACTTCTGATGTAGACGGTGTACCGTACGGTGTGAGTGGAACTGCACCCATAACAGCAACATCCTCAATCATGTTATACATGTCCATTGCCTTGTGTGCAACCGCAAATCCTGTTGCTCCCGGCGGATGTGCATGAATGACGCTCATAACATCATCACGTTTGTCATAGCAGCGAAGATGCATCTTGATTTCACTTGAAGGACGAAGTCCCTCAGCGGCTTCAAGCACATTTCCCTTACTGTCGATTCTTATAAGTTTTTCGGGTGTAATGAATGATTTGCTCATTCCGGTCGGTGTTGCAAGAATTGTGCCATCGTCAAGTTTAACACTGACATTGCCATCGTTTGCCGCAACCCAACCAAGCTGCCACATTTTATGACAAATGTCACAGATAAGTTCTTTTTGTGTTTCTATATTGCTCATATTTTTGCTCCTTTCGGTATCTTGATTTGCTTTAAACTGAATTCAGTCGATATCAACTTAAAGATAATATCATTATAGTTGATTTAATCTTCAATTGCAAGATTTTTACATTATAATTGCATAACATATTAAAACTGGAAAACGTCTTCCCAAAACAGCATTGATCGGGAAAACGTTTTTAATTAGTAATATTATATTTAATGTTACAGCGTGGCAATTAAGCCATAAATGCGCAGTCAACATCTTTTCCAAGGTCGCAGGTATAAACCCACTCAACTATGTCGCCGTCTTTCAGCTTGTATTTTGAACAACCGTAGTTCGGATATTTCCCGTTCACACGATACATCCAACCGGAAAGCGGACCGCAGGAAAACTCATAGAGATAGTGGATACCTTGAATATATACACTGCCGAATTTGTTTACGTCAGCACCTTGGTATTCCATTTGAATTTTGTTGTAACGCACTGCTCTGTCAAGAATATCAAATACGGTATCACCCTCACGAAGAACATATTCGGTTTCAGAAAGTATGATGCCGTCATTCGGAACATATTCCTCGGATTGCAAAACAGGGTCAAGATTGCTGTAATTTTCAAGTACGGTGTCACATCGTATGCTGATTTTAACAGTTTCACTGTCCTCGGTAATGTCGTCAATATGCGTTAGATAATATTCATCTACCGATTGAAAATTAGTACCGCTTATAACAAGAACAATGGCAAGTATAACAGCAAAAATAACAAGCAAATCTTTTTTCATGAATCATCACTCATTTCATCGGCATATTCGTTGGCAAGCGCATCCATTTCAAGCTGTTTTCTGTTACGACGATTTTTAACGCGATTAACTACAATTGTTAGCGCTATAGCGACGGCACACAAAAGTATAACAGTAATTGCAATTGCTCGAAGTTCATTATCTATCTTCGTTTTGGTTTTTATCACATCTTCATAGCGTTCTATTTTACCTTTGTCATAATCGCTCAGAGCATGATAACGTTTAACGATGTTGTCAACGGTTTTCTTGTCCTTGACTGAGATTGATTCAAACGGATAGAGTTTATCGAGAATTTCTTCATTTATGCTGTCAATTTCATTTTGTATGGAGGCAATTTCATTTTTTGCAGCTGTTAGTTTTTCAACATATTTGTCTTTTCCGTTAAAGTCAGGGGATAGATTCAGTTTTTCAAGTAGTGTTGTTACCTTAACATAGTGTTCTCCCGTCAGCTTTTCCGGTAAGGAATCAACTTCTTGTTTGTCTTTATCGGCAAAAGTGACGCTGTTTGTTTCCGATTCATCGTCAGCAGGACTTTCAATGATTTTTGTTTCAACTGAAATCTTTTCTGTATTAATGCTTAAACTTTTTGCCTTGTCTGCAAGAAGATAATAATTATACACATATGAGCGTTCATTTTCGGGAATTGTGAAATATCGAACCAATAAATTTTCAACCTCAGCATTGACGGATGTTTCAGTAAGATTGGATATATCATCATTCAAAACTGAAATACGCTTTTTTAATGCTGTGCTTTGCTCCTCGCGGAAATCATACAGTGTCCGCATATTTTGCTCTCTTCGCCAAAGTGCCGCCATGGTATAAAGAACCTGTTCCCCTGCCATGGTATTAGATTTGTCGGGTAGGGCAGTAGGATTATCAGAATCATATGAAAATGAATGTATAAATCCGCCGTCTTTCATCTGATAACGCAAAATTCCGTCAAGCAGTGTATTTCCTTTTTTTATAAAACGTTCATCTGCGAATGGATCGATACCTAAACAGCAAAGTGCAACCACAACCTGACATGTACTTTCAACGTTTTGAGTTCCCCAACTTTCATAGTCACCTGTGTCAAGCTGAATTTCCGAAAGACAACTTATTGCTTCGTTCACCACTTGACGAACCGTTTTTGAAGTTTTTGCGGAATCCGATTTTTGAATATATGTATAGATTCTTTCACTGTTATAGTATGGCGAAAGAGCCTGCACCGCCATGGCTGTGATGTCGGGGTCTGCCGCATCTCCGCTCAAAGCAAAGCCGCCGTCAGTAAGTTGTTGGCTCAATATTTCGCAGATGATGTCATCACGGCTGTAATATGCATCTTTCGGAATTTCATATCTCATGCTGTCAAGCGCAATCAAACCCCATATCCATCCGTTTATGCCTTGTCTGCCAAGCGGTGTGACATTACCGCGGTTGTATGTTCCGTCGGCAATCAAGTTGATTGCTTGTCCGCTTTCATCTTTGCCGAAACTTGTCGGATTTCCGCCCGATGCCAAAATCGCAAGTGAAATTCGATGCCATTCCGTGGCTTTTGCCGCACTCAATTTGCCTTGCTGACGGTAACGTTCTTCAACTTGGTCTTTCAGAACTGCAAGATAACCATCATAATTATCATCAATTCCGAGTCTTCCAAGACCTATAGGATACCAGTCGCCGGCAGTGGTTCCTGCCTGTTCGAGAAATGTGCTGTTAATCAAAAAGTCATCTGTTGAACCGTTATCTGACTTTTTCCATTTTACAATATCATTGGCGATTGATAAAAATCTGTCCGTATCATTCAGTGCGTTTATCGGTATTATCGCCAAAGAAAGCATAACGCATAAGACAAGTAAAATGCATATAAGTTTTTTTAGTTTATTCATCATTTTGTTCCTTGTGTTGATTTTTATTTTTCATATAAATGCATCCTGTTGCACATGTCAGAGCGATGAACACAAAAGCAGCTATGAGTACTGTGCCGTTATGATTATCAGATGGCTGTACCGCTGATTCAGCTATTACAGGACTTATTTCGTCTGTGCTTGTATAGAGTGGGGCAACTTCATCAGTTAATGCAATTTGTTCCAATGCGGTGCTTTGTGTATCAGTTTCGGAAACTGCAACTGTTGTTTCGGTTTCGTCTGACTGCGCGGATTCAATAGTTTTGATTGATGTCTTTGCTTCATCAGATATTGTTTGCTGAATCACCGAACTTGCACTTTGCGGCTGTGAAACGGCACTACTGCTTTTTTCTGTCTTTACGGAAGTTGTGTATTGATATATTGAAGTTGTCACCGTGACATTTTTATTTGTTTTTTCAGTTACCGCATCGACCATGCTTGTTGATGCCGACGTTTTTGTTGATTGAGTCTTTCGTGTTGTTGTTACAGCTTTTGTCTGGCTGGTAATTTTAGCAGGTGCCGTGGTATGCGGTACAGCTTTTTTTGTTGTTGTAACCGCTTTTGTTGTTGTGATAACACGGTCATCAGAGGGATTGTTCAGCGCTGAGTTAAGCGATTTTACTGCACTGTCAACAGTTGACTGAGATGCATCAAGCGTTTTAGCCGCAATGATAGCATTTTGATATGCTTGTTTGACGTTGGACCTTGATGAATATGCGGACGAGCGTGTACGGCTGATTGCTTTTGTGAGTGCATCTTTATTGGCTGTTTGATAATATCCCGAATTCGGCTGATTGCCTACATCAGGAATTTTTGAACCCATTGCGCTGAATCCGCCGATGTCCGCACCGTAGCCGAGTGTAAACTGAACCCGAACCACGTCACCGTCAGATAAATAAGTATCCGCAAAGCTGACGTTAGGAAAGCTGTTGTTGACAGTATACATCCAACCCGAACCGTTGGTAATTACAAATTCACCGAGGTAGCCATTCCAATTTTTCTCATAATCATTAGGATCGAAAAAAGTCATGGTTTTATTTAGTTGAGAAACAAGATTTGGCGGAATTGAAACATTCAGATTCATCTTTTTGGGATTTTTCGCGGTTCCGCTCTTTTGATATCCGTTATATTTTTGCGCTGATGATGTTCCGTCAGCTATATATCCGAGATAAAATGACTGCTTGAGTGTACCGCCGTAATACCCGATAAGACCGTTTTCGTGCAGCAGGTGTATCAGCTGTTCTGCGGAAGTTTCGCCTTCATAGATATCCATTTCCGTTGGATAAATGAGATAACCGCACCCAATTGTAAAAACTTCAACACTCCATGTTGCTTTACCGATAGATTCGCCGTTTTTGGCTTTTTCATATGTGATGTTATATGTAAGCTGTTTCTTTCTTCCACCATCGGATGAAGCAGAGATGATGACAATGTTTTTTCCTTCCTTGGTAAAGTTAAGAATATAGCTTGATTTTTCATCATCATCCCATATCGGCGACAGAGTTGCTCCGTTGAAAGTGACAGTAGCTTTGATTTTTTTACCGGCACTGTTTCTTGCTCGAACCTCAAATGTTTTTTTGCTGCCTTTTTGCACTGTGTTATCAGTCAGTGTTGTTGTGATGGATGGTCCTGATGCGGCGCTTGCCGAAAAGCAGGGGAGTAACATCGTCAAAATCAGCAAAATACTGAGGGCACAGGCGATTTTTTTCTTCATTGAAATACCTCTTTTACATGACACTGAGGCGAAGCCGATTTTTATCGGATTCACCTCATTTTTTGATTGATTATTTCACTTTAACAGTCTTAACAGTACTGAAACTGCTGTTAATAGTTTTTCCGCTGACTGTTTTGTATGCTCTGACCTTGAAGTAGTACGTTGTGCCTTTCTTTAGGCTCTTTTTTGTGTACTTCACTGTGCCGTTTTTCTTGATTGTGGTTACTTTCTTGTAGCCGC
>JAMPDR010000017.1 GCA_023665555.1 Ruminococcus sp.
GGTGCTCCAAGATGTCCGCAGGACATCGATACAGACTTACCGTTATATGTAATGTGAAGTTTTAGTTGAAACAAGGAACTACGATGGTGTTTCCACAAACTGAAAATTAAACCGCAAACCGCAAAACAGCCGCGGCAACAACGCACCGCAGCTGTTTTTTCTATGGGATGTGTATATGCGAATTAATAGTGTGCCACACCGCAAGAGCAAGTCTTGTTGATTCCAAACAACTTCCAGAACAGACGAATTATCTTGTAGATGAAGCCTGCAAAGCCGCCTTTGTGGCAGATGTGGTCACAGGTGTCTGATGGGTTAGATGCTACAATGTCAGAACCGCAAATGTCACACTTGCCGTCGTTGTTGTTGTCGGTGTGGTTTAACATCGGCGGAATCACTTCTGTGTATGTATCTCCGCAAAGTGAGCAGGTGTAAGTTGTTTCACCTTTTTCTGTGCAACTTGGTTGTTTTGTGATTTTCGAAGAATAAGAATGTTGATGTGGAATTTCATTATATATAATATCAATATTCTTATCATCAATACCATCTGTTTCAGTTTCGATGTGAGTATTTATACTATCAGCTTCAATTGTAGATGAATCATCATCTTTAACAGACAGCGATAAAGTGTTCCCATCAATAATATTACTCTGTACCTTAACAGCATAGTCCGCTTCAATATTTTGAGCCGCAATTTCAATCTTGTCATTTGAGTTATCTTTACAAATTGCTGTAATTGTTGCTTCATCAAAATCAAATATAATCTCTGCATTATTAGGTTGTGCCGAGAAAAATGTCTTTTCACTCATTGCAAGAACTTCGGAATCCTCTGAGATAACTTTTAATTTTGTGTAATCATCTGTATAGAATGTGCCTGATGTTATATTATTTTCAAAGTTACTGTTAAACCTAACTTTATATTCACAGTTATCGGCTATATATTCAACTTCTCCATTTGTAATTTTCAATAATGTTTTATCATTGGTTGAATCCAATACTTTGATATTTGAACCAAAAATATTAAGTTGTATTTTTTTATACCACAAATTTAAAGTTGACGTAAAATATGATTTATCAAGAAGAGATACATCATAAAACCAAATTGATCTTCCTGTCAGATTACCCGTACCAACCTGTAACAAAGCATGGTATTTTGAACCAAATTGAATTTTATCATTTGCATAATATTGCCACTCAGTTGTAGTTGGATTTATTAATAAATATGAATCTGAACGTTTATATTCTTTAGTTGGGTTTGAAAGTTTATCACTGTTCTTTGGTGAATTTGAATCATATGCTGACAGACAATACCAGCCATCACCAATATCTTTCGGTTTAAAGTCGTTCGTTAAAACCATCGTATGACCATCGCCGGTTGATGCCATATTGACGATAATAGGACTGCCTGTTCCGTTTGTAAAGTGTTCAATTAGCTTTGAATAGTCTGAATTATTTTCAAAAACTTCACACTTAGAGAATTCAACTGAATCTTGAGATATAAATGCATTTTCAATAGTTTCTATTATTGCTTCATTTCCCTCTACGCTAAAGCACTGTTCATTACTGTCTGTTGTATGTATTTTTTCATAGCCATAATCGTATAAGTATTTGCCACTGTTTGAAAAATATGTTGATAAATCAATAAGCCCATAATAGTTTGCCGCAGAAAGAAGCGCTAAGCCAAAACAGTTTCCGTTCCATGGTTTAATTTGACTTAATGGTGTTGTTACAAGCGAGCTTATATTATATCCGTATAGATCAAAATATCTTGACCATGGTATTCTGTAATTCTCAGGATATCCATATGAGTATGAATCGTTTGTAAGGCACCAACCATATGTTTCTGAATATGTATCATCTTTCTCATCTTCACTACTAACCCATTCACTCAATTCAGTGTCAGATTTCAACTCGGCAAGTTTGCAAGCCGGCCGAACGCCATCACAAGTACTGCTGACAATATTGGCGTTATTAGAGTAGCCATAGCTAGTGACTTCGCACGCATAATCAGAACTGTAATTAGGCGAACGGAGCCACCACGGAGAATTTCCGTTATAGGTTGAACTTGAACTTGAACTTCTATACACATAAAGTCCTTGGCACTTTGCATAATCTGTTCCCTGTGCTCTTCTGGCTATGTCATATGTTAATGCATTTGAACTAAATCCGTATGCACTTGTTTTTGCTTCATCATGTGAAAGAAGAAAGATTTTATCTTTTGTTGATGCTGAGTTATATTGTGGATATGATGAACTATAACAATCATTATTAAGCGTTGTTGTTTTTATGTTTGATTTTTGTCCTGCACTGAATACTGTGTTATAAAAATCATCATTAAGCCAATCTCTGATTGACGATTTCGCATAATCATTTGCATAGGTTGTTTTTGTTGTATCTTGATAGTAATAATTTGAGTAATAATAAACCGTATTCTGATATGCCTGTGAATCTATAATACTTTCGCACATTATCAAACCTGTGCTTGGGTCAAGTACCCGCCATTTTAACGGCTCATATTTAAACCAATATGTATTGTTTACATAATAATCATTATCATCTTGATAACTGTTTACAGATGAATGTGTATAACCAGTCCAATATGGTCTATATTGTGTAAACTTTACTGCTCTGTATCTGCTTGAGCCGAGATCAACATCTCGATACTGCATATAATCTGACGGCTGCATTTTGCCGTCAGACAAATTGCCTGTGCCTGAGTAATAGTTATATGATATCCACGGTGTACTCGTCGCATTGAGTTGACTTATAAGAGCACCATACACTCTACTCTGTGGATAATTACCAAACTCAATGATGTCGCCAACCTCATAATCCACCGCACTCGCCTTTGTTCCAATTTCACCCACAGGCAAACCGCAAACGCACATCACAACAACGACCATACATGCAAGAGCCCTTTTAAATCTTTTTCCCACCTTGTTTTTACCTCCAAAATTTTAAATTTGCGAACTCCCCTTTTCCCTCTTGCGGTTAGACGTCATACGCAAAAGGTAAAATAAAAAGTGCGCCAACAACGCGACGCACCGAAAAATGCATCTCGTTTTTTGTTGTCACACAAACTAACTTGAACACTTAAAGGGTATAGTTAATTAGAGGATGCACTTTTGCCAAAGCGACCCTAAAAATGTTCATTTATTCAGTTTATGTGACGCATCTACTATATCACATATTGCGCAAAATTGCAACACAGCAAATGCTTTTTAATCAGTTTTATTTAACCATTTATCATTATAAACCAAAATGGTTTATAAGTCAATATACCATTTTGGTTTATTGTATAATTTATAATGAAATTCTAAATAGAACTGATTGACGGAGATGGTTGAAATGTATGAGCGCATCCGAGCATTGAGGGAGGATAAAGACCTGCTGCAAAAGGACATTGCAAAATACCTTAACTGCACACAGGTCGCCTATTCAAGATACGAACTCGGTCAGCGTGACATACCAACCCAAACCTTGATCTCCCTTGCCAAGCTATATAACACCAGCATTGACTATCTGCTGAATCTGACAGATGAAAAAGACGCATACCCAAGAGGAAAACAATAACAGCAGACAACGCTTGAAATAACGTGTCTGCTGTTTTTATTTTATCTGCTTCTACTTTCGTCCGTTGCCGCTTCGCTTAACGGACTTTGTTTTTTCTTTTACTGCTTCGCAGTAACGCTCGCCGCTTGGGCATTACTTTCTTGAAAGAAAGTAATCAAAGAACTTCGCCTTTCTCCTCCACTTAGAATCTAAGGCTCTTGTCCTCGCCAATGGCGCTCATACCATCAAGAATGTATTTATTGCCGTCAGGGTCGCAGACGTAGCCTGTCAGTTCACCGAAAGTGATGTGATAGTTGATGTCAATCACACCGCCGGGCACGCGCATGAGGAAACGATCGCCGATATCAAAAATGATATCAACCATGCCGTAAACATCTTTGATTCTCCACTTGTTAAACTCAAGATGTTCAAATCTGACAGGAGTGAGCAGGGTTGTTTTCCCCTCAAACCAAATCAAGTTTTCGTTGTAGTCATTCTGATTAATGGACTGATTTCTTGTCAGGTTGAAACCAAAATACTGACTCTTTCCGTCAATCTCTTTCTTGCCCATGGTGGTTACCCAATCATAGTGAGATACATACGGATAGTATCCGCGGTGGTCATCTATGATTGCGGTGCTGTTCTCGTCAGCCTCATATCTCTGACCGTTGATCTCAACATATCCGGTTACCTTGAACAAATCTTTTTGAGAATAAAGCGGACGATTGTCACCGAACGGAATTGAAACGATACTCGGCAGTGAAACTCTTTCAAGCGAAACATCATAGCCGATAGTGCCCTTTTTGCTGTCGGTTGCGGTACCCGTCACAAAAGCCTTGCCCTGCTCAAAATGGTTAACGCATTTCAGCTTGACTTTTTTGCCGAGTGACTCTGTGGTGTCACCGTTGAGAAGCGTTGATGAAATTACTGCCTTGCTCTTCGGAAACATATCCTGCCAATATGTAACCTTTTTCGTGTGCTTGTCATAACAAATAGTAAGTGCAGTGCCAAAAAGCGCCATGTCGCAAACAGCTGTGAGCAAAACGATATCTTTAAGGTTAACTTCGATTGCCTCCCAAAGTGTAAGTTTCATTTTGTTGAGCGCGTTCGGGAACTTTGACGGGCGATCAATGCTCAAAAAGTCCATTCGCTCAAATTCTTTGTCAAATGTTCCAAAATATGCCCTGCCGCTTGGGTCAACAATGTTGTTCGGCGTCGGCACAGCTTTTCTTTTTTCAGAAAGTACATCATAAAATGTTTTCATAGATAAATCTCCCTTACGTTTCGGCGGATATATCAGCCACTGTTTATACAATATTAACCACATTATACAACATTGTCAATTTTGTGTCAATGCTATTTTATTAATATGTGAAAAATGTACAAACCAGTACTGCGTACGGGTACTTGCGTACGGCTAATATTGCGGGGAAGATTGTACCTACTGAAAGGTTCAGTCCGCAGAGGAAGAAACAATCAGGTTTTTCCTTCTTTTGCGGACTATTACTTACCATTAGTACAATCTTCCCCGCATCATAGGAATGTACATGCAACGATAAAATATTTCTTCTCTTCCAAGCAGTTATACAAACAAAAACCGCCGCAAAACTGCGACGGCTGATTTTTAATTGTTCCTATCAGATTTTGATGTCAGGGAAAATTTCGCCAATTCTCAGGAAATCGAAAATTGCCTGGAAAAGACTGTCAAATGCATCAGCAAATCTCTTGATAATGTTTTGGAAAACCATTGTTAAGGTCTGCTGCTGGCCGGGTGTAAGAATCGGATCACCGTTGTTCTTATCAACTACTTCTTTAGTGTTGCAACAATCATGACCGCATCTGCACGGCCAAATGCCTGTACATTCATCACAGCAAAATGAATTTTCAAAATCAATATTGCCCTTGCTGTCAACTACAACGCAATCTGTCAGATATCTTTTGTCAAGATATTTACAATAAATGCAGCAATGACATGCGCCTTTTTCTGCTATGCAATCCTCGCAGCCGCATGTGCACTCATCTGCTACTGCGGTTGTTTCTTCAGCAAAAACACCAAGACTCACTGCAAAGCATGAGAACATCATCATAACGGCAAGAATAACTGCCAATGTTTTTTTCATATGTAACGCCTCCTGTAACTTATATATAATTTTATTATAGTTAATTCATATTTAAAAGTCAACACAAAAACACAAATATGAACAACAAATTACAGATTCTTTTCAAGCTCAGCCTTGATTGCTTTGATGAATTCATCTGTTGAAAGTGCGGTTGCTTCACTGCCCTGCCACAAACCTACAAGGTCCTTCGTCATTCTGCCGCTTTCAATAACATCGAGCGATGCCTTTTCAAGTTTATCTGCAAAGCTCATCAAATCTGCATTGCCGTCAAGTTCACCGCGTTTTCTGAGTGCGCCCGTCCATGCAAAAATTGTTGCAATCGGATTTGTCGAAGTGGTTTCTCCGTCAAGATAGCGATAGTAATGTCTTGTAACTGTTCCATGAGCAGCTTCATATTCATAGTTTCCGTCAGGACTTACAAGAACACTTGTCATCATTGCAAGTGAACCGAATGCGGTTGATACCATATCACTCATAACGTCGCCATCATAGTTTTTGCATGCCCAAATGTAACCGCCCTTTGAACGGATAACTCTTGCTACAGCATCATCAATAAGGGTATAGAAATATGTGATACCTGCTTTTTCGAAAGCATCTTTATACTCATTTTCATAGATTTCCTGGAAAATAAGTTTAAAGGTCTGATCGTACTGCTTTGAGATTGTATCCTTGGTTGAGAACCAAAGATCCTGCTTGGTTGAAAGCGCATATTGGAAACATGAGTGTGCAAAGCTTCTGATTGAAGAATCCTTGTTGTACATGCCCTGAATTACACCGCCGCACTCAAAATCATAGATTGTTGCTCTTTGCTCTTCGCCGCTCTCGCTTGTGAAAACAAGTTCAGCCTTGCCCTTTTCGGTGGTTCTGAATTCGCTTGCTTTATATACGTCACCGTAAGCATGACGAGCGATTGTGATCGGCTGTTCCCAGTTTCTGACAGCCGGCTTGATACCGCTTACAAGAACAGGTGTGCGGAAAACAGTGCCGTCAAGGATCGCTCTGATTGTGCCGTTTGGACTTTTCCACATCTTCTTAAGTTTATATTCCTCAACACGCTGAGCGTTCGGTGTGATAGTTGCACACTTAACACCAACATGATACTTTTTGATGGCCTCGCCTGCATCGATACTTATCTGGTCGTTTGTTTCATCACGGTGAGGCAGACCGAGATCATAATACTCCGTGTTAAGTTCCACATACGGAGAAAGCAGTTCATCTTTAATCATCTTCCAGATGATTCTTGTCATTTCGTCGCCGTCCATTTCGACGATCTTACCCATTTTTATTTTTTCCATCAGTCAAAACTCCTTTATCTTAACGATAATTTTATTAAATACCAAGAATAATTTTATCAAAAAATTTTTTTGCGGTCAATATATAAATCGACCATGCTTAGAAAATAAATACAGATTTATTTATGCAATATATCAATCCCCAAGTAAGTTAACGCACTCTTTGAACATGTTTCCGCGCTGCTGATAACTTTTGAACATACCCCAACTTGCACAGGCGGGTGACAAAAGAACACAGTCGCCATTTTCTGCATTTTCAGTTGCTGAATTAACAGCCTCTTGCATAGATTCAACAAAGCGATATGCCGTAAATCCCGCCTTTTCACATGCTGCGGCAATATTTTCCCTTGTCTGTCCCATGAGAAGAAGCAGTTTACATTTGCCGGACAAATGACTTATCCACTCTGTATAGTCCGAATTTTTGTCATATCCACCTGCAATGAGTACCGTCTGTGACGGCATTGCATCAATTGCCTTGATTGCGGCATCGGGATTTGTGCCCTTTGAATCATTATAATATCTGACACCGTGCTTTTCGGTAACAAACTCAATTCTATGCTCAACAGCAACAAATTTTTTTGTAACTTCACGAATGATATCAAGCGATACCCCTGCACTATGTGTTATTGCAACGGCGGCCATGATATTTTCATAGTTGTGCATACCGACAAGATTAACATCACGGACATTAAGCACAACGGTCTTTTCGCCGTCCTCATCAATGATTATATCACCGTCTTTATAATAGATACCGTTTTCAATTTCATGAGTACTGCTGAAATAAACAACCTTACATTTAAGAGTTTTGCCAAACTCACGAAGAACGCTGTCCTCATAGTTGAGCACACAAAAATCATCTTCGGATTGATTTTTCACAATAGACTTTTTCATTTCAATATAGTTTTCCATTGTCTTATGTCTGTCGAGATGATCGGGAGTGATATTCAAAATTGCCGAAACATGCGGCTTAAAACTTATCATTGTTTCAAGCTGGAATGAACTTATTTCAGCAACGGTGTATCCGCCCTCGCATGAATCAAGCGCAAGACCTGTATAGGGAATTTCGATATTGCCGACAAGCAATGTTTTATCATTTGCGGCCTTCATAATTTCATAAGTCAGCGAGGTTGTTGTAGTTTTTCCGTTTGTGCCCGTAATTGCAAGTACCGTGCCTTTATCGTACCTGTAAGCAAGTTCAATCTCACTCCAAATTGGGATATTTCTTTGAGCAATTGCTTTCATCACAGGCACTTCAAGCGGCACACCGGGACTTACAACGCAAATATCAACATTGTCAAGTGCATTATCAAAATCATCGCCGAGAACAAACGGTATTTTCTGCGATGCTCCGATTTGCTCAAGAATCCGATCAACATCAAGTGCCTTGTTACCGTCATAAATAACAATACTTTTCCCAAGGCTCATTAACATTTTCGCCGCAGCAATTCCGCTTCTGCCTGCACCGACTATCATATAAATTTCTTTACTCATAACACAGCCTCCGAAACTGTTTTATTAATAATATATCCAATTAATTATATCATTGTGCAGCCGCACATTCAAGGAAAATCTTGGTTATATTAAAAAAATTACAAACAAGTGCTTGCGCACAACTATGATGGTACTGCGTACGGCTATGATGCGGGGAAGGTTGTACCTATCTAAAGATTTAGTCCGCAGAGGGAGAAAAATGAGGAATGAGGAATGAGGAGTTAGGAGTGAGGAACGGTGGTCGCGGTGAAATTGTCGGCTGATTTTAAGTGTTTCTCCGCGAAGTAAGATAGTGGTTCTGACTTTAGGCTTTATATTACACTTCTTCACTATTCCCTATTACTTATTACCTGTGCGTAGCACTGTCCTCATGCCGGACTGGCAGTTACTTTTTCTGCGTTCAGAAAAAGTAACCAAAAAGAAACTCTGACGTACGCAAAAAACGGCGAAAAATCGTTCCGATTTTTGCCGTAATTTGCTATAGGTAAGTTTGTACTAACTCCCATGTCCTTTGGACGCCGTACAATAATGACGAAATACGTTCGGCTATAGTAAGTCTGTTCACCATAACCATAGAGATTCAAAACGGCCGGGGCTTTGTCGGCTGTCTTTATTTATAGTCTTATTGGAAGATCGTTTTAATCATCATTTATTTAAAAATAATACAAACGGTAAGGTTGTAAACTCCATAACTTAATGTAATGACATTGCCCTATGAAATAGCTGCGAACGCAGTGAGCAATTTCGCTTGACGCAGTCAAATTTAGTTGCGTAAGCAATTTAGCTATGCGAAGCATAATTTAGCTGCTTTAGCCTTCTCTGCGAACTATTGCTCACGATAAGCACAATTTCCCACCGCAATTACGCATTAAGCATTACGAATTACGCATTAAAAAAGCAGCCGCTTGAGCAGCTGCATGGGTATACGTGGTAGTTCGATTACCATCTGATACCAAACTTGTAAAGAAGCTTTGCAAGAACTACTTTGAGTCTTTCAATAAGCTCTACAAGCCATTCGGGTCCGTTAATGCTCGGAGAGGTGAAGCCCTCGTCGATTACAAGATCTGTTGTTGTTTCGTTCATCGTAAGAATCTCCTTTCCTAAGTCAGCCGACTTAATTTTTATGATTCAAGTATACCCCGATAAAGCGACACATGTCAAATTAAAAGTAATTCAATTATATTAAGCGATTATACAAACCTATTAAAACTTTTTAATTCAGCTGAGCATCTCTAAAAAATAACAGACCCGCATCACTGCGAGTCTGTTATGTAAGCTTTTTAATTAGCCAAGTTTGATACCGAACTTGAGGAGAAGCTTAGAAATAACCTTCATGATCTTAGCGATAAGCTTTGTGAACCAATTCATTTCTACTACTTCTTCTTCTACCGGATTTGTTGTTGTTGTCATAGTACTAATCTCCTTTCTATAATTTAGTAATTTAAGTATACGCTATTAAAAGCACTTAAGTCAAATTAAAAAGAGTTCAGATATATTAAAAACAATTAATTATATTTTTTAATTATATTAAAACGCTTTTAAAAACTAAAAAACACATAAAAAAGGCGAACCCACTTACTGTAGATCCGCCGTCTAAGCAACTTTGTAAAACTTATAAGCCAAGTTTGAAACCGAACTTAATAAGAAGCTTCATGATAACCTGTCTGAGTCTTGCAATAAGTTCTGTGAACCAGTTTTTCTCTGTGAGATCAGCCGGTGTGAGTGTTGCGTTTGTTACGCCTGTTGTTTCCATTTCGTAAAATCTCCTTCCTTATTTGGTAATTTCAGTATAATCTATTACCATCTGAAAAGTCAATTAAAATGTATTTTTGTTTATTAAGCAAAATTAAATGATGCTATAAAAATAACAGACCCGCATTTACTGCGAGCCTGTTATGTAATGATTAAATTAGCCAAGTTTAATGCCGAGCTTTGTGAGAAGCTTTACAATAACCTTCATGATCTTAGCGATAAGATCTGTGAACCAATTACCGCCTTCTGCCGGCTCAAGAACTGCAGCTGTTACGCCTGTTGTTTCCATTGTAAAATTCTCCTTTCGTAAATTTTTGAGTTTCAGATTACTCTGCCTCTGATTAAATAATAGTACAAAAATTAATAAATGTCAAGATTTATTAAGAAAAAATTAAAAAATATATTTAAATTTACTCAACATTTATCAGTTAGTCAACATCTTCACTGTCAAAAAGGCCCTTGCAGCGTTCTTTTGTGAAATTTCTGACATATTCAATAAGTTCAGAACGGCTGTTGTTATCAAGAATGCGACAGCACATAAGCACTGTTTTTTCTTCCTTACCAAGATAAGCAATCGGATCAACACATGCCGCAACCTTTATTTCACTATTCGTATCATTGTTTATCTCTCTTACATCAGAAACACCAATCAAATAATCAACTGAAACATTATATAACTTTGAAAGTATGCGCAGGCTGTTTAAAGTCGGATTTGAGGTACCCTTTTCATAAATTGTATATGTTGTTCGATCAACACCTAATGTAGCTGCAACATCCTTCTGTGTAAATTTACGTTCTTCTCTCAATTGACGCAAGCGCTCACCAAGCATTTTATATTCCACCTTCCATAATATTTTTAAATAATTTGTCATTTTTAATATTATAATATCATATTTACAGCGTTTAATCAATACGGCAAAGTAAAACATTTTTCACATTATCATAGTTAATTATATAAACTCAGTTTAATTTACTGCTTCTTTTCACTGAAATACTCAACAATATTTTTTGCATCCTTTTTTGAAATACCTTTAATAGCTGACAGTTCATCTTCTGTTGCCGTTTTAATTTTCGTTACTGTCTTAAGTTCTTTAATAAGAAGTCTTGCTTTCTTCTCGCCTATACCCTCAACCTCTGTAAGTTTTGAATAAATTGAAGATTTGCTATGCTTTTTTTTGTGATAAGTAATTGCAAAACGGTGCACCTCTTCCTGAATGGAGGAAACCAGCGTAAATACTCTTCTTCCGTCATTGATTGCAATTTCATGTCCCTCTGCCGCAATAGCTCTGGTTCTGTGCTTGTTATCCTTAACCATACCGAATACAGGTATATCAAACCCGAATGCTTCAACAACCGGCAAAACAGCATTAACCTGTCCCTGTCCGCCGTCAAGAAGAATTAAGTCCGGAAGTCTGCCGAATCCCTCGCCGCTGTCTTTTTCCTCAACATATCTGTTAAGTCTGCGGCTGATAACCTCACGCATCGAACCATAATCATCTTGACCGTCAAAACCCTTAATTGCAAAACGACGGTAAGCCGACTTATACGGCCGTCCATCCTTAAACACTACCATACCCGCAACATTATCTGCACCTGCGGTATGCGAAATGTCATACGACTCAATAAATTCCGGAACTTTTTTCAGTCCGAGCAGTTTTGCCAATTCATCAAGTGCGGCGGTTTCATTACCTTTTCTGCCGATATACATACCGAGTTTTTGCGATGCATTGCTCAGGCACATATCTGATAATCTTGCTGTTTCACCCTTTTGCGGCATCATAATTTCAACTTTCTTTCCGCGTTTTTCTTCAAGGAAACGAATCAACAACGGCTCATCGGATACCTCACCATCAACAATAATTTTCGGCGGTATCTCCCTGTTCATCGAATAGTAAGACATCAGCAGCTGACGTCTTGTATCCGGCAGATTTTCCGATGCATCAAAGATGAAATGATCTGTTCCGCAGAGCAATCCATTATTAAAGTTAAGCACAGCAAGGCAAGCTTTTTCACTGCTTTGTGCAATTGCAAAAACATCCTGTTGCTTTGCATTTTTGCAAACAACCTTTTGCTTGCTGCCGATTTTTTCAATCGACTTTATCCTATCTCTCAACTTCGCGGCTTTTTCAAATTCAAGGTTTTCAGCAGCCTGCTCCATCTGCTTTGTTAATTTAGCAATAGTATCGCGGCTTCCGCCTTTGATAAATTCAACAGCCTGTGACAGATTTTCTTCATACTCCTGTCTGCTGATTTTTCCCGCGCACGGAGCACTGCATCGTGAAATAAAGAAATTAAGGCACGGCCTGCTTTTTTTTATATCTCTCGGAAACTGCTTTGCACATGTGGGCAGTTTAAAAATCTCTTTCGCCTGTTCAACAGATTGCGTCACAGAGTAATTCCCGGTATACGGTCCGAGATATGTCGCACTTTCATCATCCTTGCGAAAACATGCACTGATGTTTCCCCATGGATTCGGCGAAATTTTAATATAGCTGTATCCCTTATCATCCTTAAGTAAAATATTATACTTCGGCATGTTCTGCTTGATCAAGCTACATTCAAGCACAAGCGCTTCAAACTCACTGTCAGTCAGAATATAGTCAAAATCGTCAACATTTTCAACCATTTTTCTAACCTTGGCATTGTGACCGTTCTGCGAACCGAAATATTGACTTACGCGGTTTTTCAATGCCTTTGCTTTGCCGATATAAATAATTTTTCCGCTTTTGTTTTTCATTATATAAACGCCCGGTGTAAGCGGCAGCTTCATTGCTTTTTCACGCAGTTGGCGCATTTTAGGGTTTAACGGCATCATATCACCTACTGTCAGATAAAGTAATTCATATCTCTATTTTATCATAAGTGAATCGTTTTCGCAAGGCTAATGTTAATTATACCAATTACAATGAATTCAATGCATAATTCGTAATGCTTAATGCGTAATTGCGGAGAAGATTGTACCAAACGAAAGATATAGTCCGCAGAGGAAGATAACGCAACTAAATTATGCTACGCACAGCTAAATTGTTCACTGCGTTCACAATTCTCGCGCAGGTTGCAAATTAATCAATAATATGATACAATATTTGTAATTTACTCACGGAGGTGAACTGATGGATACGGATAATTCAAAGCGGAATGATAAAAAAATGATGTCAGTTTCTGACTTTACTGATGATTATTTTTTTGAAGCAGATGATTTTTCCTACCCTGCCTATCAGCCAAGCGAGGCAGTCGAAATTATTATCCCAACTGAATTTTTGTCTTCTGCTGCAGATGATAACACCAAACGAGAAACAAAAAAGCCTGCCAAAAAACAGTTTCATCTTAACGATATTTTGGGTGTTATTGCATCATTTATCATTTCTATCCCTTCACTTATTGAAAAAACAGGCAGCATTACTGTCAATCTCATCACCTCTTTTATTGAAAAATACGGTCATCGACTTGCAGTTCCCTTCGTACTGCTCGGCCAGGCATTAAAAAAAGGATTTTCGAGCATTAAAACAACAGTTGCAAACACTCCGAACCATTTTGCACATGACTTGAAAAACATGCACTATGAACTGAAAATCATCAGAAAAAAATCCATGGCTCTGCAAAGCAAACGTTTTTCTTCATATATAACTGCACTGAGAAAATATTTTGTACTATCATTTTCAAGACACAGCACATTTTGGAAAACTGTTTTCAACACGGCCTTCCCTATCGTCATGATTATTGCGGTTGTGCTCACAATTAACTATAACAGCAAAAAGACCTTTGCACTTGACGTTATATACAACGATTCTCATCTTGGCTTTGTTGAAAGTGAGGATATCTTCGAAAGTGCAAAAGCCGAAGCAATGAAATTGCTGCCCGAAAATCTCGGCACTGCATCAGGCGGCACTTTTGACGCATCTCCCATTTATAAATTAAGCCGTGTTTTACCAAATCAACTCAGCAATCAAAGTATGATTACCGAAAACATCATTGCCGCTTCTGAAGTTTCACTTGAAAGAGCGTGCGGCATTTATATAGACGGTGAATTTCTTTGTGCCGTGAAAAACGAATCAGATGCCGTTTCTGTGTTCAACAGTCTGCTTGCTCCGTCTAAGAAAACCGCAAGCAGCGATTCAATTGTGGCTTTTGTTGAAGAAATTGATTATGTCCAAGGACTGTATCCGACAGAATCCGACATTATTTGGGATTCACTCAAACTTAAAGAGGTTCTCAGCAAGCCGAAATCAGCGGCTAAATACCATAAGGTAAAAGCAAACGAAACTGCAAAATCAATTGCAAAAAAATATTCCTTAACTGTCAAGCAGCTTAAAACATTCAATCCAAAAGTTAATTTTGACGAACTTAAAGAAAAAACAAAACTTCTTGTTGAAGCCGAAACAGATTACGTAAGAGTGAAGGTCATGAAAACAAGAACCAAAACTGAAACTATTCCCTATGAAACAATCAGGCGTGAAAACTCTTCTATGCTTAAGGGAACAACAAAGATATCACAAAACGGTGTAAAAGGCAAAAGAGTCATTACCGAACTTGTCACATATATCAACGGTCAGGAAACATATTCAACTGTTGTTTCGACAAAGCAAACCAAAGCCGCGGTAAACCAAATTATCCAAGTCGGCACAAAGAGCGCAACATATCAAAGCAGTGTACCGGCCGCATCATACAGTACTTCATCCGGTTTCATTTGGCCTGCAAGAGGGGCATATTCTCTTTCATCACGCTACGGCTACAGAAGTGCATCCATTTCGGGTTGGAGTTTCCACGGCGGTATAGATATCGTAAAACCGGGCGGACATTCAACGGGAACTCCCGTTGTTGCCGCAGGAGCAGGCACTGTTGTCATTGCTTACTCAGGTTATTCAGGTTACGGCCACACAGTTGTTATAGACCACGGCAACGGACTTAGAACACGTTACGCTCATATGCAGCCCGGCTCAATCGCTGTTCGCGTCGGTCAGCGTGTATATCAGGGTCAGCAAATCGGACGAATCGGTTCAACAGGTAATGTCACAGGCCCTCACCTGCATTTTGAGGTACTGAAAAACGGCTCAAAGGTCAATCCGCTAAGTTATATAAGATAACAATGATGCGTGTAAGGCTGTGCCTATTGATAGATTCAGTCCGCAAAGGAAAATTAATGAGGAGCAGCTGCTACGCAGAAGTAATAGGTAATAAGTAATAGTGAAAAGGTTGGTCGCGGATAAAATCTCTGACAACTTAACCTTATATCCGCGGAATTCAGTAACTGTTAATTTATAGATTTTTAATTTTAACGCTGTTTTAAATCGTTACTTTTCTCCGCGGATGAAAATTTTCATATTATAACAATCTTATTCGCGACCGTACCTATTACTTATTCACTATTACTTATTACCTAAAATATAAGCGAGGTGCATCATGGGCAGCAAATCATCAAAAGCAACCAAAAGTAAAATCGTTACAGCAGCATGGAAGCTGTTCTATGAAAACGGATATAACGACACAACCGTTGACGAAATTATCGCTGAAAGCGGAACATCGAAAGGTTCATTCTATCACTACTTTGACGGCAAAGATGCACTTCTCGGATCATTGGCTTATCTGTTTGACGAAAAATATACCGAACTTTCTCAAACGATTGACGAAACCATGAACAGCATTGATGTGCTTTACATGCTCAACAGAGAGCTTTTTGAAATGATTGAAAATCGCATAGATATTGACCTGCTTACCCGACTTTATTCGACTCAGCTTACAACAAAAGGTGAAAAGCATCTGCTTGATCATCATCGTGTTTACTATAAGCTGCTTAGAAAAATCGTGATTGACGGTCAGCAGAAAAATGAAATCACATCAAAAAAGACTGTAAGCGAAATTGTTAGGCTTTATGCACTGACTGAAAGAGCCTTACTATACGACTGGTGTCTTTGTGATGGTGAATACTCGCTGAAAGTCTACGGTCAATCTGTGATGGGCATTATTCTTGAGTCGCTTAGAACGGCATCGGAATAATTGTAGTTATTTAAGGTGGCTTCTATGGATGTAATTAAGGCTATTTTCAAAAATAAAAAGGTTAATTTTGACAAACTGATAACCTACGGCTTTACTGAATCGCCGAACGGATTTTGCTATGCACAAGCTTTATCGGCTGACGGATTCATTATAAGCATCAATGTTTCGCAGTTTGGAGATATCTCTGCTCAGATTATTGACACCGAGATGAACGAGCCATATACACTTCACCTTGCTGAGGATGCAGTCGGCAGCTTTGTGGGCAAAATTAAATCCGAATATGAAGATATACTGACCGACATAGCAAACAACTGCTGTGAACCTGATATATTCAAGGCAGAAATGACAAAAAAACTTATCAGATATGTCGATGAAAAATATAACGACGAACCGGAGTTTTTATGGCAGAAGTTTCCCGACAACGCAGTTGTGAGAAGAAAAGACAACAAGAAATGGTATGTTCTTTTCTGCACGGTATCACGCAGAAAAATCGGGTTCGATTCAGATGAAAAAGTTGAAATCATCGATATAAGGCTGACTCCCGAGAGAATCGAAAAAGAGGTTGATTCAGAGAAATTCTTGCCGGGATATCACATGAACAAAAAGCACTGGATAACTATTGTGCTTGACGGCTCGGTTGAGTTTGACGAAATCTGCCGAAGGATCGACGAAAGTTATGAACTCGCAAAGAATAAGTAAATAACAAAACAAATCCGCAAAAGCCACGAAAACTTTTGCGGATTTAATTTTATTATATTACAAATTATTCTGCATCAGCATTTTTTGCTGTTGCCTTGTTGAAAATTGCAATAATTTCATCTGATGGTTTCTTGTCGATAAGTGAAACAACAATGCAGCAGATAAGACCAACGATAAAGCCGGGGAAGATTTCATAAATACCTGTCTTTTCAGTCAGGAAGATGAGCCAGAGAACATCTGTTACAGCACCGCCGACAACACCTGCAATTGCACCCTTATAGGTTGCACGTTTCCAGAACAGAGAGAGGATAACGACAGGTCCGAATGCGGCGCCAAAGCCACCCCACGCATTTTCAACCATGTCCATAATTGCCTGTGCACCCTGTCCTTTACTGCTTGCAATGAAGTAAGCAACAACGGAAACAACGACAACAACAAGACGGCCAACCCAAAGAACCTCTTTATCAGATGCGTTCTTTCTGAAAACAGGCTTATAGATATCACTTGTGAATGATGACGATGCAACCAAAAGCTGTGAGTCAGCTGTACTCATTGCAGCGGCAACGATTGCCGAAAGAAGAATACCTGCAATAAAGCCCGGGAACAAATCACGAACAAGTCTGATGAAAATTGTCTGTTGAGCACCTGCGTCAACAAGTTCCTGACCGACAAGCATACGTCCGAAGATTGCAATGCAGATGGATGCGCCGATTGAAAGAATAACCCAAACGATTGCAACGATTGATGAAGTTTTGATCATTGACGGCTTTTTGATAGACATGAATCTTACAAGGATATGCGGCATACCAAAGTATCCGAGTCCCCATGAAAGTCCTGTGATAATTTCCTGCGGTGTTGCGCTAAACGGGTTTGAGTTGAACATGTTTTCAACACCGTCTGCACCTATCAGAGTAAGTTTAGCAGTGTCAAGGTCCTTCATAACAAGGATGATGATGGGCACTGCAAGCAACGCAACGAGCATCATAATACCCTGGAAGAAGTCTGTCCAACAAACCGCTTTGAAACCGCCTGAGAATGTATAGGCGATGATGATAAGAGCAAAGATAAGCAAAGCAATGCTCTCTTTTCCTGCAAGCTGAGGAACAACCGTTGTGAGAACCGTTGCACCCGCAACAAAGCTTGATGCAACATAAAGTGTGAAGAAAACGAGGAATACAATTGCACAGATAATCTGAAGTGCACGGTTGTTTGCTGAGAAGCGGTTATTAAGATACTGCGGAAGTGTGATCGAATCGTTTGCTGCTTTTGAGAAGTTTCTCAATCTCTTTGCAACAAAAATCCAGTTTGCTATGGTGCCAAGAGCAAGACCGATACCGATCCATACCTGACCCATTCCGAATGCGAGAATACTGCCGGGGAAACCCATAAGCAACCAGCCGCTCATGTCTGATGCCTGGGCGCTCATTGCTGTTACCCACGGACCCATTGAACGTCCGCCGAGGAAGTATTCTTCTTCACCGCCGCCTCTTGACTTAAACATAAAGATAAGTCCGATTCCGAGAACAACGGCGAAATAGAAAATAAATGCTAATAATTCCGGTGTCATAAATTTTTTCGTCCTTTCCTTTCAATTGAAAAATTTTACAAGTAATAATAACACATCTTAATCTGAAATGCAATATAGAACAAAGTATAGAACAAAACATAGACTACAGTCTAAAAAAATCCGATTTGCACTTATATTGCAAGGATTTTCCATTAGACTGTAGTCTGTAATTTAAAATGTACGAAAAATAAAATTTTAGTTAGTGCAAATAATAGTTCTCTATCTTCGCCTTGCCAAACGTTCACATACACCATGTATTACACTCAGCACTGTTCCGCCTGCGGCAAACGTCAGCCACCACCATGGCGAATTTACCATCTCGAAGAACGAGCCTATGTCGTCCATTGCAATACTGAACACCAACATTACTACGGTGAACACAAGTGCCATGGAAAAGCCCCAAAATAAGCCCATGAATATCGCCGAATCCACAACAGAAAACATAACGCCCGGCATAACATTATAAAGTTTTCTCTCAACTTTTGTCAGTTTTCTAAGTTCTGCCTTTTTAGCTGCCGCCTCAGCAAACTGCTCAACCGTGCACCCTGTTTCGGATTCATAGAAGATTCTGTAAATTTCATCATATTTGAAAAAGTTGCTTGCACTGTGAAAAATTCTTCTGCCATCTGCATTAAAGCAACAGTCAAAAATATCATTGCAGTGCTCGCCTTTCTTAAGCTGTGAACATCCGTCAACAGCAACCAGGCAAAGCTGGTTGTCAACAACATACTCAAAAAAGCTGACGGCATTCACAACTTTTTTCGCAGGGCCGACAAAATACGTCTTACCATAAGGCATTTCAAGATGCACACCGCTCAGCCTGCCCTCTTTATAAAAATTCGGGTATGTTCCGCTGTAGCCGAGATATCTCATTTTCTGCTGAACAGAGTTTCTCATAACATTAATATTCTTCACCTGCTCTTCCGCAAGGCTCGGATATGGCTTTTGCGACTGCTCAACCTTATAATAAATATCGTGCCACAAATCGGCATATTTCAGTCTGTTCAACTTTTCAACCAACTTTGCAATCACTGTATAGTTACCGTTTTCTATTCTTTCTGCAAACGTCGTCAATTCATTATAACCGTACTTCTCAAACTCAGCTTTCAAAAGCGGTAACGAGCAAGGAGTATATTCTCTGTACTCTTCAAGCTGTGTTACCTCGTAAAGTAGCGGCAGCAGATTCTTTTCATCTTCATTCGGTTTAAAATTCGGAAATTTTGCTCTGTCACAAATCTCACAAGCCATTCCGATAAGTAAATCCCAAGGGGATTCAAGTCCCCAACTCATTCCTGAACGGTAAAAGCCGTTTAAAACTTCAGCGTCACTGAAAACGAGTGAAATTGTTTTTTCATCAGTTCTTGAAAATTCATCATTATATCTGTAATAACATGCATCAAGACAATAGTTGTCGCCGGCTCTTCTCAGTTCAAAATCAGAAAACGGAGGCTCTCCCAAATCATCGGGAACATTTTCCACACCGCTTAAAATCAGTGTTTTGGTGTGTGAAATTGTTTCACTCAATTCAAAATATGCCTTATCATCACAAATTTTGAGTTGCCAATAATAATCTTCAATATCATGGATCAATTCATCAAATGCCGCTTGCACCTCAAACGGAAACTCTTTCAAAATCTCCGTTTCTTCATTAGATTCAACCGCCGTATATTCCTCATCATGTATTGCATAATAGCTGAACTTTTTCATCATGTTCCAAAATTCACCTGCATCAATATCAAAAGAAAATATATCTGCAATTTCCTGCGGAAAATTTTCGTCAGCAATATCAACTTCTTTGTTCAGCCATTTTCTCATTTCTTCCTGCTTGACGAGTTCAACATTTTCAGGTTCGCACTTAAAGTTGAGTTTTGTCATGGTATATAAGTTGTGAAGTTTGCAGATGGTTATTCTATCAAGCTTTTTGATGTCTATCATTTTTTCACCTCTTTTATATAAAATAAAGACTGTTTTCAGACTTAGAATAAGCTAAAAACAGTCAGTTGATTATCAATCCAGCGACTTCATCGTCGGGAACAAGAGCACATCTCTTATCGCGGCTGAGTCAGTAAGCAGCATCACCATTCTGTCAATGCCGAAACCGATACCACCTGTTGGCGGCATACCGATTTCAAGTGCATTGAGGAAATCTTCATCGGTGTGTTCTGCTTCATCATCACCTGCGGTAAATGCTTCTTCCTGAGCAGCAAATCTTTCTCTCTGGTCAATCGGATCATTAAGTTCCGAATAAGCATTTGCCATTTCCCAACCGTTCATGAAGAACTCAAAACGTTCAACATAATCAGGATTTTCAGGTTTCTTTTTCGTGAGCGGTGAAATCTCAATCGGGTGATCCATAACAAATGTTGGTTGAATGAGATGTTCTTCTACATATTCTTCAAAGAACAGGTTTAGGATATCGCCCCTTTTATGTCTGTCCTCAAATTCAATATGATGCTCTTTTGCAAGCGCCTTTGCCTCTTCAGCTGTTTTTATTTCGTTGAAATCAACTCCTGCATATTTCTTAACAGCGTCAACCATTGTGATACGTTCAAACGGCTTGCCGAGATCCATCTCAATGCCATTGTAAACGATCTTTTCACTGCCGCAAACTGTTTTTGCAAGATGTCTGTAAAGATTTTCAGTAAGATCCATCATGCCGTGGTAATCAGTATAAGCCTGATATAATTCCATGAGAGTAAACTCAGGATTATGGCGGGTATCAACACCCTCGTTGCGGAAAACCCTGCCGATTTCATATACTCTTTCAAGACCACCGACAATAAGACGTTTCAGATATAACTCAAGGGAAATGCGAAGTTTAACATCTTCATCCAGTGAATTATAATGGGTGAAGAACGGGCGGGCAGCAGCACCGCCTGCATTGTGAACAAGCATAGGAGTTTCAACCTCCATAAATCCCTGACTGTCGAGATAAGAACGAATCGTGCTGAGGATTTTTGAACGTTTCACAAATGTTTCCTTAACATCCTCATTCATGATAAGGTCAGTATATCTCTGGCGATATCTCATATCCGTGTTGGTAAGACCGTGGTGTTTTTCGGGCAAAATCTGAAGGCTTTTTGAAAGCAGAGTAACCTCAGTTGCATGAATAGAGATTTCACCTGTTTTAGTTTTGAACACTTCGCCCTTGATTCCGATAATATCACCGATATCGAACTTTTTAAAATCCGCATAAGAATCTGTTCCGATATTATCTCTTGCAACGTAAGCCTGGATATTGCCGTTTAAATCTTGAACATTGCAAAATGAAGCCTTACCCATAACACGCTTGAGCATCATACGGCCGGCAACCGAAACCGTTTTGCCTTCCATCTCGTCAAAGTTATTCTTTATATCCATGCTGTGATGAGTAACATCATATTTTGTGATTTGAAACGGGTCTTTGCCGTTTGCCTGTAAATCTGCCAGCTTTTCACGACGTACTTTCAAAAGCTGATTTATGTCTTGAACAGGAGCTGCCTTTTTCTCTTCTGACATATGAAACACGTCCTTTCAAATATATTTTATATAGTCTGCTAAGTTACAAATTAAATGAATTATAAATCATAAGACGATACTGTATAAAGATTGTAGTACAGATACGCAGTCAGATTTTTTGTCAGATTGTCTGAAAACCTCAGTTAATACTTTGTGTATCAACGAGGGTTTCGGGCAAAAATGGCGAAAAACATGCAAGTATCTGTGCGACAAAGACTTTAGTACAGTATGGCCGTCAGCCTTTATCTTGAAATTTCGATAACTTCATATTTGATAATACCGTCGGGTGCTTCAACTTCAACGATATCACCAACCTTATGGCCGATGAGAGCCTTTGCAACGGGTGATTCGTCGCTTGTGAGATAGTCCTCACCTTTATTTTTTGAGGTTGATGTTGAGTTGATGATCTGATATTTATAAACGTCACCGTATTCGATATCTTTGATTGTTACCTTTGAACCCATTTGGATAACATCGGTGCTCAATGAATCTTCATCGATAACCTTTGCCATTGAAAGGATTGTTTCAATCTCGCTGATTCTTGCTTCGAGTTTACCCTGGTCATTTCTTGCTTCGTCATACTCAGCATTTTCCGACAAGTCACCGAATGAAAGTGCAAGCTGAATTTTTTCTTTGATTTCCTGACGGCCTACGACTCTAAGGTGTTCGAGTTCCTCTTCAAGTTCTTTTATACCGGCTGTGGTAAGCAAAATTTCCTGTGCCATGATTATTACTCCTCCAGTTAAATTTTGTTATAAAGTTACTCTTTATTATATAAAATATTGATGTCGGTGTCAATAGATAGAATTGTCAATATTTTAATAATTCATGATAATTCAATTGAATTGACAGGCTGATTGGTATATAATAATAAAAATGATGCGTTTTGATTTTGTAACTACTATTAGGATTCAGCCCGCAGAATTAAATTGTTCCTATCTTTTAGTTTATCCCAATGCCGGACCGGCAGTTCCTTTTTTCTGCGGGCTCAATCTTTTGACAAGAACAGCCTGTCACACAATCAGCTATT
The DNA here is from genome assembly GCA_023665555.1 of Ruminococcus sp. Taxonomy (GTDB): domain Bacteria; phylum Bacillota; class Clostridia; order Oscillospirales; family Acutalibacteraceae; genus UBA6857. The sequence goes on from JAMPDR010000017.1 coordinate 22,993, forward strand.
CACGCAGTGAATAATTTAACTTGCGAAGCAAATTTAGCTGCGTTAGCCTTCTTTGCGGACTATATCTTTCGACAGGCACAATCTCCCCCGCAATTACGCATTAAGCATTACGAATTACGAATTAAAAAAAGGAGAATTTACCATGAAAAAATCAACAATCGCAATCGGTGCAGCTGCCGCCGTAGGTTTGGTTGGCAACGCTGTTCATGCCGCTTTATACAAGCCGAAAAAACAAGTTGTGCCGAAAATCATCGAAGAAAGCAACAACATAGAACGATATCGTTCCAACCTTTCAAAGGCAATTCAAATCAAAACCATTTCAAATGTAAATCCTGATGATACCGACTGGGAACAGTTTGGCAAGTTTCATGAGTTTCTCGACAGTGCGTATCCGCTCATCGCAGAAAAGCTGGAAAAAGAAATCGTACCGCCTGCCAATCTGATATATCGTTGGAAAGGCAAAAACTCAAAACTTGATCCTGTTGCTCTTTGTGCACACCAAGATGTTGTACCTGTTTCTGATGGCACTGAACAGGATTGGACTCATCCTGCATTCAGCGGTTTTGACGATGGCGAGTTCATTTGGGGCAGAGGTGCTCTCGACATGAAAAACCACCTCATATGCGTCATGGAAGCTGTTGAAACTTTGCTTGCAGAAGGATTCCAACCGGAAAGAGATGTTTATCTTCTGTTCGGCGATAACGAGGAAATTGTTGCAAGCAAAGATAACGGTGCAACAGCAATCATGAACGTACTCAAAGACAGAGGTATTCACCTTGAATCGCTACTTGACGAAGGCGGCGCAATGCTCCCGGTCAATATAAAAGGCGTTATCAACAATAAATATCTTGCAGGCATCGGTGTTGCCGAAAAGGGCTATGCTGACATTGAAATCACACTTTCGGCTAAGGGCGGACATTCCTCTCAGCCGCCAAAGCACACCGCTTTAGGTAAAATGGCCGATGTCATTAAGGACCTTGAAAACAACCAATTCAAAGCAAGTTTTTCAAGTAGCATGAAGTCTTTGTTTGACTCAATCGGACGCAACTGCACCTACCCTGTCAGAACAATAACATGCAATCTTCCACTGCTCTATCCTGCGTTGCTGCAAATCTGCAAACTGATTCCGCCTGCCGCGTGCATGACGAGAACTACAACAGGCATTACGATGGCGCAAGGCAGTCCTGCCGCAAATGTCTTGCCGCAAAGAGCCTCTATCACAGTCAATTTCCGTGCAATGCCCGGCACTTCGGTTGACGATATTGTTCAACATGTAAAAAAAGTTGTCAAGAACAAAGACATTGAAATTAAGGTACTCAAAAGTAAAGAGGCATCACGTTTTTCTCCCACTGATTCACGCGCTTTCGGTGTGATATCTCGCTTGTGCAAAGCAATTGAGCCAAACTCAATCATTGCTCCGTTCCTTGTCATGGGCGGCACAGATGCATATTTCTATGAGCCGATTTGTGAAAACATTTATCGCTATGCTCCGTTCAAGGTTGACACAAGCATGTTGCTTTGCACCCACGGAACAAACGAACGCATCCCTATCAAGGCAATGTCTGGTGCACTTACGTTTTTCAAAAATTATATCCGTGAGATAAGTAATGAACTTTAATATAAACAAACACCGCAGATTTTCACAAGCTGCGGTGTATTATTTATGCCTTTTTCTTTTTGCGTTTCTTCTTTTTTGCTTTTTCAAGCTTAGCTTCTTTTTCCATCTGCTCGATTGCTTTTTCCTTTGCAATATCCATTTGTTTAACCTTGTCAGAATGTAATATAACAATCAGAATAACAGAAACTACAAACACAATAATGCAACAAATTTGCCATAAAGATAAGCCTAAAAACAGATTTTTCATTCTGTCAGACGAATAGTAGCGCGCCTCTTCCCATAAGAAACGGGTCACACTATATACGGCCGCAGTTATCGGATAGGCTGTTCCTTTGACATATCGCTTTGATTTTTTGAAATAAAGCTGAGTCAACACAATCACTGCAATCATGGTCACAACTTCAAAAATCTGCACGGGGAACACTTTTTCATCGATAGCAGGGTTATATATTCCGTGCTCCCAAACAAAGCCTGCACAGCATCCGCTAAAGAAACAACCGAATTTTGCACATGCAAGAATGATGAAGATTCCGGGAGTGAGCATGTCCATGTTGCGTCTGACATCGCTTTTTGAAAGCATAAAGATGATTACAAGTATGATCGGGGTGAACATTACTGCGCCGAAAATTGCAACTCTGCCGGTATAGTTAATGCCAACAGCTTGGGCAACTGCCGTATATATTTTTCCCATTAACATTGCGCCGACAACACCGGCAACATAAGTATAAAGGGTATAAATAACTGCATTTTTCTTTTCAATTTTATATCGTCCGCAATCCTTGATATTCAGAATCATCATTATTGCAAACCCGACAAGGTACATGCCGTAATAAACATATTGACTTCCATCGAACAATTTTATTCACCTCATTCAAAATTTCAGCCGCTGCCTGAGCAACGGCTGAATTGCTTATTTATTCAGTTTTTACATGAACAAATGATTTTGATTAATAATGCTGAGCACCGCATGCACAAGTCTGATTGATTCTGAAGAGTTTCCAGAATACAAGAACAATCTTATAAATGAAGCCTACAAAACCGCCCTTATGGCACATATGTGAGCAAGTGTCCGGTGTAACATCATCACCCGGATCCGGCTGCGGATTCATAGCTTTGTTCAATTCATTAAGAATTGACAATGCATTATCAATATATTTCTTGACATCTGATTTTGCAAAGATATTGAGAGCCTCTTCAATTGCTCCTGTGATCAAAATCTTGAGCGGAACTCCGGCTTCAACACCGGTGTTCAGTCCGTAGAATACGTAGTAGAGAACTTTAAGAATCTGATCGGGAACTGCAATTTCAGCAAGAGCATGGAGCGTTTCTGAAATGTTTTCAATCTGAGCATCTGTAAGTCTTTCGTTGTTAGCTACAATATATTCCATAACCTTATCAACATTGTCTGCAAAAACAACTGTGCTGATTACTGTTCTGAGAAGAACTGTGATAAATTCAGGTGTCAGTGCTTCGTCAACAGAAATATATGTTGCTGTCTTACCATTTGCTGATGTGTATTCAGTTGCTGTGCCAAGAGCCTTAATTGCTGTTTTAACTTCTGAATAGCCGGCCGGAGTAAGACCCTTACTTGCCAAAGCATCGCTGAGAATCTGATCAAGGTTGAGGTTGATCGTAAGATCAAGGTCATAGATCGGACGGATAACATCAAGAACTACATATACAGGTTCAAGAATGTTGTTAACTGCAATCTGAAGTCCGCCGAATTCAATGAAGTAAACGATGTTCGGAAGTAAACCGACGATACCATTGATCGGATCATCTGAAATCTTGTCAATGAGTGCAAGAATCGGATTGAGAACAGCCTTAATCATTGCTTCATCATCGAGTTTAACGAAGTCAGCATACTTTGTGATGTTTGCAGGGTCACAGCCGATTGCTTCGAGAATCGGAATAAGAGCGTTGTCATATCCGTTGTAGCCGAGGATTTCGATTGCGTCAGCGATTACAAGTTCGCTGTTATCTGCGCTGTCAACAAGGAGAAGCTTGAGAACAGGAACGATCGGAGCAACATATTCAACAACTGCGTTTACAAATGCATCTCTGTCGCCGTCCTCAAAATCGGGAACTTCATAACCTGCGAGAGCTGCAAGTGTATCCTTAACGTCGATATTAACGAGCGGATCAACGATGTCGATAATTGACTTGATGGTTGCGTTTTCATCAACCTTTGCAAGAAGTCCGTTAACAAGGTCAACAAGGCTAACGAGATTTGCCTTTGTGTAAAGGTTTGAAAGAAGATTTGCAACAACATCGCCAACTTCATAACCAAGAAGATATGCAAGGTTAACTACGAAGGTATCAAGATTTGAAGAAACATATTCTGCATCTTCCTTTGTCCACCAAAGTGAATATTGAACTGCCTGACCGTAATTCGCTTCGTATTCTTCAAGTTCTTTAAGCTGCTCAGGTGTAAGCTGAGTACGGTCGATGTCTGCGAACGGATCACCTTTTTCAACCGGAACAAATTCCTGATATTCAAAAGTTTTCTGTTCATATTTTTCTGCGTTGATAAGTTCAACGAGAGAGGCAATTACATCACCAGTTGACTTAATGCCAAGAGATGCAATTGTTGAAGTAATATTATTAACTGTTTCTTCGTTGCTTATAAACTTAGCAAGAAGAGTCTTAAGAGCATCTTCATTCTTAAGAAGTTCAACAACATATGTGAGAACATAGTATGCAACACCTGCTTTATCCGCTGCAACTGTGTATGCTTTGCCATCTGCAAGGTCAAGTTTTGAAGTGTCATAGATGTAGTCACTTCTCTGAGTATCGATTTCTGCAAGAGAACCGAGGGTTGCAACTGTGATTGCATCAATTTCCGGAATCTGAATTCCAACAAGGTCAAGGATTCCCTGAAGGCCCTTTGAAAGATCAACACCCATTGATTTAAGGTTGATCATGTCGCCAACATTGATGTCAATTGCATCTTTAAGAACATCTGATGCAGTACCGCTACCTTTTACAAGGCCTGCTGCGCTATAGCTGTAATCAGCCTCTGCTGCGTATGAGATGTTGGTCTTGAGCATTCCGAGAAGCGGAGTAACCATGTCGGTTGAAAGCGCATACATGAGATTCGGAAGGATCGAAAGAACTGTATCAACCGGAGCCTTAGCAACCTTAGTCAAAAGAGCTTCAACAGGATCAAGGAGTCCTTTTTCAACGAAGTCAGCAACTGAAGTGAATGTGTTACCGTTCGGAGCGGTTACACCAAGTGCTTCAAGAACAGGAGCAACAAGGTTGTTGTAGCCTTCGTTTGCACTTGCTGTAAGTCTGAGATTAACAGCAGAAATCGAAATGTTAACGTCAACCGTAATTAAAACAGTAGCTGTTGCGCCCGAAGCTGTTGCATCACCGATTTTTACACCATTATTATCAGGATTCATTGCTTGATTGCTGAGAAGAGCAAGAAGAAGAGGTTCCAAGCCTGAAAGAGCCGCATCTGCTGCTGCAATAAAGGTTTCCTTATCTTTTACGCCCCATTTAAGAGCAAGTTTACCATTCTCATCGCAGATTGCTGAATCTTCCCAAGGATTGTTCTCAGCTGTTGCTGCGCTTGTTGCTTTTGCAAGTGTTGCTGCAACCTCAGGATAGCTTTCCTCAAGGTTCTTAGCAAGGGTTGACGGGAACAGAGCAAGCCCCATGCTCTGAGTTGCTTTTTCAACAGTGTCAAGGTTAAGTTTGATTGTAACAATATCATTATTCAGCATATCATTGAGGCTTTTACCTTCCATATACATAGTAGGATCGATGCCATCCCAAACCTTAATGAACTCATTTGCAATGAGAGGATAGAGGTACTGAACGATAAGGTTAATGATATCGTCACTGTAAACCATATCGAGAACGCCTGTAATTGTTTTACCAAGGTCGATACCGGCAAGGTCAGCGAACTTATCGCCTGCGAGGAATGAATCAAGCTTTGTAATTGTATCAAGAAGTTTATCTTCTTTTACATCATACTTTTCAGTTTTAACCTGATCGTTTACATATACGTCACGTGATGCATATGTAAGTTTTGTTGTTACAAAGTTGCTCAAGCCGAATGTAGCTTTGAATGTTGAATAGCTTGTAAATGCTTTGTTCTGCAAGTATTCATATTTTTCAATTGTTTCAGCTGAAAGCAAATCGCCCTTTGATGTATCATTGAGATAACCGTAAATAGCATCTTCAAGGTTATCAAAAGCTCCGCTGAGTTTTGAATAATCTTTAAGTGAAAGGTCAGTCGGCTCACCAAGAGCAACATAGAGATCATAAGCGAAGTTTACTTCTGCTGTGAAACGAGCAGCAAGTGTATCATAAAGATCAGCGGCAACTTCTGCTGCTTCTGCAACAATAGCACCAAGAAGTTCTTCTGCTCTTTCTTCGCCTGAATCTTCTGCAAGAGCAGCCTTGAATGCATTAAGTCCTGCAAGTTTTTCAGGATCTGCGTTGATAGCTTCAATGATTGCATCAGTTGACATATCAACATAAGATGAGTTTGTAAGTTCTGTGTAATAAACAACATATTCATTAACTACGCAGAAGAGTTTTTCCTGAAGGTCAAGAAGATTATCATATCCGTCAGGATAGATTGTGTTTACAACCTGTTCGCTGTAGGTTCCGATTGAGTTAACGTAACCACAGATAAGTGAATAAGCTGCCTGCTTTTCGATTGTTGTAAAGTCTTGATATGTGTCAATTGTTGAACTGTAGAAGTCAGAAGCCTTTTCTGCTGTTGCAGCAAGATCATAAACCTTAACGTTATCCGTGAAATTATTATAATAATCAAGGCTGATGTTGCCGTACTTGTTGAGGTAGTTGAGAAGTTCGTTACCGCCTTTCTCAAGCTGTTTATAGATTTCCATGAATTCATGATATGCAGCAAACATTGAATCATATTCATATTCGCCGTAGTCGTAGATACCATAATTCGGATATTTATCAGTGAAAGCTTTCCACTGTTCAGCTATTTTAAGATATGTTTCAGCGTCCATTGCGCTTTCGCAGGATTTGATCAACTGATCGATCTTCTCAGTGTAATCTCCGAAAAGTGTGTTGTAAGTATCATCACCGCCAACATATTCAACTGCTGCTGCAACAGTTTTTGTGAACTCACCGTAGTAATTACCCATGGTATTAGCCAATACCATGTTGAGCAATTCTTCATAGCTGATGCCGAAGTTAACACCTGCAAGATAAGCAGCATGTTCATCGATCTTCTGCTTTGCTTCAGTATTGGTTACGGTTCCGACTTTAACAGCAATATCATCTGCATTGTTTTTATTCACTACGTGATGATAATAGTCAGTATTTTCACTGCCGCATTGAGTTTTTGTTGTAATTCTATAATAGCCGCGGCTCATGCCTACCTGATAAGCTGAAGTCATATCAATTGACTGAGCAACTTCTGTGTAAGAATCCAAAGTTGCAAGATAGCCTTGATAGTCATCAGTTGTAACAACCAATGTATTGTAAAGCTTATTAGAAACACCGTTTTCCTTCGTCGGCAAAGATTCAGTTTCTGTATGGATACGAGCATGTGACATATTGAACAGAATACCGAACAATGTTGCAACCTGATAATCGCTCATTTCAGCAGAAGTCATTGCACCTGATGATGTGAGAGAAGAAGTGATCTCCTTTGAAATATCTTCAAGGTTTTTACAGCCACCGGCAATTTCACACGAAGCGCCTGAAGCCTTATATGACTCTGAACCTTTGACAGCATTGTCAATCTTCTTCATGAGGTTAAGAATTTCAGTATACTGTGCATAGTCTTTTGCAGTAACTGTCGTGGTGTACGTTTCTTCTAAGTTAGCACCGTTGCCGCTTGTCGTTCTCACCGGATTGGTGTGAGTACCATTGGTATAAGACGTCAAATTTTTAACGGTGTCGCTTTTGAGTGCTGCGCCGAGTTCGGCAATGGCTGTGTTGTAATCAATTTCTTCAGCCGAAGTCATACCAAAGCACACAGAAACGCTGGTCATAATCATGAGCATTGCAAGAACAACACTCAGGATTTTCTTGGACCTGATTTTGGTCTTTTTCATTTGGGTTTGCATCTCCTTTTCATTAAATAAGCGTGTATCGATAAAAAATTCACGGTTTTCTTCATACGACACTCCACTGTTATGGTAATTATACACAAAGGGTTTATACTTTGATTTCTGTTTTAGAATTAAATATCACAAATGTTACTTTAAAGAAGATTGTTTACAATTTGTTATTTATTTGATAAAAATTTATTAGCATTTACAGCCGCACGAAAATCAACATTTAGTTAACATTTGTCGCATAATAGGTATTTGTATATTTTACACAAATGTTTTCCACGCAAAATGCGAACAACCCCGTTTCTTTTTCATTATAATATATATATTGTGTATGGACGACGTCCTTGACGTCCCGAGTAAAATCTATAAATTAACCTGTAGGGTCGCCGCTTGCTGCGACCGCTGCGGATTTAAAAATCAGTATATCCTATTATTAAATGTGTTTTATTGGTCGTTGTTCAGGCGCCCATACAGGGGCATCCCTACGAAATTGTACATTTAATTTAAAATATGTACAATAGGTAGGTTTTTTCGGACGCAGCAAGCGGCATCCCTACAGCATGATTTAATGGTTTTGCGATTTAAAATTTGGTTATTCACGGGACGTCGAGGGTGCCGTCCCCTACAATTACCTCTATCTCCTTCTGCGGACTGAATTTTTCCTTCGCACACACGCTCGCCCGCATACCGTCAAAAAATCATGGCAAGTGTGTGACTGATAAAATTACACACTGTTAACAATTTATTTAAAACTCTTGAAAATTCGAGTTGTATATGTTATAGTTAAAATTGATAAAATATCATTCGGTTGTTTTACCGAATATACGGGAGGTACATTATGTCTTTCATCACAGATTACGGCGTTTTTCTCGGCAACATGGTATTCAAAGGATTTGAGCATTACACAAGCGCTGCTGCTGAAACGCAAGAAGCCACTTTGAGAAAAATTATGAAAAAAAATGCCGATTGCGAATACGGCAGGAAATATGATTTTGCCAACATCCACTCAATCAAAGAGTTCCAGGACAAAGTTCCTCTTTCAACATTTGAAGACTATGCTCCGCTCATTGACAGAATGGTTGAAAAGAACGAGAGTAATATCATAACTTCCGATAAGGTTATCCGCTACTGTTCATCTTCGGGCAGTGTCGGCAAGCCGAAACTTCAGCCTAAAACTTTCAGAGATCTCTGGAACATGCAGTGCATGGGCTTTGTTGCCACTCCTGCATGCGCTTCAAGATGGTTCAAAAAGCAGGGCACATATAAAAAGCTGCCAACCCAGATGGGTCCGCTTGTTGTTTCGCTTAACGGACACAAACTTGAAAACGGCAAACAGTGCAACGGTGCCGCCCAGGTTCCGTTTACATATCTCAAACCTATCCTCAAATTTTTCACAACCACACCGCTTGACATTCTCTTCCCTGAGGATCAGGAAAACACCAACACATCATATTTCCAGGCTCGTATGGCTCTTGAATGCCGTGATGTCACTTATATCGGTTCAATTGTTGTTACACTGCTGACAACAATGCTTGAATATATGGAGAACAACTGGGAACTGCTTTGCAATGACATTGAAAAAGGCACAATCGATCCAAGCGTTCAGTGTCCGCCTGCCCTCAGAGCAAAATATGAAAAGAAGTTCAAACCGAACCCGTCAAGAGCCGCTGAACTCAGACGCGAATTTGAAAAAGGATTCGACACGGAAAAACCGATTGCACAGCGCATTTGGCCTAAACTTTGCTGGGGTTATGGCATGTTTGGCTCAACACTTGCAACATACGTAAAAAAACTCAGAAGATATGTCGGCGATCTCCCTCTTCACAACATGGGTTACGGTGCATCGGAAGGTTTCCTGGCAATGCCGGTTGAACTCAACGCAAGCGACTATGTTCTTCTTCCGCGTAGCCTTGTTTATGAATTTCTGCCGCTTGATGCAGAAGAAGGAACGCGTCCGCTCACAATCAGTGAACTTGAAGTCGGCAAGGATTATGAAATCATCGTAACCAACTTCTCCGGTCTTTACAGATACAGAATTCTCGACGTTGTTCATGTTACAGGTATGTATAACAATTCTCCGAGAATCGAGTTCCTTTACAGAACAAACATGGGAATGAACCTTGCAAATGAAAAGACCACCACTCAAATGCTTGACTGGGTTGCTGAAAAAACCGAAGAAAAATTCGGCATCAGCTTCAAGGGTTACAGTTTCTATCCCGAAGCACAGTGCGAAACACCGCATTATTGCATGCTTGTTGAAACAGAATCAGACTTGCCGATAACTCAGAGAGATGAGATAGAAAAATTCATTGACGAAAGTTTCCGTGAGTGCAACGAGAAATATGACAAATACAGAGTATGGGGCATGATTCACCCTGCAAAGCTGTTCCAGCTTGAGGACGGCGCATATGACGATTACAAAAAAGGTTTGCAGGCACAAGGCAAAGTTCTAAACCAGATCAAGCCTGTCACTGTTATCAACACACCTGAAAGGGAAGAATTCTTCTTTTCGCATGTTAAAAACGGTGAACCTGTGAAGGAATCATAAAAGTACTTGCGTACGGCTATGATGCGAGGAAGATTGTACTAAAATAAAATAACACACCGCAGAGATGGCAATGTTGCTGTCTTTGCGGCTTTTTTAATGAAGAGTGATGAATAATTATTGGTTGCGTGATAAATCAGTAAGCAAATTTAAATCATTCGTCCGCGAAAAGTAACAGGATGCTTCAGTTAGAGATTTAAATATAAAATAGTTACTATCTATCTTTGCGGCTAAAAAGCCGACATATGCAATTGCTTACACGTGACAATCGTTCCTCATTTCTAATTCATCACTATTTAATTAGTTCATTCACGCAATCCACAAAATATGCAATTGTGCCAAACGGTGTCAGTGAGATATATCGTTTATATTTACTCATGCTGTTTAGCAAGCTTTTATTGAATGTAAAATCACTTTCGTCAACCTGAACAGTTATTGTATTGTCACTGCTTTCAAGCATAACAGATTTATATTCTGTTCCCTGCATGATTTTTTCGCCCTGCTGTTCAGCAGTAACTTTGCCGCACAAAATTATTGTAACAGCGGCTATGACCGTAACCGCTATACAGAATTTATCGAACAGTCGTTTCATACTAATTGTCATTTAAATTGTTATACGATACAGACTATCACTCAAAAAGAAATAAAACGCTTTGTTTGAGCGCTGTATCGCTGCCTCCTTATCCTACGAAACATATTTTGCCATCAGCTGTGCAAGTGATTTTCCAATACACTTACCCGTGAAATATGCTTCTTCAAGTGTATTTGAGTCGCTTCCGATTTCAAGAAGCAGTGATGTGTGAGTCAGATTCATATTGTAGCGTCTTGGACAGAAGAAAATCGGACGTGTCAAACCGGGAAAAGTTTCCTCCATCTCTTTTTGGAGATGTGTTGCAAAAACAAGGTTATAGCGCCAATCGGCAAAATTTTCAATGCCGTTGCCTTTTTCCTGACAGCCGCTGATGATCATAACCTGCGCCGCCTTTTTTCCGTTGATTGTTGCGGTCGGCTTAATTTTTACCCCATTTGTCTGCTGAATTGCATCACGGTGTATGTCAAGTGTAATCTGAATTGTCGGATACTTTTTCAGATATTCAACAACGGTTGCACGCGAGCGCTCATATGCCCCATTATACTTGGCATCGTGTATCGTTTTGTCATGCAGAACCACAAAACCCGCTTTTTCAAGCTGTTCACAGATTGCATCCCCCACTCTGACCATATTTCGGCTTTCATCCGTGTTCCGCGAAACATATCCCGTGGCATAGAAATTTCTGTCAATATACTGATATGATTCCGTTGTGTGGGTGTGATAGATAAGCACAGCAGGCTTTGACTTATCTATACTCAAATCAACTTTTTCACTGAGCATTTGCTTTATATCAATTTTTGTGTCATTGGTATTTTTCACCTTAACACTTCCGTATTTATCGGTTACACCCTCGTTGACATATTGCTTTTCATAAATTGTGCCGTCCTTTTTGTCATTCTTTGTATTTTTCTTTGCCTGCTCAATCATTTTTTTAATATCATCCGGTGTTGTATAAAAATCATCATCCGTACTTTGCTTAGATGCTTTTACTGTTGTTTCGGCAGATTGCTTGGTGGTTGTTTCTTTGGCTTTGGTCGTATCTTCTTTTTCAGTTGTATTTTCGGTGTCACTTTTCTCGTCAGTCTGAGTTTCATCATCAAAGGTTACCACTGCTGACGGCAGTAATCTTGCCGCACTCATAACAGCGATTTTTGCAGATGCACGCATAAGCTGACCGCTGAACCTAACCGTCAGCAAAACACAAATCGAAGCCAAGACAACTACGGCAGAAATCTTCAAAGCAAAGTTTTTTCGTTTATTCATTTTAATTGCCCTTTCTTTGTTTTATCCACTAACATATTTATGAAAGGACAAGCGCAAAAATGATTGACAGATGAAATTAATAATGGACTTTAATTCAATGATGGCTTGATGAATTAGGAGTGAGGAGTGAGGAATTAGGAGTTGCGGTCGCGTTATAAATATCAATAAATTTTTAATTATTAGTCCGCGAAATTAAGTTATATCTGATGGCTAGAGATTTATTATAATAACAAACTCTAAAATAACTGCTATCTATCTCTGCGGTAACGGAACTGATAAACTGTTGCTCATTTCCCCGCAACCTTCGTTCCTCACTCCTAACTCCTCATTCCTCATTATATTAACTCCACTCTCCATACTGTCAAAGTTCACTTCACAATTGCCAATATATCCTCTGTTGAAAGATTCGGCTGCATTGCACGGTTTATACCGAGCGCAATAAACTGAGCCGCCCGCTCTATCACAAGGTCAATTTCTTTTGGTGTAACCATCATTGAGCCTTCTTTTCTGAAAGCGGTTTCATTTTCAAGTTTTGATGTGTCTATCCCCTGCTTTTCAAGCAAATCGCAAGCCATTGTCGCTCCGTCAACAACGGTCGGCACTCCGATTGCAACAACCGGAACACCGAGCGTCCTCTCATCAATTGCACTTCTCATGTTGCCTACTCCCGAACCGGGTGAAATGCCACTGTCTGTCATTTGAACAGTTGTTCCGAGCCTTGACAGCTTTCGCGATGCCAGCGCATCAATAATAATGACAGCAGACGGTTTGATTTTTTTCACAATGCCGTCAATTATTTCTGAAGTTTCGATTCCCGTCTGACCGAGCACACCAGGTGAAATTCCTGCAACGCTGCGAAGAGTGCCAAGTCCAACAGACTTCGCAAGTTCGCTGTCAATATGCCTTGTTGCAAGCAGCAGAGAAATACATCTCGGTCCGAGTGCGTCGGGTGTGATTCTTTCATTTCCCAAGCCTGCAACAAGAACCGTTCCCTCACGCGGAATCAGTTTGTTAATCTCGCGCGACAAAACATCGATATATTCATCGGATATATCAGATGATTTTGTGAAGGGTTTCACTTCAAGGGTAATATAACGTCCTTTGGGTTTTCCAAGTACTCTTTCTCCGCTTTCGTTGATGACTGTTATAGTTGTAACTTTAACTCCATTTTCGTTTTTTTCTTCTGACAAGATTCCGTCAATTTCCTTTTTTTCAATATATTCTCGCCTTTCAAGGGCAAGATCTGTGCGAAAATTCATTTTTTCACTCCCAAACACTTGCAAAATTAATAAATTTATAGTATTATTGTTGTCACTTCTGAAAAAGTATATCCAAAGTTGCAAATTTTACTTGCAATTTATTTTAGAAGATGTTATTATATATGGCGTAAATCTTTAAGGAGGTGTAACACTGATGCCGAACATTAAATCTGCTAAGAAGCGTGTTCTTGTTAACGCAACAAAGGCTGCTCGCAACAAGTCAACAAATTCAGCACTCAAGACTGCAATCAAAAAGGCTAATATCGCTATTGAAACAAATGCAGAGGACAAGGAAGCAGTTGTTAAGGCTGCAATCAAGAAGATCGACCAAGCAACAGCAAAGGGTCTTCTTCACAAAAACAACGCAGCAAGAAAGAAATCAGCTCTCACTTTGAAACTCGCTGCAAAATAATTCAATTAAGCTTTGTGCACTTTGAGATGAGGACAACCTCATCTCTTTTTTTGTACTTGCGGTACTGCGTACGGCTAATATTGCGGGGAAGATTGTGCACAAGGTAAGATATAGTCCGCAGAGAAGGCTCACTGCGTGAATAGCTGTTTTGCAGTACCTTGTTTCAACTAAAACTTTACTTTTTTAAGAAAATAAAACAGCAATACAACCAACTTAAAGATAGTGCAGACGGTTTGATTGTAAACTCCTTTCGTCAAAAATGCTGCGCATTTTCGCCACCTTCCTCAGTGAGCAATGTTGTCAACTTAAGAGAAAACAGGTCATTTAATATCTTACAGTGTTATTCTCAATTTATATAATGATGCAGCTGTTAGTTTGTCCTCATGCCGGACAGGCACTTACTTTTTCTTTTTCTAAGAAAAAGAACTAAGTAAGCAAAAAGAAAAAGTCTGACGTACGCAAAAACAGCGAAAAATCGGGGCGATTTTTCGCCGAATTTGCTAGAGATAAGTTGAGTTACTGACTTCCATGTCCTTTGGGTGCC
>JAMPDR010000018.1 GCA_023665555.1 Ruminococcus sp.
TTTCTGCGTTCAGAAAAAGTAACCAAAAAGAAACTCTGACGTACGCAAAAAAAAACGGCGAAAAATCGTTCCGATTTTTGCCGTAATTTGCTATAGGTAAGTTTGTACTAAACTCCATGTCCTTTGGACGCCTTACGTTATGAGCGAATCACTTCGGACTACAATAAGATTGCACCCATAACAAACCTAAGTTGCAACAGCCGGGGCTTTGTCGGCTGTCTTTACTTGTAGTCTTATTGGTAGATTGTTTTTAATTGTCATTTATTTGAAAATAGTGCAAACCGGTAAGGTTTCAGGTCAACCCTACGAAATAGCTGCGAACGCAGTGAGCAATTTCGCTTAACGCAGTCAAATTTAGTTGCGTAAGCAATTTAGCTATGCGAAGCATAATTTAGCCGCGAACAAAGTGAGCTTTCTCTGCGGACTATCGCTTACAGCTGGTACAATCTTCCCCGCAATTACGCATTACGAATTAAGCATTACGCATTAAATTCGTTCTTCCTCTGCGGACTAAATCTTACGATTTGTACAATCATCATCCCCACTCCATACCATACGGCCAGCCAACAAGACTGCCTATGTTATATACTCGTTCATAACCAAGTGTAACGAGTTTTTGTGCTGATTCAAGACTTCGACTTCCACTGCGGCAATAAACCATTACTGCCGTGTCTTTTGCAGGTATCATCTGCTTTGCTGTTTCCTCATTAATTGAATCAATGGGGAAACAAACTGCTCCCTCGGCATGTCCTGTAACATATTCCTCTTCCTCACGAACATCAAAAATGATGCTGTCAGGTTCATTATCCAATATTGATTTTGCTTTTTCAAATGAAATATTTTTATATTCAACCATATTGTCACCCATCTTAATATGCGGATACTTCTCTGCATAATTTGATAAGACTTTCCCGCATATTGTAATAAGATAAACGGTAATTAAATCCGGTACATTGCGATCTATTCAACGTTTACTAAGCTAAAACAGAAAGCACTATTGTTTTAATCGTAGTGCTTTCTTAATTTATTCTTTTTATTTTATACCAAGCAACTTTTCTGTCTTTGCAACTTGCTCTTCCGTTGGAGGCTGAACTCCTTCAAGCGGATATTCCATGCCGAGTTCTTTCCACTTGAAAGTACCGAGTGTGTGATACGGAAGTATCTCTACTCTTTCAACAGTTTTGAGCGTTGAAATAAAATCTTTCATTTTCGCCAAATCCGCTTCATCATCGGTAATACCCGGAATGAGAACATGCCTTATCCACATTGCTTTACCGTTATCAGAAAGCCATTTTGCCATACGCAAAATGTTGTTGTTTTCATGTCCCGTTAAATCACGATGTCCGCTTTCGTCCATCTGCTTAAGGTCAAGCATAACAAGATCTGTCACTTCCATCAGCTTTTCAAAACGAGAAAGCCACTTTTCATCTTCGCTGAACGGCTGACCCGAAGTGTCAAGAACTGTGCTGACGCTGTTCTTTTTTGCAAGTGAGAACAACTCAGTGACAAAATCCATCTGCAATAATGGTTCTCCGCCGCTTACTGTGATTCCGCCTTCTTTTCCCCAATAGGTCTTGTAGCGATACATCTTTTTCCAAAGAAGCTGAGCATCCCATTCTTCTCCGCCGCCGTGCCATGTTTCAGGATTGTGGCAGAACTTGCATCTCATTGCGCACCCCTGGAGAAACGCAACAAAACGTACTCCCGGACCGTCAACAGAGCCAAAGGTTTCAAGTGAATGTATATAGCCCTTAGTCATAAGCACAGATTACATTCCAATGTGGCAGGTACGTGAAATAACGTCCATCTGCTGTTCCTTGGTGAGGTCAATAAACTTAACTGCATAACCTGAAACACGAATTGTAAAGTTTGCATATTCTTCTTTTTCAGGATGTTCCATTGCATCAATCAGCTTTTCCCTGCCGAACACATTAACATTAAGATGATGAGCGCCTTGGTTAAAGTAACCATCAAGAACGCTGACGAGGTTTGTTGTTCTTTCTGCCTCATCGTGTCCGAGCGCATCCGGACTGATTGTCTGTGTGTTTGAAATACCGTCAAGTGCCCATTCATAAGGAAGCTTTGCAACCGAATTAAGTGATGCAAGAAGTCCGTTGTTTTCTGCTCCATAGCTTGGGTTTGCGCCCGGTGAAAGCGGTTCGCCTGCACGGCGTCCGTCAGGCATGTTGCCTGTTGCTTTGCCGTAAACAACATTCGAAGTGATTGTAAGAATCGAAGTTGTCGGCTCTGAATCACGATAAGTGTGACGGCGCTTAATTTTTGAAAGGAAAGTTTTAAGAAGCCATACAGCGATATCATCTGCACGGTCATCATCGTTGCCGTATTTCGGGAAATCGCCTTCTGTTTCGTAGTCAACGGCTATACCTGTTTCATCACGAATAACCTTAACTTTTGCATATTTAATTGCACTGAGTGAGTCAACAACGTGTGAGAAACCTGCAATGCCTGTTGCGAATGTACGGCGAACATCAGTATCAATAAGTGCCATTTCAGCAGCCTCATAATAATACTTATCATGCATGAACTGAATAAGGTTGAGAACGTTAACATAAAGGCCTGCGAGCCAATCCATCATAACGTCATATTTTGCAATAACTTCATCGTAATCAAGGTATTCACTTGTGATAGGAGCATATGCCGGTCCGCACTGTTCACGTGTTTTAACGTCAACACCGCCGTTAATTGCATAAAGCAGGCACTTTGCAAGGTTTGCTCTTGCGCCGAAGAACTGCATTTCTTTACCTGTCTGAGTTGCAGAAACGCAACAGCAGATTGAATAGTCATCGCCCCAAACAGGCTTCATTACGTCATCATTTTCATATTGAATTGAACTGGTTCTGATTGAGATTTCAGCTGCATATCGCTTAAAGTTTTCGGGAAGTGCACTTGAATAGAGAACTGTGAGGTTAGGTTCGGGTGACGGTCCCATGTTTTCAAGTGTGTGCAGGAAACGATAGTCGGTCTTTGTTACCATGGAGCGTCCGTCACTGCCGATACCGCCGACTTCGAGTGTTGCCCAAACCGGGTCACCGCTGAACAGCTGATTATATGACGGAATACGTGCGAACTTAACCATGCGGAATTTCATAACCATGTGGTCAATGATTTCCTGAGCCTGATCTTCAGTAATAATGCCCTTTTCAAGGTCACGCTGAATATAAATATCAAGGAAAGTTGAAACACGGCCAACGCTCATTGCTGCACCGTTCTGTGTTTTGATTGCGGCAAGATAACCGAAATAAAGCCACTGTGCTGCTTCTTTTGCTGTTGATGCCGGCTGTGAAATATCAAAGCCGTAAATCTCAGCCATCTTTTTCATATCTTTAAGTGCAGCAATCTGTCTTGCAATTTCTTCACGCAGACGAATAACTTCATCTGTCATTGTTCCGTCGCCGCAGTTAGCAAGGTCATCCTGCTTTTCTTTGATGAGGAAGTCAATACCGTAAAGTGCAACGCGGCGATAGTCACCGACAATTCTTCCGCGGCCGTAGGTGTCGGGAAGTCCTGTGATAATCTTGTTGTGACGAGCCTTTTTCATTTCAGGTGTATATGCATCAAAAACAGCCTGGTTATGAGTTCTGCTGTACTCAGTGAAAATTTTATGCAGCTTTTCACTCGGAGTGTAACCGTTTGTTGTGCATGCCTGCTCAGCCATTTTGATTCCGCCGAAAGGCATGAATGCTCTTTTAAGCGGTTTGTCAGTCTGAAGGCCTACTATCTGTTCAAGGTCCTTTGTTTCTTCGCTGATATATCCGGGACCATAAGATGTGAGTGTTGAAACAATTTCTGTTTCCATGTCAAGAACACCGTTTTGAGCGCGCTCTTTCTTCTGAAGTTCCTTCAAAATACCCCAAAGCTTGTTTGTTGCATCTGTCGGACCAACAAGGAATGATGAATCGCCGTCATACGGCTTATAGTTTTTCTGAATAAAATCTCTTGTGTTTACTTCTTCTTTCCAAAGCCTTCCGTTAAAGCCTTCCCATTGAGGAAAATCTGTCATAAATAAAACCTCCTGTAATCGTTATTTTATTACGTCTTTTATATATAGCCAACAAATAAACTTGCATGGATTTTTTGCATAATTATCAGCCTTGATTCTATATTCTTTTCAGCTAAAATCAAGGTTTCTTATTATGTTCTAACATCAAGTATAGTATCATTTTTTATGTGCAATTGCAAGGAAAAAATGCAGCAGAATTAAAATATAACAAAACGCATAAAATAATGGTATGTTCCCCGATATTTTTGTTGAACAAGATTAATCTGGTTCTAACATTTATTCCGATTCATTATTTTTAAAATCAGTTTCTCCAAAGCCTGCTCAAATCGCCTGTCATCTTCCTCGGTTCTCTTCTTCGGTCCTTTGAGATGATGCTTACTTTTTGACATTCTGATTTTCTTTGCCATATGTCTTTCGGCAAGCAATATGTCGATATTATCATTTGTGTAAATCCTGCCGCTTTGATGAATCCCATATGCTGAGCGGCTGAGTATCATAGCTGCCACACCGTAATCCTGGGTCACAACAATATCACCGCTTTTGCACTCATTGGCAATCACAAAATCCACAGCATCCGCTCCTGCCGAAACAGTTCGAACTGCCGAATAATCAGAGCGTAAAATATGATTTGTGTCACAAAACAGCGTCACGGCTATATCATATTTTCTTGCAATTTTTTCAACAATCGCCGCAACCGGGCATGCATCCGCATCAACTAAAATTTTCATTACTTATTCCTATTATACGCAATTATTCAAAATTAATTATGACTTCATTTCGTGTTCTATCCATACCATAAGCAAGTTTACGATTTTTTCCTGCTGAGTAACATTCAGCTGTATACCTTTCGGCACTTTATACCATTTATTAAGGCATCCTCTGCAACAACAGGCGCATGCATGCTGAGCCACAAAAACAGGGTGCCCTCTCATTGGTGTCTGCTTTCCGTCATTTGGTATTTCCGCAGGGGAAAGCCGATTTTTCACAAAATCCTGAGCATGCTTTCTTACAGTATCCATACCTTTACTGCTAATATATTGTTTATCTTTTTCAGACAGATGAAACCTTGCGCGAAAGTCTGATTTTTGCAGTTTTTCAAGCGCCTGTTCAATCGTTTGCATTATACTTTCCTCCTGTATTGTATCAACTGCAAATACAGTAAGCAGTCCTGTCATCGAACAGAACTGCTTCTTTTTTTATTTAAGTTTCCATGCAATGTCTGCAAGGAAAAGTTCTTCCTCAAGCTTTTCGGGTGTTGTATCCTTGCTGATGTGAACAAATTCAATATCCATAATTCTTGCCCAGTCACGCAACATCTGTGCATCTGCATCATATGACAAAACGGTGTGATGCGCACCGCCGGCAAGAATCCAGCATTTTGCACCGACGCAAAGGCTCGGCATTGCTTTCCACATTACTCTTGCAACGGGAAGATTCGGCATTGGCATAATCGGCTTTACTGCCTCTATGTCCTGACAAATCAAACGAAGTCTGCCGCCCATATCAACCAATGAACACACGCACCCTTTGCCCTCATGACCTTCAAAAACAAGTCTTGCAGGGTCACCCTTACCGCCGATTCCTAACGGATGAACCTCTATTCTCGGCTTATCGGCAGAAACAGTCGGACAAACTTCAAGCATGTGTGCACCAAGTGAATACTCATTACCGGGTTCAAGATGATAGGTATAATCCTCCATGAACGCAGTTCCGCCATCCATACCTTTTGTCATTTCCTTAACAATGGCTGTCATTGCGGCAACTTTCCAGTCGCCTTCACCGCCATAACCATAACCTTTTTCCATAAGTCGCTGACTTGCAAGGCCCGGAAGCTGCTCCATACCGTAAAGGTCTTCAAATGTATTTGAAAAAGCGCGGCAGCCCTCTTTGTCAAGCATTTTTTTCATTGCAATTTCTTCTTTTGCCTGGTAGCGGACAGCAGCAATGTTATCGGTTGCCATGGTGTATTTTTCTTTGTATTCGTCCATGAGAGCGTCAACCTCTTCATCGGTTACCGCATCAATATATTCAACAAGAGTTCCAACAGGCCATGTGTTTACCTGCCAACCGAGTTTTGACTGAACCTCAATTTTATCGCCCTCAGTAACAGCAACATTTCTCATGTTATCGCCGAAACGCATAACCTTAAGTTTTTTTGAAAATGCTGCACCGATTGCACTTCTCATCCATTTGCCAAGTTCAGCAAGAATAGCTTCATCCTGCCAATAACCCATGATGACCTTTCTCGGAGTGCGAAGTCTAGCAGCAATAAATCCATGCTCGCGGTCACCATGCGCAGCCTGGTTGAGGTTCATGAAATCCATATCAATTTCTTCATTGGGGATATCTCTGTTATACTGAGTCGCAAAATGACAATAAGGCTTTTGCAGATTTTTGAGTCCGTTCAGCCACATTTTGCTCGGTGAAAATGTGTGCATCCATGTGATGATACCTGCGCACTCATCGGAAAAGTTTGCTTCTTTAACAACATCCGAAATCTCTTCAGGTGTTTTCGCCGTCACCTTATAAATCACTTTTGCAGGCAATAAGCCTGACTCATTCATTTTGTCTGCCATTTCCTGTGCTCTTGCTGCAACGATTTCCAGCACTTCAGGACCGTAAAGGAACTGACTTCCAACAACGAACCAAAAAGAATAATTATCATAAATCATTTGAATCACCTCACGCGTTATCTGCGTTTCCTTTCTGACTGATTTTTATATTTTTAAGTATTTTCATAACATCGTTTTCGCCCCTGCCGAAATAGTCATGCAGTCTGACATATTCAGAAAACAGTGCATCATAAATTTTGCTGTTTTCCTCATTGGGAGCATAAACGATATTTTTAACGCTGCCCATCGCTCTTGTTGCATCAAAAATATTGTTCCAGCCACCCTTTTCTTCACCTGCGGCAACTGATGCAAAAATTGCACTTCCAAACGCAGGACCTTGGTTTGAGCTGGTGATTTTAACAGGCATGTTCAGAACATCGGCATAAATCTGCATCATCATCGGATTTTTCTGACTGATTCCGCCTGATGCATAAAATTCATTAACAGGCACACCGTTTGCTCTGTAGTTTTCGACGATCTCTCTTGTGCCGTATGCGGTTGCTTCAATCAACGCACGATATATTTCCTCAGGCTTAGTCTGCAATGTCATTCCGAGCATCATTCCCGAAAGATCAACATCAACAAGAACACTGCGGTTTCCGTTCCACCAATCAAGGGCAAGCAAACCGCTTTCACCGGGTTTCAGCTGCTCTGCTTTTTCGGTAAGATATGCGTGAATATCCATACCGCTGCTTTTGGCATCATTTATATAGCTTTCCGGCAGACAATTTTCGATAAACCACTTAAAGTGATCACCAACACAGCTTTGACCCGATTCATATCCGAAGTAGCCGGGCATAACACCGTCTTCAACAACTCCGCACATTCCTGGAACTTGCTTTTCTTCTTCTCCCATCATGATGTGACAGGTTGAAGTTCCGATAATTGCAAGCATTTTTCCCGGTCCGTCAATTCCTGCCGCAGGAACGCAAACATGTGCGTCAACATTACCCACAGCAACAGCTGTTCCTACACGAAGTCCCGTAAGTTTTGCAGCCTCTTCTGTAATCTCACCGGCCTTTTCACCGAGAGATGTTATTGTTGTTCCGAGTTTTTCTTCAACAACGTTCTCTAATTTCGGATCAAGCGCGGCAAAGAAGTCCTTCGACGGATAACCGCTTTTCTTATTCCACATTGCTTTATAGCCTGCGGTGCATGAGTTTCTGACTTCTTTTCCGCAAAGCTGCCATATTATCCAGTCTGCCGCTTCAATGAATCTGTCCGCCTGATTATAAATATCAGGTGATTCATCAAGCACCTGCCAAATTTTAGGTATTGCCCACTCTGAGGAGATTTTGCCGCCGTAGTTTTTCACCCATTTTTCTCCTCTTGTTTCAGCAATTTCATTGAGTTTATTCGCCTTATCCTGTGCGGCATGGTGCTTCCAGAGTTTGACGTATGCATTCGGCTCATTTTCAAACTCACGCAAAAAACACAGCGGAGTTCCGTCTTTCTTAACCGGCAAAAGAGTGCATGCCGTAAAGTCTGTACCGATACCTATAACATCATCTGCACTCACACCGCTTGCGGAAAGCACGTTTGGAATGGTATTGGACAAAACATCGATATAATCCTGAGGATGCTGAAGTGCCCAGTCAGTTGGCAATTTTTTTCCGCCAGGCAACTGCCCATCCATAACTGCATGCGGATATTCATAAACAGCCTGGGCAACTTGCTCACCTGTTTTTGCATCAACCAGAACAGCACGTCCCGAAAGAGTGCCATAGTCAATGCCAATGACATATTTTCTCATAAACGATCCCTCATTTCTGAAATAATTAATACGGAGATTCCCAATATATTAATTCTGATTGAGTATAACATATACAGCAAAATTTCGCAATAATTTAAAAGTAAAAAGGTCGCAGATATTTTTAAACTGCGACCGTAATATTAAAATTCATTATATGAGTCGATAAACTGCGAAACTATAAAATTGCCTAAATTAACTTATCTACGCAGTGCATAAGTTTTCTTCTGCGGACTCAATCTTTCGACAGCGACAAGTCCTCACCCGCATCATGCCGAATTGTTCTACCTTATAGCATCTTTCATCGACTTAACGTATTCGCCGACATATTTCGGACTGTCCGTTCCATGCTCGGCAACTATTCTCACAATTGCAGAGCCGACAATAACACCGTCTGCATACTTTGCCATTTCGCGCGCCTGTTCGGGGGTTGAAATGCCAAAGCCGATTGCAGCAGGTTTATCTGTGTATTTCTTAACCTGTTGTGCAATTTCGCCCGCCGATTCACTGATACTTTTTCTCTCACCTGTGACACCGAGAGATGAAACGCAGTATACAAATCCTTCCGCCTGCGATGCTATCATTTCAATTCTGCTGTCCGATGTCGGAGCGACAAGTGAAATAAAATCAAGACCATATTTTTTGAAAGTGTCGGCAAATTCATCTTTTTCCTCATAAGGTATGTCAGGAAGGATTACTCCGTCCATTCCGATTTCTGAACACTTTGATGCAAATTTATCAGTACCGTAAGAGAAAACAACATTTGCGTATGTCATGAATACCATAGGAACGGAAACTTCTTCACGCACCTGCTTTGCCATAACAAAAATATCATCTGTTGTGACTCCATTTGCAAGCGCCCTGATGTTTGCGCCCTGAATTACCGGACCTTCGGCAGTCGGATCGGAAAACGGTATTCCCAGTTCAATAAGATCGGCGCCGTTTTGTTCCATTTGTTTGATTATCTTTTTCGTTGTATCAAGGTCGGGATCGCCGCAGGTGACAAAACCGATAAATGCTTTTCCGTTTTCAAACGCTTTATTTATCTTACTCATTCCGAAATATCCTCCCCTCTGTATCTTGCGATTGCCGCACAGTCTTTATCTCCTCTGCCCGAAATATTGATAACGATTATTTTATCCTTATCAAGAGTCGGTGCATATTTAATTGCATATGCCACTGCGTGTGATGATTCAATTGCAGGGATAATGCCTTCTTTCTTCGAAAGATATTCAAATGCATTGACCGCTTCATCATCGGTTATTGCAACATAATTCGCTCTTCCTTGGTCAAAAAGCATTGCGTGTTCAGGACCTACACCCGGATAGTCAAGTCCCGCAGAGATTGAATAAACAGGTGCAATCTGACCATATTCATCCTGACAAAAATAACTTTTCATTCCATGGAAAATTCCGAGTTTGCCAGTTGAAAGTGTCGCCGCAGTTTCAAAGGTATCAATACCCCTACCTGCCGCCTCACATCCGATGAGTTTCACACTTTCGTCCTCAATGAAGTTATAGAAAGCGCCGATTGCGTTTGAGCCGCCACCAACACACGCGATAACCGCATCGGGAAGTCTGCCCTCTTTTTCAAGCATCTGCTCTTTGATTTCTTTTGAGATAATAGCCTGGAAATCACGAACAATTGTCGGGAATGGATGCGGCCCCATGACTGAGCCGAGAACATAGTGCGTATCAGCAATTCTGTTTGTCCATTCGCGCATAGTTTCATTTACTGCGTCCTTAAGTGTTGCCGTTCCGCTTTCAACAGCATGAACCTTTGCACCGAGCAATCTCATTCTGTAAACATTGAGAGCCTGCCTTTCGGTGTCTTTTTTACCCATGAAAACTTCACATTCAAGTCCGAGCAATGCGGCAGCAGTTGCAGTTGCAACACCGTGCTGTCCTGCACCTGTTTCAGCGATAACTCTTGTTTTGCCCATCTTTTTGGCAAGCAAAGTCTGACCGAGCACGTTGTTGATTTTGTGAGCACCGGTATGATTGAGATCCTCACGTTTGAGATATATTTTTGCGCCGCCAAGATCCTCTGTCATGTTTTTCGCATAATAGAGCAATGACGGTCTGCCTGCGTAGTTATTGAGCAAATCTGTAAGCTCTCTGTTAAATTCCGGGTCTTTCTTATAGTAGTTATAAGCCTCTTCGAGTTCGTTTATCGCATTCATAAGCGTTTCGGGAACATATTGTCCGCCATGAACACCGAATCTGCCTTTCGACTGTGCCATATAGTTTATCTCCTTATAATCTTACTTTTTCAATAAAATTCTTTATTTTATTATAATCTTTATATCCGTCAGTTTCAACCGCCGAACTTACATCAACTGCAAACGGGTTTAAATCACTGATTGCTGTTTCAATATTTTCTTCACTCAATCCGCCTGCAAGAAAATACGGACGGCCAATGTTTCTTATCAGCGACCAGTTGAAACTTTCACCTGTTCCGCCGATTCCGTTGTCAAGCAATATAAAATCCGCCGATGATACTTTTGCATTTTCAATGTCACTTTCGGATTTAATCGTAAACGCTTTGATAATCGGAATATCCACTTTTTCTCTAAGCGAAGCAATAAATTCTTCGCTTTCGGTTCCATGCAGCTGAATCATTCCGATGGCCTTACTTTTTACGATATCAACTATCACTTCTTCACTTTCGTTCACGAAAACACCAACAGATATAATCGAACTGTCAAGCCAATTCCTCAACTTCAAAGCCTGTTCCGGGGTGATATATCTTCTTCTGTCTTTTGCGAAAATAAAGCCGATGTAATCAGGTTTCAGTTCGTTGACATAATCAATATCACATTCTTTTCTCAGACCGCAAACTTTAATTTTTACTGCATCTTTGATCATACGCTTTTTCCTCTGAGCGAATCAAGCATGGCTTTTTTGTTATCGGAACGCATCAGTGTTTCACCAATAAGCACAGCGTTGACATTTGCATTTTTCAGCACTGCAATATCTTCAGCAGTTTTGATTCCGCTTTCCGCAACGAACAGTACTTCATCGGGTACAAGTTTTCTAAGTCTAACACTGTTATTGATATCAACGGTAAAATCCTTTAAATTGCGGTTGTTTACACCGATAATTCTTGCTCCCGCTTTGATTGCCGACTCAATCTCACTTTCATCATGCGCCTCAACAAGTGCTGACAAGCCAAGTGAATCACAAATTTTGATATATTCGCTCAATGTATTACTGTCAAGCAGTGAACAAATCAGAAGCACCGCGCTTGCACCTAGAGTTTTAGTCTCATAAATCATATACTCATCAACGGTAAAATCTTTTCTAAGACACGGTATGCCGACATTTGCGGCAATTTCTTTGAGATACGTATCATTTCCCTTAAACCATTTCGGTTCGGTTAAAATTGAAATTGCTCCTGCGCCCGCCTTTTCATAATCCTTTGCAATGTCAAGATAAGGAAATTCTTCTGCAATGACTCCTTTTGACGGTGACGCTTTTTTACATTCGCAAATAAAAGTTATTTCACTTTGGGCGAGTGCCTTTTCAAACGGAAAACCTGTTTGTGTGTTCATGCCGAGAGCCTGTGTTTTTATTTCATCAAGCGATACTTCTTTTTTTCTTTCGGCAACTCTGATTTTCGTGTAATCTGCAATCGTTTCAAGAATATTCATCACTTATTTGATTCCTCTTTAAATTCATTGAGCTTTTTATATGCTGCACCGCTGTCAATTATTTCAGCTGCAAGCTTTATTCCGTCAGCAATACTTTCGGCTTTGTCAGCTATATAAAGTCCTGCACCTGCGTTCATCAGAACAACATTTCTCTTTGCGCCTTGAATTTCGCCTTTTAGTATACCTGTTGTAATTTCTGCGTTTTCCTCAGGAGTACCTCCGACAAGTTCGCTTTTTTCACAACGTTCAAAGCCGAAGTCTTCGGGCTGGATCACATATGTTTTATAGCGTCCGTCCTTAAAATCGCAAACAGCGGTGGGAGCACTCATTGAAATTTCATCAAGTTTATCCTGACCGTAAACTACAAGACCTTTTTTGACACCAAGGCTCATGAGCACCTGTGCAAGCGGTTCAACAAGCGATTCATCATAAACACCCAAAAGCTGCATCGTGGGACACGCAGGATTCGTGAGCGGTCCGAGGATGTTGAACACTGTTCTGAAACCGAGTTCTTTTCTGATTGCACCTACATATTTCATTGAAGTATGATACTTCTGAGCGAACATAAAGCAAAAACCGACTTTGTGCAGAAGATCAATGCATTTTTCGGGTTCAAGGTTGATGTTTGCACCGAGCGCTTCAAGGCAATCAGCTGTTCCTGATGATGACGATGCCGCACGATTGCCATGTTTTGAAACTTTAACACCGCCTGCCGCAAGAACAAAAGCTGATGTTGTTGAAATGTTAAAGCTGTGTGCTCCATCACCGCCTGTTCCAACGATTTCAAGCGTTTCCATGTCGTTTTCAACCTTTTCTGCATGACTTCTCATTGCAGCGGCACAGCCTGAAATTTCCTCAATCGTTTCCGCTCTTGTGCTTTTGGTTGAAAGCGCTGCAAGGAAAGCCGCGTTCTGAGTGGGAGTTGTTTCGCCGCTCATGATTTCGTTCATGACCTGATATGCTTCATCATAGGTCAGATCCTCTTTATTAACAATTTTGATAATAGCTTCTTTAATCATAGATGTTCCTCCTTAATGTGTTTATGATTTGAGTTAGATTTATTTGCGTGCGTGTGTTTATTGATTGAGAATGAAATGCTTTATTAAATGAGGAATTAGGAGTGAGGAATTGCGGTCGCGAATAAATCAGTGACAAATTTTAAATCATTCGCCCGCGAAATCAAATTACATCTAATGGATAGAGAGTTATTATAATAACAAACTGTAAAATAGTTTCTATCAATTTTTGCGGATAAGAAACTAACAGTTACTACTCTCTTCCCCGCGACCTTCGTTCCTCACTCCTC
This sequence comes from Ruminococcus sp., assembly GCA_023665555.1. GTDB lineage: Bacteria > Bacillota > Clostridia > Oscillospirales > Acutalibacteraceae > UBA6857. Next base: position 13,342 of record JAMPDR010000018.1, read on the forward strand.
ACTCCTCACTCCTAATTCCTCATTCTTTACGTTCCAATCTTCTAATTTCTCTACTTTCCCAACCTGACAAAGTTCTCAAGCATAACCTTGCCATGCGGTGTCATGATTGATTCAGGGTGAAACTGCAAGCCGTAAACATCATATTCTTTGTGCTTAACTGCCATGATTTCGCCATCCTGCGTTCTCGCCGTAATTTTCAGACAATCGGGCATTGTGCTTTCAACCGCCGCAAGCGAATGATATCTTGCAACAGGCTCAATTTTGTCAAGTCCTTTGAAAATTTCACATTCTGTGTCAATTTCAGTGTCTGACTGTTTTCCGTGCATCAACTGCTTTGCATATGAAACCGTTGCACCGTAAGCCGCACAAATTGACTGATGCCCAAGGCATACACCCAAAATAGGTATCTTTCCGCCAAGCTGTTTCACAACCTCAATGCATACACCTGCGTCCTCAGGTCTGCCGGGACCGGGTGAGATAATTATACTCTGCGGCGCTAAACTTTCGATTTCCGAAACTGTCAGCGCATCATTTCTGATAACCTTAATATCAGGATTTATTGAACCGACAAGCTGAAAAAGGTTATATGAAAAGCTGTCATAGTTATCAATTAAAAGTATCATAAATCTGCCTCCTGTGCGGTTTTCAATGCACTGACAACAGCCGCCGCTTTATTTATACATTCGCGGTATTCCTTTTCAGGAACAGAATCTGCAACGATTCCTGCACCGCTGCGAACAAACACTTTGCCGTTCTTTTTATATGCGATTCGGATTGCAATACACGTATCAAGATTTCCCGCAAAATCAATGTATCCGATTGCTCCGCCATAGATTCCGCGTTTATTATCTTCAAGGTCATTTATCAGCTGACATGCCTTTATTTTCGGCGCACCCGAAAGTGTTCCTGCCGGGAGAACAGCGTTCACAGCGTCCAGAGCATCAAACCCATCTGCAATCTCTCCCTTTACGGTTGAGCCGATGTGCATAACGTGGGAATACCTTTGAATCACGTGATACTTTTCAACCTCAACTGTGCCGAATTTGCTGATTTTGCCAAGGTCGTTTCTGCCGAGGTCAACGAGCATGTTATGCTCTGCAAGTTCCTTTTCATCTTCAAGCAAGCCTTTTTCAAGTTCGATATCTTCCTTTTCAGTCTTACCTCTCGGACGCGTTCCCGCAAGCGGGAATGTATGCAAAACTCCGTTTTCAAGTTTTACCAATGTTTCGGGTGATGCGCCTGCAACCTCCATATCAGAACCTGAAAAATAGAACATATACGGTGACGGATTAAGTGAACGCAAAACTCTGTAGGTATTGAACAGACTGCCTTCAAATTCCGCTTCAAGTCGGTTGGAAAGCACCAACTGGAAAATATCTCCCTCAACAATATGATGCTTAACTCTGTCAACCATTCCGCAATACTGCTCTTCGTTGAAAAGCGGTGTGAACTCAGACTTCAGCGTACCTCCGAGGTTCTTTTTCGGTGTACCGTTTCTGATAAGATTTTTCATCTGTTCAAGTTCTATAACCGCACGGTTATATTCAGACTCGGCATGTTCAAGTGAAATATTGACAATAAGAATTATTTTCTGCCTAAAGTTATCAAAAGCAATAACCTTGTCAAACAGCATCAGGTCAACATCGTTGAAAGCTTCGGTATCTTTTGCATCTAATCGAAGACTCGGCTCAGAATATTTGAGATAATCATACGAGAAATATCCCACCAAACCGCCTGAGAATGACGGCAGATAATCCATTGGCTTGCATTTATACTGCGAGAGAATCTCTCTGATATATTTTTGCGGTTCATTGGTTTCAATAGTCAGTCCGTTTGCTTTGAAAACACCGCCGACACAGGTGATCTCCATTTTAGGTGCATAACCGAGAAAAGTGTACCTACCCCAATTTTCGTTATCGCCTGCGCTTTCAAGCATATAGCAATGGTCGGAAACATTCATCAGAATTCTCATAACTTCAACGGGAGTTTTGACATCTGAGTAAATTTCCGTGCTGACAGGTACCGTGTTATAGACACCGTCTGCCGCAATTTTTCTGACCTCATCCAAACTCGGCTTAATCATAAATTTGCCTCCTTTTGCAAAATAAGGGAGTGGCTAAAATGCGAAGTTTTGTTTGTGTTTTCTCCGCCTGCGGCAGGGAAAACACGGCAAATAAATCCACTCCTAAAAATAAAAAGTCCTTGACAGAGTTTGATTCTCTGTCAAGGACGAATAAGTAATTTTATCCGTGGTGCCACCTTGATTCGCAGTTATACTGCGCACTTTGCAGGATACCATCATATCCCCGACAACTTACGTATGTCTTACACGTCGCAGAATACTCAGTGAAACTCACCTTTGACTGCGCCCTCAGCGGCCCATTTGACGACTTGTTTTCCGTCCGATTCCCAGCAACACGGACTCTCTGTGCGAGCATGATCGCCTTTATCCCCGCCTCAACGGTTTATTTTGATTAAATTTTATCACTGTGAAATACATTTGTCAAGTGCTTTTTACATCATTCCATAAAAAACTCCCTGGCTTTCTCTGTTATCCATGCCTTAATTACAGGTATGCTGTCCTGCTCCGGCTCGAAAACTTCAGTTTCGATATCTTCCTCTGCGGTGTTATCGAAACTCTTCAAGCCGTAATATACCGCCGCTTTAAGTATTTCCTGTTCGTCAAGTTTTTCAAGCCAAACGGTATAATTGAAAATTTTTCTGCCGTAAGCGCCAAGTTTTCCGTCACTGCCAAGTGACCCGTAATATCTGTTATAGTCACCGCCGATTCTCGAACCGCCGATGAGCCAGTCCATATTCGGAACATATATATTTATTTCCATTTTATGCTTTCCTTTCTGTTTAGTTACTGTTATAAATTGTATCATAACTGTTATTTTTAATCAAGACATCTTGAGTGCACAAAGTAAAAGTATTATGCAATGTCATTAACTTAAAGAAAGAAACATAAAATTGTAGTATTTTAATGTAAAAATGAATTATATTTGTATGGGCGCACACAAAACCGTAAGATTGCACGGACGCGCAATGCGCGCCCCTACGCAATTATTCTAATGTAGCAATAATACTCTAAGTTAGTGACATTGGTGTTTACAGGACGTCGAGGACGCCGTCCCCTACAAAACAGCTATTCACGCAGTGAATAATTTAGCTTGCGAAGCAAATTTAACTGTGAACGTAGTGAACAATTTAGCTATGCCAAGCATAATTTAGCTGCGTTAGCCTTCTCTGCGGACTATTACTCACCATAGGCACAATCTTCCCCGCAATTATGCATTACGAATTAAGCATTACGCATTAAAAAGTCCTCCGCCGCCACTGCCATTGCCTGCTGATAATACCCCCACACATAGGCAATCGGAAATATCACAACGCATGACATTATCCAGCCTGCAAAACTCATTCTGAGTCTGAACAGCTTTCCCGATTCATTAGCCATTTTTTCGGTGCTTATTTTTGCGCACGCAAAAAAACTCTGCGATGGTTCTTCGACAAAAATATATTCACATAGAAACAACAGCCGCTTTGACTTGAAATAAAAGTACATACTGCAAATAAACATCAACAACAGACAGCAGCCAAAAATTGCCGTGACCTTTAAGGAACTGTCATTGTTGACCATGCGAACAAACAAGAACAACATTACGGCTGTCGGAGCAAAGCAAACTGCAAAACAGAGAAGCTTAACAAAAATAAAGCAGATGGCGAATTTTGCTGTTTTTATAACATTTGATGGTCTGAAAAAGTGAAACAAAAATGAAAGTTTGCTTTTTTCGCTGTCAATATATCCTAAAAAGTACTTTTTTATCCCACATGAAAATGCGAAATATGAATATATGCATGCAGCCGCCGTAAAAAATGAAACAATCGTTTTCATCACGGCAAATGATATGCTGTCATAGGGCGCGAATTGCTCCATCAGAATCGGCACTGCATTGAACGAAATCACCGTTGCAGTCGGAACGATCAAAGCCATAAAAGTGTAAACAAACCTGCCGCTTTGAAACATTCGTGCGCGCAAATGAAAATTATTGCTCATGTTATAACCTCCGGCGAAGAAACGATATTCATCAATAGTATTAACAAAAAAATTGACCGCAAACCAAAGTCTGCGGTAATCAGTTGAAAACACATACAAAAGAAAAGAGCAACCCGTTTGGCGAGTTGCTTAAAATTCAAATTAAAGATATGATGCTACCTTATCGATCACGTCAATAGCTTTCTCAATCTTCTCTTTCTTTTCCTGTGCCTCTTTAGCATCGATAGCTGAAACAAGTTTCATAACCAAAGATACGATTCTTACAACGTTTGAAAGCAGTGTGTCAAAAAGTTCCTTATCACTCATTGTGAAAACCTCCCGCTTAAGATAATATAAATTTCACTGTCTCGTGATGTATATATGTTAACATTTATTTAATATAAAGTCAATACTTTTTCATAAATTTTTTTCGTTTTTGAGCATTAACTATAAAGAAATATTAAAATAAAAATAAAGTGATGCTATCGTTTGGTTTATGGATAACATCACTTTGACTATCATTATTTATTCGTCTACTTCATCCCAATAAAGATTGGCGGACATTGATTTCTCCTCACTATAAGATAAACCATCCTTTGACTCAACAAATTGAGTCGGAAGTGTAAAACTAATCGTACCTACTTCAAACTCAGATGTATCGATTATAATTCTGTAATTTCCATCCGCGTCCTTTCCTGCAACACGTGCGGTAACCGACTTTGATTCTCCGTTGGAATGATATACTTGGATCGTCCTACTATTACTCTTGATACCGCTCCCCCAACCGTCAGGTGAAAACGTAATTTCGCACTGATGATTGCTAAGTGTATTACAGCCCTGCTCGTCAATCACCTTTGCTGTTGGCTGCTTCTTCTCTGTAACTTCCTCTTCCGGTTCTTCCGACTGTGAGGTTGTGGTTTTCTTTGTTGTGGTCGTCCTAGCTGTTGTCTGAGTGCTGTATGAAACAACAGGCGGAGTCATGTTTGAGGGAATTGTCAAATTGAAATCCGTAGCTGTTGAATTATTCTGAGCGGCAACAACTGGATCAGGAGTAAAAGCAGTTGTAACAACTGTCGGCATAGCCATTCCCTGCTGTGTCGTGAGAACCATTGTGTGCGAAGCGTTTCCATTTGTGTTTGCACTGACGTTCTCAGCAGTAACATTAGGCTGAGTCGGTGTTGACGACAGTGAGGGAACATTCGTAAGCAACATATTCGGCAAAGTTGTTTCGCCGTTATCATTATCTCCGCATGCCACAAACAATGCGGCTATCATAAATGCGAGAAATACAGCAACAATTTTTTTCATATCAATCGCCATACGACACGAAACAGGCAAGTAGCATATTTCGCAATCGTCCTTTCTTCATACTTTCCGCTTTTGGGAGTGTCCAAAATGCGGAGTTTAATTTGTGTTTCCCCGCCTGCGGCGGGGAAACACATGGCAAATAAACCTCTAATTGTCCACTTCCCCGCTTTAAAACGGTATGCTCAAATATTATAGCTTTAAACTTAGATAAAGTCAATGGAAAATACAGTGATTCATCAAATGAATTTTTCTGCATTTTCTTTGATATATTTTGCCGTATTCAATTTAATCTTAGTTAAAATTTCGTTTTCTTCAAAGTATTTTTCGGTCTGTTCAATTAAGTTCTTACTGATGGATGTTGTATCATCGTTTTCATCAAACATAAGTCTGACCTTCTCCGCCTTTTTCGCAGCTTCATCCATACCAAGCATTTCGAGTGCGGGAACGATTATTTCAGTAAGTTCTTTGCCGTTCTCCCTGAAAAATGTTTCAACCGACTTATCCTGAACAAAAACATCAAGCACATAAATGAACTGTTTTTCCTGCGGAAGTTTATTAAACTGAGCTGTCATGTCCTCTTCCTTTTGCAAAACAAGTTGATATGACAGTGCCACACCCTCCAGAAGTTCATCATCAGGCGCATCAGCAATGACATCCGTTGTCAGATTCTGATATTTTTCTTTCAGTTCAAGCAGATGTTTTATACCTGCCTCCTGCTCATGGTATCTTTTATAATAGCGTTTATATGAGCGCATTGCTGCACGGAAAATAAAAAAAGCTACAATGCAAACACCAATCAACCCTATAACATATCGCCAATACTGAGCCATCCAAGCTTGAAAATCCTGCATATAAATCACCAAATCTTTCGTTATAATAAGTTATTTGAGAAAATTAGGAATTAGGAGTGAGGAATTAGGAAGTGAGGTCACGATTAAATCAATAACCCACGAATTTAAATGATACTTAACAGTCAGAAAGTTATTATAATAACGAACTATAAGACAACTACTCTCTATCTTCGCGGTATAAAGGCTGAATCTTGTCACATTTTTCTCGCGACCATACTTTTTCACTATTACTTATTACCTATTACTTAAAATTCACTCTTGCAGTGCCTTATAAATATCTCCCTTTTTGAAGCCGGTTTCTTTTGCAGCCTGTTTTGCCGCAAGGCTTGCACCGATACCATCCTGTTCATATCTGCGTGCCAATTCAACTGCATCGTCAAAGGTATATCCCTCTTCTTCGCTTTCGGGTTCACCCTCAACAACCAAAACTATCTCACCTTTGAGCGGCTGCTCAGCATAAATTGCAGATGCTTCGGCAAGTGTTGTGCGAATCACCTCTTCGTGAATTTTTGTTATCTCGCGCACAATTGCAAGCTGTCTGTCGCCAAAATAAGTATACAAATCCTTAAGTGTTGCCGCAAGTTTATGCGGTGCTTCATAGAATACCATTGTTCGTTTTTCGTGAACCAGTGAACTCAGATGTTCAATTCTGCCGGGTTTGTTCACACTCAAAAATCCTTCAAACGTAAAACGTCCCACATGAAGGCCCGAAAGTGCAATTGCCGCAACAAAAGCCGACGGTCCGGGAACAACATTGACTGTGATTCCCGTTTCATGACACAGCGCAACCAAATCCTCACCCGGATCTGAAACCGCAGGCATACCTGCATCTGTTACGATTGCACAGTTTTCACCTGTAAGAATTCTTTGCACAATGATCTCACCTTTAGCACGTCTGTTGTGCTCAAAATAGCTTATCATCGGCTTTTTTATTTCAAAATGATTCAGCAATTTCAAAGTAACCCTTGTATCTTCGGCGGCAATAAAGTCAACGCTTTCAAGAGTTTCAAGTGCTCTTGGCGAGATATCGCCGAGATTGCCTATCGGTGTACCGACAACAAATAATTTTCCGCTCATTGTGTTTCTCCCTTATATTTCCAGTCTACTGCAAAACACAGCATAGATTAATTAGAAATGAGGAATTAGGAGTGAGGAGTTGCGGTCGCGATTAAATCAGTAACCAATTTTAAATCATTAGTCCGCGGAATTAAATGGTATCTAACAATTAGAGAGTTATTATAATAACAATCTATAAATAACTGCTATCTATCTTTGCGGGTAAGAAACTAACAATTGTCGATTGCTTGCCCGCAACCTTCGTTCCTCACTCCTCATTCCTAATTACACCTCTTCACTATTCCCTCTTACTTATTTACCTCTATTGGTGTCCGTCCATGTAATCGCCGAACATCGCTCTGAACTCGTCTGTATTTGAACCGTCAGAATTTTTCATTACAAGATTTTTTTCAACAGTTACACTGCTTTTTGCTCCGCGCTTGCCCTCAACAAGAACAAGCCACGGCGCTTTACCCTCGCTTTGAACAACAAAGCGAATCCGCTTAACCTCAATTTTGCCGTTTCTCATACTGCAAATTATGTCGCACAGTCTTTCCGGACGGTGACACATGCAGAATCTGCCGCCGAATTTCAACAATGATGCCGCGGCCGCAACTGCATCGTCAATTGTACACATGGTTTCGTGCCGTGCAATTTTGTCTGCATCGCTGATACTTTCAATTCCGGTTCCAACAGGTTTATACGGCGGATTCATCGTCACAAGGTCATATGTACCAAGATCAAGCACACCTTTAAGCGAGCGAATATCGGCATTGACAACCGTCATTTTTTCTTTGAGTGCGTTCAACTCAACCGACTTTTGCGCCTGTGAGCACGCTTTTTTCTGGATGTCAACGGCAGTGATATTATTAACCTCGCCCTTGCACCAGATGAGCGGTATTATTCCGCAGCCTGTTCCCATGTCGCAGGCCTTATCTTTCTTCCTTATGTTTGCGAAAGCGGCAAGCAGAACCGCATCTGTTCCGAAAGTGTGATCATCGGACACAACGATTTCCATATTATTGCCGAGCGGTTCAAGGCGCTCAGATTCTGTCAGTTCGATTGACATTAATCACACCTCCAAATAAAAGCTTTAAATTGTTAGAATTTTAAACAAATGAGGAATTAGGAGTTGCAGTCGCGATTAAATCAGTAACCAATTTTAAATCATTAGTCCGCGGAATTAAATAGCATCTAACAATCTATAAATAATTGCTATCTATCTTTGCGGATGAGAAACTAACAGTTGTCGATTGCTTGCCCGCAACCTTCGTTCCTCACTCCTAATTTCTCATTAAACCAAACTTCTCATTCCCAACTAGTTTTAAAACAAATCGAACAGATTCATCTGCGTTGTTTCGGGTAACCCTGCAAATGCACCAACTTGCCTGAGCGCTTCGATAACAGAACTTGATGCGCCTGCCTTTGACGCAAAATCATCAATTGCAACAAAGGTTATCAATCCGTCGTCTGCATTTTCTTTATTTTTGAATTTTGCGTTGGCAAGCCCCTCGGCGGCACTGTCACCAACACCGCTGAGCGCATTAAACGGCATCCTGATTTTACCGTTCTCAATCTGATACACTCTTGCGTCTGATTTATAAATGTCAACAGGCAAAAACTCAATTCCCCTTGCCATCATTTCGTTAACTACCTGCAAGCCGGGATACATATTCTGCTCTTTAGGAGCGGCCTCTTTACCCATACGCTTAATTTCTGCCATACGATCCTGCACAGCATGTCTGCCCTCAAGAACAGCAACAGCGTCAATATCGCCGCCGCGGACAGTCATGAATGCTGCGTAATACTCCAACGGATAGTATATCTTATACCAACCGAGTCTAAGTGCCGCACTAACATATGCAGCAGCATGAGCTTTCGGGAACATGTATTTGATTTTCATGCACGAATCAATGTACCACTGCTCAACACCGTGATCTTTCATTGCTTGAATATGTTCTTCTGTCAAAAGTTTTGTTGCCTTACCTTTACGCACGATCTCCATGATTTTGAAAGCCATGCTCGGTTCAAGGCCTTTATGCATAAGATAAACCATGATGCTGTCACGAGTACCGATAACTTCGGAAATCGTGCAGATTCCGTCTTTGATAAGTTCCTGCGCATTACCGAGCCAAACGTCAGTACCATGTGACAGACCTGAAATCTGAAGCATGTCCGAGAAATTTTTCGGCTTTGCATCAAGCAGCATTTGAATGGTGAACGGAGTGCCGAGTTCAGGAATAGAAAGCGTTCCCGTTGGACAGTCTATATCCTCTGCGGTAACTCCGAGTGGTTCGGGCGATGCCAAAAGTTCATATACTTTAGGATCGCAGATATCTGTTTCCATAACCGGAATACCGGTTAAATCTTCAAGATGTTTATAAAGTGTCGGAACATCGTGACCGAGGTTATCAAGTTTGAGGATGGTATCATGAAGTGCATGGAAGTCAAAGTGTGTTGTAACAGTGCCTTTGTTTGCATCATCGGCAGGATGCTGAACAGGAGTGAAATCCTCTGCCTCATATGCATTCGGCACAACCACCATGCCGCCCGGATGCTGACCTGTTGTTCGCTTAACACCTGTGCATCCTCGTGTGAGCCTGTCCTCTTCGGCACGGCTGACTTTCAGTCCTCTTTCTTCAAGATATTTCTTAACATATCCGTAAGCAGTTTTGTCGGCAACTGTTGCCATTGTTCCTGCCTTGAAAACATGTGACGAACCGAACAGATCTTCGGTGTATTTATGTGCTCTTGACTGATAATCACCTGAGAAGTTAAGGTCGATATCAGGGCTTTTATCACCCTTGAAGCCAAGGAATGTTTCAAACGGAATGTCGTGTCCGTCACGTTCCATGTTTGTTCCGCATTCGGGACATGCCTTAACCGGCAGGTCATATCCGGAACCCACAGAACCATCAAGGAAAAATTCGCTGTGCTTGCAGTTCGGACATCTGTAATGCGGCGCAAGCGGATTAACCTCAGAGATACCCGACGCATTCGCAACATAAGACGAACCTACAGAACCTCGTGAGCCAACGTGATATCCGTGATCCTCTGAGTTTTTAACAAGTTTCTGCGCGATCATATAAAGAACGCCGAATCCGTGCTTAATGATTGAGTCAAGCTCTCTTGTGAGTCTTAATGCAACATACTCAGGAACAGGGTCACCGTAAAGACGCTTTGTTCTTTCCCAGCAAAGCGATTTCAACTCATCGTCAGCGCCGTCGATGCTCGGCGGATAGTTTCCGTTCGGAATCGGAATGATTCTTTCAATCATATCCGCGATAATATTCGGGTTAGTGATAACCACCTCTTTGGCAGTTTCTTCGCCGAGATATGCAAACTCGGCAAGCATATCGTTTGTATTTCTGAAATACAGCGGTGCCTGTTTATCTGCATCAGGGAATCCCTGTCCAGCCATGAGAATGGCTCTGTATGCCGAGTCACCGGGATCGATAAAATGTACGTCGCATGTTGCAACAACCAGCTTACCAAGCTGATCAGCAACGTGTATAACCTTGCGGTTGAAGTTTTGAATATCCTCAACAGAAGTGATATCTGGATATTTCTCACTCCTTATCATGTATTCATTGTTTCCGCATGGCTGAATTTCCAGATAATCATAAAAAGATGCAATTTCAAGAATACGCTCATCACTTTCGCCGTTTACAATTGCTCTGTAAAGTTCACCTGCTTCACAGGCACTGCCGATAATGAGTCCCTCTCGATGCTTGATAAGTTCACTTTTAGGTATTATCGGGCGGCGGTAGAAATATTTGAGGTTGGAAAGCGATATAAGCTGATAGAGGTTTTTTAGTCCTGTGTTATTTCTGGCAAGAATAATTTGATGGAAATACTTCGCTTTTTTGACTTTTTTCCAATCATCAAACGATTGCTGTGTATCATCAATAAAGTAAGCCTCCATACCATAGATTATCTTTATCTTATCGCCTGCCGCGGCTCTTGCTTCGGGATATGCCTGAACAACACCGTGGTCAGTGATTGCAATTGCTTTGTGTCCCCAGTCAATGGCGCGCTTAACAAGAACCTTTGCGTCTGTCATGCCGTCCATCATAGACATTTTGGTATGAAGATGAAGTTCAACACGTTTTTCTTCTGCATCATCTTTCGGCTTGATTTTTTCAACAAGCGATATCGCCTTTGGTGAGATAACGTATTCGCTTGAATATTTATCAAATATGACATCGCCCCTTATAAGAACAGTTACACCCTCCTTGATTTTGTCAAGCAGCTGAGCGCAGTTTTCTTTTCGTTCGAACACTTTACATGTGTACGAATATGTACCGTCTGTAACATTGAAATTGATAATATTGCTTCTTCCGTCTTTGGTTTCTCTGCTTTCAAATGAGAAAACATCACCCCATATAACACAGCTGCCGTCATCAATTGAAACTTCAGCAAGCGGCTTTGGCATTTTAGTGATTTTGCTACCGTAAATTGGCCTTGCCGTATCGAGATAAATCGGAAGGCCTTCAACGATTTTGTGCTCCTTGGGTTTTGACGGGGAATCTGACGGCTGCATTTTTGCGATAACACTTTTCGGTATATCTTTTTCAGCCTGTTTAATCATCGAAACAACTTCTTTGCTGTCAATTGTCATTTCCTCGCCGACAAAATCAACCTCTATAGCCCTTGAAAAACGCTTTTTAACAAGGTTCACGATGAACGTATCACAACCGCATTCACGAAGAACATCCATACCGCCGTGAGTGAGATTAACAGTTAACTTTTTACCGTCAAAGTTGGCGGTACTGCCCTTAAAAAAGCCGTTACTTGCGGCAACTGACGCATTGACACAGCGCACTATCGTATCAAAATATTCCTCTGAAAAACATTCGGAAGGCATTTTCGGATTGATTACCGCATGGTTAAGTCTGAGCAGAGATGCAATAACGCTCTCTGCCTTCTCAATCACTGCACCGTTCACCAATTTGTCAAAGCACAAATCAAGCTCCATGAGCCGTTTTTCATTGTATATTTTTATATTCTCAACCTGACACTGAGCGAAAACAGATGTCAGTACTTCATCATTAAACATCTCGCCGAAAAGCGAAATAAAACTACAATTCATTTTTTCTCCCCGTATATTAAACAATACTTATTTCATCGACTCAATTTCCTTGAACAATTCATCAACGATTTTATCCTCTGCGACCTTGCGCAAAATTTCGCCGTGCTTGAAAATCAGTCCGCAGCCGTCACCGCCTGCAATACCGATATCTGCTTCTCTGGCTTCTCCCGGTCCGTTGACTGCACAGCCCATGACTGCAACCTTAAGAGGCTTGTCAACATCGCGAAGTCTTTCTTCAACCTCGTTTGCAAGTGAGATAAGGTCAATTTTTGTTCTGCCGCATGTGGGACATGATACCAAAGCGGGACTGTTCTTTTTCATGCCGATTGCCTTAAGAATGTCAAAACCTGCGTAAACCTCATTGACAGGGTCTGCAGTAAGCGAAACTCTGATCGTGTCACCGATACCTCTAGTTAGAAGCGAACCGATACCAACCGATGATTTGATAAGTCCCATTCGCTGCGTACCGGATTCCGTAACACCAAGATGAAGCGGATAGTCACACATTTGAGCAACTGTTTCATATGCTTTTATCATATTATGTACATCCGATGATTTGATTGAAATCACGATATCATCAAAATCATATTTTTCAAGAAGTCTGACATGATACATTGCGCTTTCAGCCATTGCCATAGGTGTGGGCGCGCCGTATTTTGCAAGAATATCCTTTTCAACAGAACCCGAATTAACACCGATTCGAATCGGCACACCGTGAGCCTTGCACTTTTCAGCAACGGCTTTCACATTTTCATCAGCGCCGATATTGCCCGGATTGATGCGTATCTTGTCAACACCTGCGTCAACACAGTCAAGCGCAATTTTATGGTTGAAATGGATATCAGCCACGACAGGTACATCAACTGCATTTTTCAGTGCATAAACCGTTTTAACAGCCTCACTGTCGGGGACTGCAACTCGGATTATCTGACAACCTGCTTTTTCAAGAGCAAGTGCCTGCTTAACGTTTCCGTCAATGTCATGAGCAGGAATGTTAAGCATTGACTGAACTGTAATATCACTGTCGCCGCCGATTACAAAAGAACCGACCTTGACAGCCTTAGTTTTTCTTCTTTCTATCATAGTTATCACCCTTATTTAATGCGTAATGCGTAATTGCGGGGAAGATTGTACCTATTGTGAGCAATAGTCCGCAAAGAAAAAACGAGGAATGAGGAGTGAGGAACGAAGGTCGCGGATAAAATATCTACTGTCTTAACTTATCATCCGCAAAATGAAATTATATGCTGAATCAAAATAGAAAAATAAATAAAAACAATTTTCCAATAAGACTACAAGTAAAGACAGCCGACAAAGCCCCAACTGTTTTGAATCTCTATGGTTATGGTGAACAGTCTTACTGTAGCCGAACGTATTTCGTCATTATTGTAAGGCGTCCAAAGGACATGAAAGTTAGTACAAACTTACCTATAGCAAATTACGGCAAAAATCGGAACGATTTTTCGCCGTTTTTTGCGTACGTCAGAGTTTCTTTTTGGTTACTTTTTCTGAACGCAGAAAAAGTAACTGCCCGTCCGGCATGAGGACAAGTCAAAAGATGTATCATGCTAAAATATGCGGACGATATCTTAAATTCAGCATAATCTGACCCGCGTACCAATTCACCGGTTCTTACTATTTCTCACTTTCAATTCCTAATGAAAAAATCCGATACCTGCACAAGCAAGTATCGGATTGATTTTTTTCAGAAGTTTAATCAGCTGTTAGCCTTTTCAAACTCTTCCATGAAAGCAACAAGCTTTTCGACGCCTTCAATCGGCATTGCGTTATAGATTGATGCTCTCATGCCGCCAACAGATCTGTGACCCTTGAGATTAACAAAACCTGCTGCCTCAGCTTCTTTGATGAATTTAGCGTTAAGTTCATCGCTGTCTGTTACGAACGGAACATTCATGAGTGAACGATCTTCGGGAACAACAGTACCCTTGAACATTTTGCTGTTGTCAAGGAAATCATAAAGAATCTTTGCTTTCTTAACGTTATGTTCCTTCATTCTTTCAAGTCCGCCCATGCTCTTGATCCATTCAAGAACAAGCTTGCACATGTAAATTGTGTAGCACGGCGGTGTGTTGTACATTGAACCGTTGTCAGCCTGAACCTTATAGTCGAGCATTGTCGGTGTGAGTTCACGTGCCTTTCCGAGCATATCCTCACGAACAATTACAATTGTAAGACCTGCCGGAGCGATGTTTTTCTGAGCGCCGCCGTAAACAACAGCGAACTTTGAAACGTCAATAGGCTCTGAGCAGAAGCATGATGAAACGTCAACGATAAGAGGAATGTCACCTGTGTCAGGAATATCTTTGAAAAGAGTGCCGTAAATTGTGTTGTTCATGCAGTAGTAAACATAGTCTGCGTCGGCTCTGAAATCTTCACGTGTTGTTTTAGGAATATATGAAAATGTTTTGTCAGCTGATGATGCTGCAATTTTAACATCACCGTATTTCTGAGCTTCCTGGGCAGCTTTCTTTGCCCACTGACCTGTTACGATATAATCAGCCTTGCCGCTTCCGTTCATGAAGTTAAGGGGAATTGCAGCAAACTGAGTTGATGCGCCGCCCTGAAGAAAGAGAACCTTGTAGTTTTCCGGAATGTTCATCAATTCACGAAGAAGACTTTCTGCTTCATCAATGATTGATTGATAAATCTTTGAACGGTGTGACATTTCCATAACGGATTGTCCGCTGCCCTGATAATCGAGCATTTCCGCCGCCGCTTTATTGAGAACCGATTCAGGAAGCATTGAGGGTCCTGCTGAAAAATTATAAACTCTTGCCATAGTAATTACCTCCAATAAATGCGATTTGCCCTACATTATACTCATTTCTGTTCTAAATGTCAATTATTTGATGGGATTTTTACCAAAAAATATGCCGCTTTTTTGGTGATAAAGATGAAAATCTGAAAAAATTCCTGTTAAATCTTTATTATTATTGGCTAATGATATATAATTTAATGGAAACATTTTGTGGAGGTATAACGAAAATGGCAAGAAATCATGAGGTTACTCAAAAACACAATCTTCTCAATCCTGACGGAACTCTCGCAGAACCCGGCTGGTCAAAAAGCCTGATTCAGGTTTACAACAGAGAGGATATCAAGGCGCCTAAATTCAGAATCAAGGAATGGGACTATTATCTCATCCTTGCAGACAAGCACGCTGTTGCACTCACTCTTTCAGATGACGGATATATCGGCATGCAGTCTGCGTCACTGCTTGTTTTTGACGATGAAAATCCGTGGGAGATTACAAACTCGGTTCTTAATTTCTTCCCGATGGGTAAGTATAATCTTCCGAGAACATCCGAAAAGGGCGATATACATTATCACGATAAAACCCTTGACATGGATTTCATCAAAAACGGCGAAACACGTCACATCTTCGGTGAATACAGAAACTTCAAAGATGGTAAGACGCTTAAAGTTGATGTGACCCTTACACAGCCGCCGATGGATACAATGGTAATTGCAACACCGTGGAAAGAAAACAAAAAAGCTTTCTATTATAATCAGAAAGTCAACTGCATGAGAGCATCAGGCTATGCAGAGTTTGACGGTGTGAGATATGACTTCAACCCCGAAACCGACTTCGGTACTCTTGACTGGGGACGCGGTGTGTGGACATATGACAACACATGGAACTGGGGCAGCGGCAACGGCTGGATAAACGGCAAGCCTTTCGGCTTTAATATTGGCTATGGTTTCGGTGACACAACAGCTGCAAGTGAAAACATACTTTTCTATGACGGTGTTGCTCACAAACTTGACGATGTCAGCTTTAACATTCCGGCAACAAGCTATACCGACCCGTGGACATTCACTTCGAGCGACGGTCGTTTTGAGATGGACTTCAAACCTGTTATCGACCGTGCAGCAAAAATCAGCTTGAAAATTATTGAAACAGATCAGCATCAGGTGTTCGGAAGATTGTCAGGTAAGGCTGTTCTTGATGACGGTACTGTTCTTGAAGTCAAGGATTTGATGTGCTTTGCAGAAAGAGTAAGAATGAAATATTAATTTAGCGGAGGATTTTAAATTGAAAACAATTGTTATCGGTGCCGGTGCAATAGGCGGAACAATTGCCGTGCTTACAAAAAATGCAGGTTATAACGTGAGCATACTTTGTCACAGTGAAAAAACGAAAAATGAAATTGAATCAAACGGATTTTCTCTTCACGGTGCAAAGGGCGAATATAACGAGAAATTTACCTGTTACGGTTCTGCCGAAGAAATGGGCGACACAAAATTTGATGTCTGCTTTATTGCAACGAAGTATGCCGCGATGGCCGATTCAGCTAAGTTGATTTTGCCGTATCTTAAAGATAATTCACTTGTTGTCGGTATGCAGAACGGTATCTGCACAAGCGAACTTGCTGCGATAGTCGGTGAGAAAAGGGCGGTTGGCTGTATGCTTGGGTTCGGTGCAACAAGAAACAGTGTGAACGATGTTACTATGACAAGTCTTGGTGAGATGTACATAGGTATGCCGAACGGCTATCATCCGGGAATGCTTGATTATCTCAAGAGTATGCTTGACGCTGTTCTTCCGACAAAAATATCGAATGATATCACCCGTGAGCAATATTCAAAGCTTATTATCAATTCATGCATCAACGCAACTGCCGCAATCACGGGTCTGAAACTCGGCAAAATGATTGAGGACAGACGTGCCAGAACTCTTTATCTTGCAATTGCAAGAGAGGGTATGCGCGTTGCCAAAGCGATGAATCTTGACGTGCCTAAATATGGCAAAATGCTCAACTATAAAATGCTCATGCTGTTTGATAATGAGGTATATAATTCAATGTGCCGCTATGTTGTGTGGCTTGTGTCAAAGCTAAAATATGCAGATGTTAAGCCGTCAACGCTCCAATCGCTTGAAAAGGGAGAAAAAACCGAAATTGATATTTTTAACGGTTACTTCGCCGCAAAGGGTGATGAGTTTAGTGTTCCGACTCCTGTTAACCATAAGCTGACAGAAATGATTCACGAGATTGAAGAGGGCAAAAGAAAAATCACCCCTGAAAACCTTGAAGAGTTTAGGGGCACGCTGTTTTAATGAGAAATTAGGAGTGAGAAGTTAGGAATGATGCGGATGAGTTTGGTTGTTATTGAAAGATGCAGTCCGCAGGTGCTTGCGCACGGCTAATATTGCGGATAAAAACTGTGCCTGTCCAAAGATTCAGTCCGCAGAATCAAATTATTTTCTGACTTTCAGTTGCTTTTATAAATCCAAAAAGAAATGTGCAAAAACTACTAAAGATCGCAAGTGATTTTTAGTAGTTTTTTGATGTAAAGAAACTGCTAATGACTGCCAAAGAGCGCAAAGACCTTGACGAGTTTGTCAAGTATCTTGAAAAGCTCACCAAGGCATAAAAAAGAATAGCCACCGCCAACAAACAATACAAACGGTGACTATCAAAGCAAGCGGTACGGACTAACCTTACAGTCCTACCGTTCCTATGATAACAAATTATTGATTAAAAAGTCAAGTATAATTGAAAGAAGAAACTCAAGTGGCATTAGAAAAAATACATACCCTCTCCAAAAAGCACTTGATTCTTCTGCGGGTAAAAAAGTAAAGGTCGCAGAAATTTTACCCGCGACCGCACTGATTCACTATTCCTTATTACTTATTACCTAGGTAAACGCTGAATAAATCGCAGCACACTGCTCGTTTGCATAAAGTTCCGTCATATCGCACAGAATTTCCTTGAAATACGAAAGTATGACTGCGTCAATTCTATGCAATCTGACGGAATTTCTGTCGGCACGATCAGTGCACTGGATTTAATCATCGTTTACCTAGAGTTTCCATATGCGGACTGAATCTAATTGTCACATACAACCTTGCCCGCAACTCCTAACTCCTCATTCCTCATTCCTCATTCCTAACTAACCCTGTGTCCGTCCTTAATCTTAATCTCCATTCCACCCATAATCGGCAACTTAACAGTGCCGCTCATTTTGTCGCCGTTAAAGGTGAACGTGCCTTCCGCAACTTTTCCGGGGAAAAGCGAGATTTCACCTTTTCCGGTCAGAGTATCATCGCCGATTTCTCTGATGTCATAATATTTGATTTTTGCTCCGTTAAATTTTTCGGGTAAGTCGAAAAGAATTTCATATTCTCCGTTATTGTCTTTAATTTCGGCTGTGCCCTTTGCCTTAAACATGAATGTGTTAATGCTTGCTTCCCATTTTCCGATACCGATCATAAATTTCATACCTTTCCGACTGCGTATAAACCATAAAAATGAAACAGTCATTACTGAATTATACTGGATATACTTTTACTGAACATAAAATTTACGCTATGATGTGCCTACTATATTTTATTTTTCAACGCGAAGTAGGTTACTATTCATATCGCATTAAAATTATAGGATGATTTATTTGCTGTGTTTTGGACATGCCTGATTATATGCGTGAAAAAGTAAAAGGAGCCTTCTCTCAAAGAAAGCTCCGAAAATTTCATTTCAATCAAAATTTCAGTCAAAATCAGATTGCACGAGTAACCTTGCCTGAACGCAAGCAACGTGTGCAAGCGTAAACTCTCTTCGGTGAACCGTTAACGATAGCTTTTACGCGCTTTACGTTGGGTTTCCAGGTTCTGTTTGAACGTCTGTGTGAGTGAGAAACTTTAATGCCGAAAGAAACATTTTTACCACAAAATTCGCATTTTGCCATTTTTCAGCACCTCCTTAAACTTTTATAAACTACATAAGCATTGGTTATTTTAACAGATAATTAATTAAAATGCAAGTGTTTTGAAAAAATAATAGCACTATTTTTCAAAAAATCTTAGCCTCCGAGTGTGATCATTGTGTCAAGGCAGCGTTTTGCCTTTGTCATGACTTCATCTGAAAGGATTATTTCTTCTCCGCCGATGCCTTTAACGCAATTATAAACATCTCCGAGAGTTGTCAGTTTCATGTTGTGGCAAACGCAGTCTTTTGAAAGCGGATAGAATTTTTTGTCGGGACATTCAAACTGAAGATGCTGAACAATGCTGTTCTCTGTTCCGATAATGAATTCAGTTTTGTCGCTTTTTTTCGCATAGTCCATGATGCCTGTTGTGCTTCCTGCATAGTCAGCCATGGCAGTAACTTCCGCTGTACATTCGGGATGAACAAGCAAAAGTGCATCCGGATGAAGCTTCTTTGCTTTTTCAACATCTTTCTTGCTTATTCTCACATGAGTCGGGCAACCGCCGTGAACAAGTTTGATGTTCTTTTCGGGCACTTGTGATGCTACCCATGAACCAAGGTTGCAGTCAGGGATAAACAGAATGTTTTTGTTCGGAACATTCTTAATAATTTTCACTGCTGATGATGAAGTAACACAAACGTCACATACTGTTTTTGTTTCAGATGTTGTGTTGACATATGCGGCAACAGTGTAATCGGGATACATTTCTTTCAATTGAGTAATTGCCGGCGCGTCCATTTGATCTGCCATAGGACAGCCTGCTTGTGAGTTTGAAAGAATAACTTTCTTTTCGGGCGAAAGAATCTTAACGGTTTCAGCCATGAAACGTACACCGCACATGAGAACTGTTTTGCAGTCTGATTTTGCAGCCTGCAAACTGAGTCCGTAGGAATCGCCGACATAATCGGCAACTTCCCATATATCGTGGCTCTGATAAGCATGAACCAAAATACAAACATCATTTTCTTTCTTCAAACGTAAAATTTCGTCTTGCAACTGTCTTGTTGTAGGCATTTTCAACATCTCCGCTCTGCCAAATTTATAGGTATTATACAAAAATGCATCTCTATTGTCAAGATAGATTGTAAATAAAATTGTTGTCAGGTGTCTTGTCAGCTGTAAATTCTTGTGCTATAATATTGCAAAATATGCGACAGACATAGTGTGCATGTCTGTTGCCGCATATTTGAAGTTTAAATCGAAAGGGATTCAGACATAGGAATAAATTTTTAATATCAATTATAACCTGTGTTACAATACTATTATGAAAACCGATATATTGATTATAGGCAGCGGCTGCTCAGGTCTTTACTGTGCGCTGAATCTGCCTGAAGATAAAAATATACTGCTCATCACAAAGTCTGACCTTGAAAGCAGCGATTCATTTTTGGCACAGGGCGGCATGTGCATGCTCAAAAACGAAGATGATTATGAAAGTTATTTCAATGATACGATGAAAGCCGGTCATTATGAAAACGATGAAAAAAGCGTTGATATAATGATTCGCTCGTCCAGAAATGTTGTTCGCGACTTGCTCTCATTCGGGGTTGATTTCAGACGTGATGAAAACGGCGAACTTGCGTTCACTCGTGAGGGTGCACACTCAGCAAAAAGAATTTTGTTCCATGCGGACATAACAGGTAAGGAGATAACCTCGAAACTGTTATCTCAAGTTAAAAATCTGAAAAATGTCACTTTACTTGAGAATACAACAATGCTTGATATTATTTCAGATGAAAACAATTGCTTTGGTGCTGTTATCAAAACCGCTGACGGAAAGATTGAACCCGTAACGGCTGATTATACCGTTCTTGCAACAGGCGGAATCGGCGGACTTTACAGACACTCAACGAATTTCCGTCACCTTACAGGCGATGCGGTTGCAATTGCAATCAAGCATGGTGTTGAACTTAAAGATATCGACTACATTCAGATACACCCCACAACATTGTATACCGAAAAAGCGGAAGAAAGAAGCTTTCTCATTTCCGAATCTGTCAGGGGTGAGGGCGCAAAGCTTTATGATAAAAACATGAATCGCTTTGTAAACGAACTTTTGCCGAGGGATAAACTCACCGAAGCCATCCTTGCTCAGATGGAAAAGGACGGTACAGATTTCGTGTGGGAAGACCTTCGTACTATTCCGGAAGATGAACTTATGAGACATTTCCCGAATATTGTTGAGCATTGCCGTGAGATGGGATATGATGTAACAAAGCAGTGTATACCTGTTGTTCCTGCCCAGCATTATTTTATGGGCGGTATCAAAGTAAATTATGAAAGCAAAACTTCAATGCAGCATCTTTATGCCGTTGGTGAAACTGCATGTAACGGTGTACACGGTAAGAACCGCCTTGCAAGCAACTCACTTCTTGAAAGCCTTGTTTTTGCAAAGCGCGCCGCGGCAGACATAATTGAAAATTATGAAACGCTCATGCATGCGGAGCATAACATTGATATAGATTTATACGAAGATGAAAATGCTCTTGCCGAAAGCTATAAAAAGCTTGTGTTTGAAAAAATCAAATCAAGCAAGGCGGCGAGAACAGCTGACTAAAAGAAAACGGAGGAATTAAATTATGTTTGACCCTGTAACACTAAAACTTAACGTTGACCCGTTGATTTTGAGCGCACTGCGTGAGGATATCACCAACGAGGACGTAACCACAAACAGCGTTATGCCCGTTGACCAAAAAGGTGAAGTCGACCTCATTTGCAAGCAGGATGGAATTATCTGCGGACTTCAGATTTTCGGCAGAGTATTCACACTGCTTGATGAAACAACGATGATTGAATTCTTTGCTACTGACGGCGATGAAGTGAAAAACGGACAGCTACTTGCCAAGGTATATGGCGATATCCGCGTTTTGCTTTGCGGCGAAAGAACAGCGCTTAATTATTTGCAGCGCATGAGCGGAATTGCAACATATACTCACTCCGTAGCCGCTCTTCTGAAAGGCACAAAAACAAAGCTGCTTGATACAAGGAAAACCACCCCAAACAATCGTATTTTTGAAAAATATGCAGTCCGTATCGGCGGCGGAAATAATCATCGCCTCAATCTTTCCGATGGTGTTTTGCTTAAGGATAATCACATCGGTGCGGCAGGTGGTGTCAGACAGGCTGTGACCATGGCAAAGGAATATGCACCGTTTGTCAGAAAAATCGAAGTTGAGGTTGAAAATCTCGATATGGTAAAAGAAGCCGTTGATGCAGGTGCAGACATTATCATGCTTGACAACATGAGCCATGAGCAGATGCAGCAGGCAATTTCAATTATAAACGGAAAAGCCGAGGTTGAGGTTTCCGGAAATGTCACCAAGGAAAATATCGCAGTGCTTTGCGACTTGGGTGTTGACTTTGTTTCCAGCGGTGCGCTGACACATTCCGCACCGATTATGGATATCTCGCTGAAAAATCTTCATCCCGTGAATGAGGACTGAAAAGGGGAGGTGCAAGTATGACCGCGCAGGAAAGACGCGAAAAAATTGTTGAGATTCTTACAAAAAGTGCAGTGCCTGTTGCGGGTACTGTGCTTGCGAACGAACTTAATGTCAGCAGACAGATCATAGTTCAGGATATTGCTCTTCTTCGTGCAAACAAAGTAGAGATCATAGCCACTAATCAAGGCTATATAATTCAGCCCGGAAAAAGAGTCAGCCGCGTTTTTAAAATGATTCACACTGATGAACAGGTGGAAGAAGAACTTTCATTGATAGTTGACTTTGGCGGAATCGTTCAGGACGTGTTTGTTTATCACAAGGTCTACGGAATTGTTCGTGCAGATATGAACATCCGTTCAAGGCTTGATGTGTATAATTACATCGGCAATATAAAGTCGGGCAAATCGAATCTGCTCAAAAATGTAACATCGGGATATCATTATCACACAGTCTATGCTGAGAGCGAGCAGATTCTTGACATGATTCAACAAGTGCTGACTGAAAAAGGCTTTCTTGCAAAGCTTCAGGACTATGAGCCTGTTAATTTTTGGGAAAACAAAGACGAGAATTAATTCTTAATGTGCAATCTCCCCCGCAATTACGCATTAAGCATTACGAATTACGCATTTTTTTGGTGAA
>JAMPDR010000019.1 GCA_023665555.1 Ruminococcus sp.
TCCATTTTAGCAACCTCCTTGACTATTGTGCCAGGTTCTCTCTCAAGACTTGAAAGAACCTCAAGTTCAACACTGTATTTTTTTGCCATTTCAACCGAACGGTTGTTGAGTACCTGAGCGCCGAGAGTGGCAAGCTCAAGCATCTCGTCATATGTGATATCGTTGAGTTTCTGAGCGTTTTCGACCTTTCTGGGGTCAGCTGTGAATACACCTGTTACGTCTGTGAAAATCTGACAACGGTCTGCATGAAGAACAGCGGCAATTGCAACTGCACTTGTGTCTGAACCGCCTCTGCCGAGGGTCGTCAGGTCGTCGATTTTGTTGATTCCCTGGAAACCTGCAACAACAACGATTTTCTTTTTGTCAAGCTCACTTTGAAGTCTTTCAGCTTGAATGGTTTCGATTCTCGCAGAACCGTATGCTTTGTTGGTTTTGAAACCGGCCTGCCAGCCGAGCAATGAAATTGCAGGACAGCCAAGCTTTTCAATTGCCATTGCAAGCAGTGAAATTGAAATCTGTTCGCCTGATGTGAGGAGCATATCCATCTCTCTTTTTGAAGCCTTGGGATTGATCTCCTGTGCCTTTTCGATAAGGTCGTCGGTTGTGTCGCCCTGAGCGGAAACAACAACAACAACATCGTTGCCTTGTTTATAAGTATCTGTTACAATTTTTGCAACATTCATCACTCTTTCGGCGTTCGCAACGGAGGAGCCTCCGAATTTCTGAACTATAAGTGCCATAATTTACCTCCCGGTATAAATTAATAATCTGTTACTCTGATTGTTGAAATTACATCAAGTCCTGTTTTTTCAAGAGCCGCTGTAAGCTCTTTTTCTGCTCGTATATCAGTGATGAACATGAGTTCACCTTTCTTTTCTGTTATATCGCAAGACGGGAATGTTGATGCGATCTTTTCTTTTGCAGATGCTGTGTCATCAGCCTTAACCCTGACAAACAGAGAAGTTTCAGCATCAAGATGTGAAACTGTGAAGTTTTCTTTTTCATCGCCCCAACCGAAGAATTTACGGTTGTCAGCATGAGATGCGCAGTCGATAACGTCGCCCACAACTGCACTTGCTGTTGCAAGCTTGCCCGCGCCTTTACCGTACATGAGAACATCGCCTGTTGCGTCACCTCTGACAAGGCAAGCGTTGAACACACCGTTAACACCTGCGAGCATGCTTTCTTTCTTAACAAGGGCAGGAGAAACCATGATTGAGATTTTTCCGCTTTCAAGCATTTTCGTTCTTGCAAGCAGCTTGATTACATAGCCGAGTTCACTTGCACATTCAACATCTTCAAGTGTGATTTTTGAAATGCCTTCGGTATAAACACCATCGGGATAAACATGACTTCCGAATGCAAGCGATGCAAGGATGCAAATTTTTCTGCAAGCGTCAAATCCTTCAACGTCAGCTGTGGGGTCTTTTTCAGCATAACCCTTTTCCTGTGCCAGTTTAAGCGCATCATCGAAGTTCATTTTATCCACTATCATTTTATTTAAAATGAAGTTAGTTGTTCCGTTAAGTATACCTGCGATCTCGCTGATTCTGTTACCTGCCAGGCAACGGCTTATCGGACGAATGATGGGAATTCCACCGCCGACGCTTGCCTCAAACATAAAGTTAACGTTATTCTCTCGTGCATAGGTCAGAAGTTCATAACCTTTTTTTGCAACAAGTTCTTTGTTTGAAGTTACAACATGTTTACCTTTTTTCAAACACTTTGAAACGAATTCAAAAGCAGGATTAACACCGCCCATTGTTTCAACAACAATGTCAACGGTATCATCATTCAGAATGTCATCGAAATTTTTTGTCATCAGCGACGCAAACTCACTGCCTTCAAAATCTCTGATGTCAAGGATATATTTAAGCGTTAAATCAACATTGCTGTTACCCTTGATAACTTCGGCATTTTTTGTGATAACTTCGGCAACACCTGAACCGACAACACCAAAGCCTAAAATTGCAACATTCATTTTATACACCTCCGTTATATTAATAGACTGCAATGAACCATGAATCCGGAAGATTGCAGATTTATATAAATACAATATTATCATATTTTGTCGTTTTATAAAAGTCTTTACGTCAAAAAAATTATATTTTGTTAAATCCATTGATTTTATTCGCTCTGTGGGGTAATATAATATAAATATATAACAAAAATTTACAGTTAAAAGCAGGTTTTCAGGCTCGATTTTTTTGTTGATCTCAGTTCTGCTTTCAAAACGGAAAGGGTGTTGTTTATGAAGGATGTTGAAAAAAGGCGAAACACATTAATTAATTTTCTCTACTTCGCCATGATACTTGCAATCGTTGTTGTTGCATTGCGGTATGCGGTCGGAGTATGTCTGCCGTTCATAATTGCATTTGTAGTTGCGGCGGTACTGCAAAAGCCGAAAAACTTCATCGTCAGAAAAACTCCTTTGAAAAAAGGTGCCGCATCCGGTATTTGTGTTTTGCTGACAATTGTTATCATTGTTTCGCTTATTGCTCTTATTGGTGTGCGGGTGTCGACTGAAATCAAAGGGTTCATTGATTATATCATGATTCAACTTCAAGATTTTGACAAAGTTATTGATAACGTTGAAAATTGGATTATGAATCTTGTAAATTCTGCACCGGAATTTTTGAGAAAGACGCTTAATGAAAGCGTAACGCAGATGTTTGCTCAACTTCGCGATTCAATGAGCGGAAACAGTGATGAACTTGCATCGCAGATTAAAAATGGAATCGGCGGCAATTTCAGCCTTTCATGGATAACCACTCCGATAAATGGAGTTATCTCAACAGCAAAGCAGCTTCCGTCAGTTTTTGTTTCGGTTATTATTTCGCTTGTTGCCTGCTGTTTTATGACAAGTGAATTCCCGGAAATTATCAATTTCTTCAAACTTCAGTTCCCGGAGAACAGACGTAAGGATCTTTCAAGAGCAAAAGTAATTTTGAAGGACTCGCTCGGAAAAATGGCAAAGGCTTATGCGCTCATAATTGTTGTTACATTCGTTGAAATGAGTATAGGCCTGACTATTTTAAAACTGCTTCACGTTTTTGATTCTTCATATATTATTCTTATTGCGGCGGCAACTGCTATTGTTGATATTCTGCCGGTTCTCGGAACAGGTACAGTACTTATGCCGTGGGCATTATATTCATTCATCATTGGCAATGTCGGCATGGGAATAGGCTTGATCGTTATTTATGCCGCAATCTCAATTATTCGTCAGGTTATTGAACCGAAACTCGTTGCCGGTCAGCTCGGACTTTCGCCGATTGTCACAATTGCAGCACTCTATTTCGGTTTGAAACTGTTCGGCGTTCTTGGAATGTTTGTAACACCGCTTCTGGTTATCATGCTTAAGCTGCTTAACGATGAGGGTATTGTTAAACTTTGGAAATCTCCTGCAAAGGTTAAAGCTGCTCAGGCTGAAACTGAAAAGGCAAAACCCGAAGATAAGCCTGAAGAAAACGAAACGGAGAACTGATTATGTCGATAAAAAAGATACTCTCTGTTTTACTGACAGTTCTATTGATATGTTCGCTTACGATTACGGCTTTTGCTGCTGATCAGCAGGTCGGCGGAGCAAATTGGATGAGTACTGTTGACGGCAACAAAAAAATCACTTCAATAAATATTCCCGGCACTCACGACAGTGCCACAAGGAATAATTCAATTGCATTGATATCGACAACGCAGAACCTTTCAATAATGCAGCAGCTTAATGCAGGTGTGCGATATCTTGATATCCGTGCGAAAAAGACAAATAACAATTACATCTCAGTACATGGCATCTCAAATAATAAAACAAGCTACGGTGTTTTGTCGCAGAATCTCACAATCGGAGATATCATTAAAGAATGTAAAGATTTTTTATATAACAATCCGGGTGAAACCATTCTTTTTAAATTGAAAGAGGACAGCGGAAACGCAAAAGAAGCATTTTACACAGACTTTTACAAAAAGTATATCGCGGATGATAAGGATGCATGGTTTACCGAAAACAGAATTCCGACCCTTGACGAAGTGAGAGGAAAGATTGTTCTGCTCAGACATGCAAGCCTTGATTATACACTCTTCAATGACACGAACAGCGGAATAGACTTCGGTGACTATCCATATATCGAGGAAAAGGAAGTCGGAAACTTCAAAACGGAATATATGGCAACGTCATGTTTCTATGAGATTATTGATGCCTTTGAGGATGTTGATGAATTTATTGAAGTTGATGATGAATGGTATCATGCAATGAAAATGCCGTTTTCATTTGGCAAAATGCTGGTTGAGGATGCATATCAACTCAGCCCGAAGAAAAAGATTCAAGCGATTGAAATGTTCCTTGACGGAGAATATGAAAACGATGACACCTGTTTCAATATCTGCAATACCAATTCATCAGATTCATCTTATCCCGAAAAGAATGCTGTGATAATCAATGAGTTTTTGTCTGACTATGAGTTTGTTGCAGATAAAAAATACGGTGTTATGTGCATGGATTTTGTGACACATGAACTTGCCGAAAAGGTGTATATGACAAACATTGGCAGTATGATAAATGAACCGAACAAACCGGTTGAAGTGGGTAGCTTTTATGCCGGTTTCGGACTTTGGGGTGAACAGATTAAGAAGATAAATGACTTTATTTTGAGAATATGTTTATTGTTTAAATAACCAAAAACTGGCTGTCGTAAATAGGCAGTCAGTTTTGGTATGTGATTAAAATATGTGTTGAGTTTAAGATGATGTCTGCAATTATGTTTTGCATTTGTTTTGACATCATGTCCGTAGTTGCTAATCACAGTTGATTGCACATAAAATAAAGGGTCGCAGAGATTTTTCTCTGCGACCTCGATTATTTAGTCTTAACTTTTTATTCATTAGCAGCCTGTTCCTGTGTTTCATCAACTGAATTTTGCTTTTCGCCGACCTTCAAAATAACATTCTTGTATACATATATATAGCACAGAACGCTGACGACAAGAGAAACTGCTTCGGCAATCGGAAATGCAAGCCATACTCTGTCGAGGATACCTGTTTTGGAAAGGAAGTATGCAACAGGGATGAGAACTATAAGTTGACGTGCAATTGAAACAATCATTGAGAAGTAGCTTTTGCCGATAGCCTGGAAAACAGAGCCGATACAGATGCAGAAGCCTGCGATTATAAATGAACAACTGATTGTTTTCAGTGCGGGAACACCAATTGCCATCAAATCATCTGATGCATCAAACAGACTGAGCATTGTTTCGGGAATTAACCACATCAAAAGTGTTCCGACTGCCATGATTGAGCAAGCTAAGATAAGACTGAATTTGACGGTTTTTGTCATTCTCTGCCTGTTGCCTGCACCGTAGTTATAGGCGATGATCGGAATCGTTCCGTTGTTAAGTCCGAATATCGGCATAAAGATGAAGCTTTGAAGTTTGAAATAAATTCCGAACACTGCTGCTGCTGTGTCTGTAAAACCGAGAAGAATCTTGTTCATTGCATATGTCATAACAGAACCGATACCTACCATGATGATTGACGGAATACCGATTTTGTATATTTCACCGATCATTTTGCCGCTCGGCTTGAAACCTTTGAATTTAAGGCTGATTTCCTTGTTAAAGAAGTGGTTGAGAATCAGGCCTGCGATGAATGCGACAATCTGTCCTGTAACTGTTGCGATTGCTGCACCTTTTGCCTCAAGGCGCGGAAACGGTCCAAGACCGAGAATCAGTAACGGGTCGAGAATGATGTTGATAAGCGCACCGATAAGTTGAGTTGCCATCGAAAGAGTGGTTCTTCCCGTTGACTGCATCAGTCTTTCACATGTGACCTGACCGAACACACCGAATGAGAATATACAGCATACTGAAAGGTAGTCAACACCGTATGCATAAATAGGAGAGTCCGGTGAAATTTGAGAATTGAAGAACAGTTTTGTTCCGAATATACCGAAAAGTATAAAAAGTAACGTATTGACGAATGCAAGGAACATACCGTTTGATGCAACAGTATTTGCCTTGTCATAGTCTTTTTCTCCAAGACTTCTTGAAAGCAGAGCGTTGACACCGACACCGGTTCCGGTTGCAAAGCCTATCATGAGATTCTGCATGGGAAATGCGAGTGAAACAGCCGTCAGTGCATCCTGGCTGACTCTGGAAACAAAAACGCTGTCAACAACATTGTAAAGTGCTTGGACGAGCATTGAAATCATCATCGGCAAAGACATTGAGATGATCAGTCTGCCGATGGGCATTACACCCATTTTGTTTTCTTTTTTCATTTTTTGGAACTCCTTAAAACGGAAAAATTTTGTTATCTCTTTTCAATACATAATTATAACATCTATATATGTGTGTTTCCATTGCTTTTATGTAGATTTTAACAAATTTTAGTCGAGCGCTTTTGTGCATAATTCCAATGCTTTGTTTATTTTTACTAAAAAAACACTTTAATATTTGTAATCTAAAATATATAAAATTAATAAGATTTAGCTTCAATTTTAATAGACATTTGTGGTATAATGACTAAGCTAAAACTTCACGGCGGCAAACTGAATTTTGCCGCTAAAATTATTGAGGAGGAAATCAACATGAGGAAAGCAAAAAAAATTCTTGCTGTGATTCTTGCTTTGGTAATGATTATCTGTGTTTCGCAGGTGTCAACCTTTGCTGAACTCGGCAGTGAGAAGGTAGTAAATTCTCTTCCTTTCGCTCAGATGTCGGATCTTCATTATTATCCGGAAAAACTTATGGGCGATAAGGGCGAAGCATGGCAAAACTTTTCAAGGCTTGAATCAAAAATGTATACGGAGTCTGAACAGATCATCCGAACAGGTCTTGACACCTTGGTTGCAAGAACGAAGGAAACAGGAATCAAATATGTCCTGCTTTCAGGCGACCTGACAAAAGACAGTGAATATGAAGCACATATCGGTCTTGCAAAGATACTTAAGGAATATCAGGACAGATATGACATCAAGTTCATTGTAACAAACGGTAACCATGACATTAACACAACAAATGCCTGCACATTTGAAAACGGCAAAAAAGAGCAGACGAGAGCAATCACTGCTGCTGAATTTGTTCAGGTTTATGCTGAGTTTGGTTTCAATGATGCAATCGCAAGATATGCTTATCCGGAAAACGGTGATAAGATTCAGGGTGCGCTTTCATATGTTACAGACCTTGACGGCGATTATCGCCTTATTGTAATCGACAGCAACAAGTATTCATTCGATGAGCCTATTAAAGCTCAGACAGACGGTATGGTAACAGAAGAACTCATGCAGTGGGTTAAAGTTCAGATCGATGCTGCAAATGCTGACGGTGAAGTGCCGATGGTTATGCTTCATCACGGTTTGGCTGCCCACATGAAAACTGAGCCTTCAATCACATTCGCATTCCCGCTTGATGATTACATGCCCGTTGCAGAGCAGCTTGCTGAATGGGGAATCCACTATGTTTTCACAGGACATCTTCACACAAATGATGCGTCGGCAACAATCAATGATGACGGCGAACCGCTCTACGACTTTGAGGCGGCTTCACTGACAGGTTTCCCGAACAACTACCGTGAATTCATTATTGAAACCAAGGCGAGTGGTGAAACTCAAATCACAACTGATGCAATCGATTTTGACGATGTTGCACAGTTTACATTCGACGGCGTTACATACGACAACAACTCATATAAGTATAAGGCTTTTGATATCTGCTTTGGCGGTGGAATGAGCGAGGACGGAAAAGCCAATGTTACATCTTTCCTGCTTGGCATCGTCAAAAACTATGTAGGACCTTATCTTACTCAGATCACTGAAGCAGGCGGTGTTGTACCGTTCTTGAAAACAATGAATATCGACCTTGAGGGCATCCTCAAAGGATTCCTTGAGCCGTACATCGGTGACGGATTCAAAATCGGTTCATACAACATTTTCTCTGTTGATAATCTCATGTGGTTCATTAATGACCTTTGTGATCAGATTTCAACCCTTTATATCGACAATCCTGATAATCTCTATGATCTTCTTGAGGATGTTATCAATCAGCTTGCAACGATTGAAGTTTCCGATCAGCCTTGCACGAAGTTCATTGAAAAATTCGGCTTTGGCGATGCATCAAAACCGGGCAACCTTGGTGATGCAGTACTTAGTGCAATGTATTATTGGTACACAGGTAACGAGGATATTTCCGATGATGCGTTTGTTCAGGATGTTCTTGATAAACTGGAAAACGGCGATACGGCTCACAGAATTTTCTATAAGCTGCTTGACCTGCTTATTGGTGACATTGTTGAAGATGGACTTCTTTCAAAACTTGAAATAAGAGTTGATAAACTTCTTGCTGATAAGGGACTTCAGAAGAAGATGGGTGAGGGTATAAACTACCTTCTAAGCTATGTTCTCAAAGGCGACTTCACATACATGAACCTTGTGAATATAATTTTCGCACTTGAAGTTCTTCCGTATTCAAGCATTTATGATATTCTTGATCAACTGCTTTTGCAGAAATATCTTACGGAAAGTCAGCTTGAATCAATTGGTATTTTCGTTGCATATGTTCTTGAGGACTTCTCAACCGATGTTAATCCGAAGCTTCATGGTGACTATGACACAACATATTCTTCAGCTAAGTGCGAAGTTGTTGCAAATCAGGAAAATTACCGCATGCCTACAATGGTAAGCGTAACAATGGGCGAGGACTCAAAAACTCAGGCAACTGTCAACTGGTTCTCTAAATTCTCACTTGAAGATACTGATATCGAAATATATAAGGCAGACAGTGAGCCTAAGTTCACAGGCAAAGCAACAACGAATGCAGATTTCACAATTGAAACTGAATCAAAGAGTGTTGTAAGATCGTTCCCAGGTATTGACCTTGGCATATTCGGACTTTTCCAATATGAGTTCGATATGCAGCAGCATACAGTTTCACTTTCAAATCTTGAAGCAGGTTCAACCTATTATTATCGCGTCGGTAACGAAGAATATGGTTGGTGGAGTCAGACAGGTACGATAACAACCGCAGATGGCAGCAACAAAGTTACATTCCTGCATATGACCGACCCACAATCGCAGAACGCAAAGCAATACAACAGAGCATGGGCAAATGTTCTTGAAACAGCTTATGACATCTATCCCGATGCAAAGTTCATCATCAACACAGGCGACCTTGTTGACCATGGCGACAACAACAAGCAGTGGCAATATATGTTTGACTGCGGTGCATCAAGCCTTATGAATACATATTTGATGCCTGTTTCCGGCAATCATGAGGGCAAGGGCACAAATGCAACGGCAAACTACTTTGTTCTTCCGAACATGCCTGAGCAGGATACAACAACAGGTGTTTACTATTCATTTGACTATAACAACGTTCACATTGCGGTTCTGAACACAAATAACCTCAACGATGATGAATCACTTTCAACAGACCAGGTAGAATGGCTCAAGTCTGACATGGCAAAGAGTGATGCTCAATGGAAGTTCGTTGCAATCCACAAGGCAATCTATTCACAGGGTTCGCACTATTCTGACAGTGACGTTTGTGCTCTTCGTGAGCAACTGAGTGTACTTATGCCGCAACTTGACATTGATATGGTGTTCCAGGGACATGATCATGTTTATATGAGAACAGGCTCAATTGCAAACAACGAAAAGGTTGACACAGAAATAACCTATCTCAAAAAAGACGGCAACGTATACAAAACACAGGTTCTTCCCACAGGTACATCATATGTAATCACAGGCTGTTCGGGTGTCAAGTCATACATTCAAAACGATGTTACAAAGACTGATGATTATTTCCCGCGCGCTGAGAAAATCTATTCGGTTGACGCACCGATGTTTGCAGGAATTCAGATTGAGGATGGAGTGCTTTACTTCGATGCATACACCGTTCAGGACGGAGAAGCAACAGCAATTGACCGCTTTGCAATTCAGAAAGACTTGACACAGGGCGACGTTGTGAGCGATTACAAAGATGCAGAAGAAGAGGTTAAGACAAACGAACTTCTTGCAATGCTTAAGACACTTTCAGATTATATTCTGAAGATTTTCACAGTAATTATAAACTTCATTGAGATTTATATCCTTGATGTTAAACCGTAAAACTTAATAAAATTAAAGTACCACGCTCGGTCATCGGCTGAGCGTGGTACTTGCGTACGGCTATGATGCGGGAAAGATTGCATAAAATTATAAATCAATACACCGCAGAGGAAGTTGGTGGCTGTCTTTGCAGTGATTTCTTAGTGAGGAATGAGGAACGGCGGTTGCGTGTAGGGTTCACAACGGTTTTTATATTCAGTCCGCAAAGGCAAAATGTGACAATTGTTATATATGTTCGATTATGTTAACACCCACGTTCTATGCTGAGCGTGGGTGTTGTATTGTATGTACAGTTTAATAATGCGCTGCACCGCAGGCGCAGGTTTTATTTGTGTGAAAAACTTGATAGAAAATTTTAACAAGTGTCCAGAAGAAGCCTACAATTCCTGATTGATGGCACATGCAGTCACAGCTTTCAGTGTCGGGTTCGGTTGGTTCTGTGGGTGCAACAGAGGAGAGTTGTTTTCCACAGTTGTCACATTTACCATTATTGTCAGTATCGCTGTGGCTGTTTGTTGATGGAATGACAACATCATATGAATCACCGCAAGCGATGCAGACGTGAGTCATTGAGCCGTCCTTGTCGCAAATTGGGAGAACGATGTTCTTTATGTAGTAGTTGTGCGGAATTTTTTCGATAGGGATGAAGTCAAGTACATCACAATTTCTGCATGAATAGCATTTACCTCCTTCTTGTGTGCATGTAGGAACTATATCTAAATTCTCGCACCGGTAGTATTGATGCTGACTGTTTTTTTCGATGGTTGTAATATCTGTTTTTGCGGAGCAACGTTTACAATGATGTGATTTATAACCATTATAACCACAAGTGGAGTTACTATCAATTGTCCATTCCGTGGAATAGTCATGTCCGAGTGCAGGTATAACTTCGCCATATGAATATTGACAGATGGTACAATAAAAATGATTGAAACCATCTTCAGTGCATGTCGGTTCACGTGTGCTTGATTCTAAAATATAATGATGTTCTCGTGGCATAACAGTTATGTCCACTGCTGCTTCAGCACAACGTATACAATGACGTGACTTGATTCCTTCTTCCAAGCATGTTGGTTCTTTGTCAATAGTCCATTCGTCTGAATAGTCATGTCCAAGTGCTGTTCCCTTGTCTATTATTTTGTCGGTTGCATCGCCACAAATGTCACAAATTGCTGTTTTTGTGCCGTCGGTTGTGCATGTTGCGTTATTATTTGAAATATAATTTGAAAATCTGTGACCAGTTGCTAAAATTGTTTCTGTAAGCTTTGCGCCACAGAAACATGAAGTTGACATTACACCGTTTTTAGTGCAGGTTGGTTGCGTGATGATTTCTTGTGAGGTATAGATAGGTTCATGAACACCGTTTAAGTGAACAACATTAGTTAATAGCTCGTTATGTTCACCTATTTCAACATTAGCCCAATCATCCTTGCTTCCTAAATAGTATGCATATTTAAGATTAATTGTTCCTCCATTAATTCCCAAAAGTAGAGAGAGATTTTTGTTAGCAAGATCAAAGGCACCGCTATCAATAAATTTAATGCTTTTTGGTATTACAATGCTAATTAAGGAACTACAATTGTTAAATGCTCCTATAGCAATACTTGTAACGCTATCAGGAATGTTTATATTCATTAAATTGGTACAATTCAGAAAGGCAAATCCACCTATATTTGTAACACCTTTTGAAATTACAACACTTTTTATATATTGGGTATAAGCCTTCCAGGGACTATTAAGATTACGTCCAATGCCTGGATAGAATATCTGAGATGGTGTGTAATAATCCATCGCTCCCTCGCCCTCGATTTTCAATACACCTGACTCCGTATCAAGTGACCAAGTAACATTATCCCCGTTGGCACCGCACTCTCCTCCAACTGTTACCGCGCTTGCTGCCAATGGCACGGTGCAGATTAGCATAATTGCCGCAAGCAAAATTGATAATGTTTTTTTCGTGATTTGTTTCATTTTTTAGACCTCCTATAAAAAAGAAAAATGTGTGCAACCGAAGTCACACACACGAAAAATGCGACTTTCGATTAGCTACCACACTAAAATTCATTCTTTCACAACACACGAAATGATGAAACAGAAGTCAGCATTTTTACCAAGGTAAAAATAGCCCACTCCGGGTATTGCAAAAGAAACTATTAAATTTTAGTGTGGTAACATCATTATATCAAATAAACGCATGAACTGCAAGAACATTTTGACACGTGTGTCCGCTACGAGAATTTATTTGTCATGTTTTCTT
This sequence comes from Ruminococcus sp., assembly GCA_023665555.1. Classification (GTDB taxonomy): domain Bacteria; phylum Bacillota; class Clostridia; order Oscillospirales; family Acutalibacteraceae; genus UBA6857. The sequence continues at coordinate 12,354 of JAMPDR010000019.1, forward strand.
CGCCGCAGGCGGGGGAGCACAAATTAAATTCCGCACATTGGACACTACTTTGACACAACAAAAAACGCAGCCGAAAAAGCTGCGTCTAAAATTTAATTTTCAATTTATCAAGTTCTCAGGTTTCTTTAGGACTCTTAGTGAAAATTCTTGAGATGTATTCAAAAATAGCGTTGATTCTTGCGAAAAGTGACTGAACAAGTTTCCAGAAAGTCGGAGTTTCAGCGTTGTCAACTTCACCGTAGTCAGCTGTGTAAGTTACGTCTTTTGATGCATAAATTTCAGAATTTCTGTAAACAATTTCTCCGTCATCGCCGATCCAGCTTCTGAAAATGTACTTATATTCCTCTGTTGCTGCTCTTTCGGGATTTTCGGGAACTGCAATTTTCTCACCCTCAGCGTATCTGTCAGCTGAAACAATACGTCCGTCATAGTCAAGGAAAACAACGGTGTATTCCTTGCTGTCAGCTGTTTCATCGGCTGCAAATGCGCATGTCATGCCGAATGCAGAGAAAATCATTAGAACTGATAACAATACTGCAATAACTTTTTTCATAGGTATTGCCTCCTTTTTAGATTAAATATACATAAATTATAGAATATTACAATTGTTTTGTCAATCCTTTGTGTGGATTATTTCGGTCTGATTATAAAAATAGTTGACAAAACGGTAATAAAAGTATATACTAAAAATACAAGAGGGCACTGCGAGTAAGCAGCTGCTCCCGAGATGATGTTATTATAAGAAACACCACCATATTGGGATGCATGGCGGTGTTTCTTAATTTTTATGTAGCTTTAAATTAAATCATAAAGATACACTCCCGACATTATAAAATGTTAGGAATTAAGACTTCTTGTCCCTGTTATTGTTGTCTTTGCTTGAGAAAATCTCATAGCAAAGTGAAACAATAGCAACAAACAGATTAAAAAGTGCAATGACTTCCAAAACTGTCATGTGCCATCGCCTCCTTTCAGGGAGCGACCGCCTACCGTTACGCAGTGACACCTCAGGACTTCAACATTGAATACATTCACCAAAGTGTAAGTATTCCCGTATTCGTATTGTTATATTACTATAAATGTTGAATTTTGTCAAATGAAAATATTGTAGTCTGATATTGTAGTCTGCATATTCTTTTTGCTTTTTTAGTTATTCGCTGGCTTGCGCAGTAAACGGTATTGAATTTTTGCTTCACCGTCTACGCGGGGGACACGTGGCAAACAAATTCTCATAGCGAACACTCCTCGCATTATCTTATTGCATGTATTTTTTTATAATTGGACATCTCTAATAATTAAGCAAAACAAGATGCTGTAAATGTTTATTTTGCGGACTGAGTCTTTCGTTAAGTACAAATCCTACCCGCAATATTAGCCGTACGCAGTACTCAATCTTTACATATGCACATTTTTATGGTAAAATAAGGCGATGATCACAAGATGATTATAAAGGAGATAATATAAATGGGCAAGAAAATTATTGTTGCAGGCGCAGGTCACGGCGGTATTTTGACTGCTGCAAGGCTTGCCGAAAAAGGTTTTGATGTTACTGTTTATGAAAGAAAAGTCAGAGATGAACTCGGATATGACTGGCTTGACGCAATTGACCTGAAGATTTTTAATGATGTTGGTCTGCCGCTGCCGGATATTTCTAACATTTCTTTTAACGGCGATATGAGATTTTACAATCCGTCTTTTGAATCTCCGCTGACTGTTGAGGCTAACGGAAACGGCTCTGCAAAATTCGAGCGAAAAGAAATCTATAAAATTCTGATTGATTACGCAGAGTATAAAGGGGTTAAGTTCGTGTATAACACATATATTCTCGGCCCCATTATGGATGGTTTGAGGGTTGTCGGCATCGAAACTGCTGACGGCGAAATATACGGCGATATGGTTATTGATGCGGCGGGCATAAATTCACCGATAAGACGCAATCTTCCTGTGTGTTGCAATGTTGACCGTGACTATGATTACGGAGAAGCATTTTATGCTTACAGAGCATATTTCAACAAGATTGAGGGATATGAACCTGAGGTTGATTATGAAGTATTCCTCATGCCATATGGCGAAAAAGGTATCTCATGGACAGTTACTGAAAAAGACTGTGTTGATATACTGATAGGAAGAATGGTTCCTATTTCAAAAGCAGAAATAGAAGAAAACCTCCGAAAAATGCGCGAATTCAGTCCGCAACTGGGAACAGAATTGCTCCGTGGCGGTCAGCTTGCTCAGATTCCTGTTCGCCGTCCGCTGTCAGTCATGGTGTGTGACGGCTATGCTGCAATCGGCGACAGCGCATACATGACTGTCCCCATGAATGGTTCCGGTATTTGCGCTTCGCTTCGAGCAGGTGTAATGCTTGCCGATACTATAATCGCAGACAAAGAGTGCGAATATTCAGCTAAGACACTTTGGAGTTATAACCGCAGATACATCCTGCATTTCGGCTTGAACTTTGCATCAATTGACATCCTCAAAAATATCATGCTGTGCTTTTCAGCTGAGGGTGTAAACTTCCTGTTTGATAAGCAAATTATCACACAAAACGACCTTAATTTCGGTCAGGCAAAAGACTCAGAGGGTATCAGCGTTTCGGATCTGCTCGGCAGAGTGTCGAGAGGAATCGGTAAACTTCCTGTTTTACTTCGCACAGCAGGCGCACTTTCAAAGGGTGATGCAGCCAAAAAGGTATATAGAGCCATCCCGGAAGAATACGATGAAGCTGCCGTGCTCAAATGGAAACAAGATATACTCGATGCTCATGTTCCAATGACGAGGTAAACGCTGAGTAAATCACAGCACACAGCTCGCTTGTATAAACTTTCGTAATATCGCACAGAATTTAGTCATCGTTTATCAAGGAAATTTTTCCTGAACTTTTAAATCTATATAAAGGTTTGTGTGCAAGAATTACTTAGGAAAACTCTGAGTTGCTCCAATATGTTGGAAAAAGAGGAATGTTTATGAATAAAAAGAAATATCTTAAAGAGAAGATAATTCTGTACTTCTTTAAAATTTTAATTTGCGCATTTTTCACAGGCGGAATGTGCTATTGCTGGATGGTGTATTTCAATCCGTTTGTGCCTACTCCGTTCTATCGTTACGGCAACTATCTTATGGCGGTTGTGTTCCTTGCAGTTTATGTGGGATTTGTTAAGGTTTACGGCGGATTCCTTGTCGGAACATCGCCTGTTTCGGATTTGGTGTTTTCGCAGATAATTGCGATTGCATTTTTGCAGGTGATATCCTATGTTGTGTTCTCACTGCTGAGTTATCGCCTTGTGTCCGTGGTGCCGTTCCTCATAATGTTTGCAATCTTTTCAGCTTTTGCGGTTATATGGTCGTTTGCGGTTGATTTCGTGTATTACAAAATGCATGCGCCGAAAAAGACTATTGTTGTGTTCAACAATGTTGATTCATATCTTTCGCTCAAAGGTGTGCGAAGCATGGACAGAAGATTCCGCGTTGTGCGTACTGTGAACTCTGAAAAGACTTCGCTTGAAGAATTGTTTGATTATATGAAAAGTGTTGACGGTGTTTTCCTTTGCGGTGTGCCGTCCGATTATCGCAATGAAGTTGTTAAGCATTGCATTGCGGTTGGCAAGGTTGCATATATCAAGCCGAAAATTTCCGACACGATAATACGCGGAGGCAGAACGATTCAGTTAATGAATATCCCTGTTTATCGCTGCAAAAGAAGTGACACAAGTCTTATCTATCAGTTCGGCAAAAGAGCGGCGGATATAGTTTTTTCAATTCTTGCAATTATCATTTTAAGTCCTGTTATGCTGCTTACATCGCTTGCAATTAAACTGGACGATGGCGGCCCTGTGTTCTATAAGCAGACAAGACTTACCCTCAACGGCAAAAAGTTCAAAATAGTTAAGTTCAGAAGTATGCGCGTTGATGCTGAAAAAGACGGAATTGCAAGACTAGCCAAAGATCATGATGACAGAATAACAAAGGTTGGCAGAATCATAAGAAAATGCAGAATAGACGAACTGCCGCAGATTTTTAACATATTGACAGGTTCAATGTCGATAGTCGGTCCGCGCCCGGAAAGACCTGAAATTGCAAAGGAATATGAAGAAAGCATGCCGGAATTTGCATTGAGATTGCAGGTTAAGGCAGGTCTTACAGGCTATGCGCAGGTATACGGAAAATATAACACACCTCCTTATGATAAGGTACAAATGGACTTGATGTATGTTGCAAACCAGTCATTTTTGGAGGACATCAAGCTGATTCTTATGACGCTGAAAATCATGTTCATTCCGTCAAGTACAGACGGAATAAGCAATAATCAGATAACAGCGATGAGAAAAGACAATAATGATAATATAAAATAGTGGTAGTGGCCACTACGAGGAGTTATTTGCCATGTGTTTCCCCGCCGTAGGCGGGGAAACACAGATTAAACTCCGCATTTGGACACTCTTAAAATAGTTTAGGTGAGGATAAATGAAAGTATTGATTATCAACGGCAGTCCGAGAATCAATGGAAATACTTCGATTGCTGTCAGAGAAATTGAAAAAATATTCAAGGCGGAAAATATTGATAGTGTTACGATGCAGATCGGAAACAAGGATATTCGTGGCTGCATTGCGTGCGGCAGTTGTGCCGAAACAGGAAAATGCGTGTTCAATGACGCAGTGAACGAAGCCGCAGAAATCTTTAAAGGTGCTGATGGTCTTATCGTTGCAAGTCCTGTGTATTATGCATCTGCAAACGCAACATTGATTGCATTTTTGGACAGACTTTTTTACAGCACTGATTTTGATAAAACCATGAAAGTCGGTGCAAGTGTAGTATGCGCAAGAAGAGGCGGTTGTTCATCAACTTTTGATGAACTCAATAAGTACTTTACAATTTCAAACATGCCGATTGCATCAAGCCAATATTGGAATTCCATTCACGGCAGAGAAAAAGGCGAGGCAGATATGGATGAAGAGGGTATGCAGACAATGCGTGTGCTTGCAAGAAACATGGCCTTTTTGATGAAGAGCATTGCACTGGGTAAGGAACAATTCGGATTGCCCGAAGTTGAAGAGCATGCATGGACACACTTCATCAGATGAAAGGGTAAACAGAGATGAAAATTGCAGTTATAACAGGTGCAAGCAGCGGAATCGGTCTTGAATGTGCAAATCTGTTTTCACAAAGCGGATATAAGGTTTATGCACTGAGCAGACGCGGGGGAACAGATGAAAAAATAACGCATATCAAATGCGACGTTACCGATGAAAAGATGGTCGCAGATGCATTTGCAAAGGTGTTTGCCGCAGAGGGCAGAATAGACGTTCTTGTTAACAACGCAGGTTTCGGTATTTCCGGCGCAATTGAATTCACTGAACTTGAACAGGCCAAGAAACAGCTTGATGTGAATTTCTTCGGATGTTTCAACTGTTGCAAGGCTGTTATCGGATATATGCGTCAGAACAAAGGCGGCAGGATAGTCAACATCAGTTCAATGGCGGCGCCGCTTGCAATTCCGTTTCAGGCATTTTATTCAGCTTCAAAGGCGGCAATTAATTCGTTGACGCTTGCTCTTGCAAATGAAGTCAAACCGTTTGGAATCACCGTTTGCGCTCTCATGCCGGGTGACGTGAAAACGTCGTTCACTGCTGTCAGAGAGAAAGAGATGGCAGGAGATGAGTTCTATGGCGAAACAATCAAAAAGAGTGTTGCCGCTATGGAAAAGGACGAGCAAAACGGAATGTCGGCGCAGTCAATTGCAAAGGCTGTTTTGCGCCTTGCAGAGAAAAAGCACGTTAAACCACTTTCAACAACAGGTGCGCAATATAAGCTGTTTGCAGTACTTTCCAAAATATTGCCTATCAGTGTTATTAATAAAATTGTGGGAAAGATATATACATAATAATTAGGAATTAGGAATTAGGAGTGAGGAATGATGCGGGCGGGTTATGCAAGGCTTGAAGCTTTTGTCCGCAGAGTTAAATTGTTGCTTTCTTTATATTGTATTTTGCTGAAATATATTATTATAATTTACAATTTTTAGTTAGTATATAATGTTCTGTCGCGGGTGAAAAGTCAAAAATTGACGATATTTTCTTCGCGACTGCACTTATTCACTATTCCTTATTACCTATTACTTTATATGACGCTTCACTAACGTTATGATTAAAACAATGATTCTGAATGGTGGTGTTGATATGGTCGACAGATATTTTGAACAGAAATTTATCGAAAAAAGAGAAATAAGACAACTCGGTTTTCTTACCGGTTCGGCATTGATTTGCTATATATTGCTGCAAGATGTTTTTGCGTTGTTTATGAGAGCCGTTGGATTGCTGGATGCCTATATAAACAACGCTTTGTTGCAAACAGGTATTGATATTATTTTTTCAGTGGTGGATATTCTCGTACCGTTTATGATTTTCGGCAGACTGATGAAAAAGCAAACAGGTATTGCCGAAAGTGTACCGCTAAGTAAGCCTAAAGATAAAACTCTTGCAATTCTTGCTGTGCCGGCAGGCCTCGGACTTTGCATGGCGGCAAATGTTATTACTACATATATAGTAGTGATAATTCAGAGTTTCGGATGTGAATTGTCATCTCCCGATTTGCCGAATCCGCAGGGCGCATTTGGATTTGTACTCTCGTTTGTCAGAGTTGCCGTGATTGCCGCAATGGTTGAGGAAATATCACTTCGCGGATATGTAATGCAGCCGCTGAGAAAATACGGTGATAATTTTGCAATTGTTATGTCAGCGTGTGCGTTCGGTTTGATGCATTGCAATCTCGTTCAGGCACCGTTTGCACTCATTGCAGGAATAGGCTTGGGATATATTTGCATTAAAACAAACAGCATGTGGCTCACAATAATCATTCACTCACTTAATAATGCCTTCTCAATAGGATTGTCATATCTGCTCGACTCAAAAATTCTCAGTGAGAACGTTGTAGGTTTGCTTAATAGTATAATGATTTACGGTTTGATAATTATAGGTATACCATGTTTACTTGCATTTATAAGGCGCGCAAGAACGGTATCCCCATCATACAACGGTTCTTCAACGCTTAGTAACGGTGAAAAGGTAGCCGCATATATCGGAAATCCGACGATGATTGTTGCAATTGTTTTCATGCTTTATTTCACTGCTCAGTATATTTCAAGGCGGTGAGATAATGGAGAAAAGTTCTTTCATGAAACAAGCACTTGCACTTGCAAAGGCGGCAGGTGAGCGCGGCGAGGTTCCTGTTGGTGCAGTGGTTGTGCACAACGGCATGATAATAGGCAGGGGCAGTAACAAGCGAGAAAACGAAAAAAACGCAGTTGCACATGCTGAAATTGAGGCAATATCGCAAGCATGCGAAACTATAGGTTCATGGCGGCTTCACGAGTGTGAGATGTATGTTACCCTTGAACCGTGCCCAATGTGTTCGGGTGCAATAATCAATTCAAGGATTCGTAGGGTGATTTTCGGAGCGTATGATGAAAAAGGCGGAGCATGTGTGAGTTTGATGAACATGTTCGATTATCCGTTTAATCACAAGCCGCAAATAATCGGCGGTTATATGGAAGAAGAGTGCCGAAAAGTTTTGACTGAGTTTTTTGATGGATTGAGATAAAAAGCAGACAGAGTTTTTTTCTGCCTGCTTTATTTTTCAATTTTTGGTTCGTCTGTTAATATTATGGTAATCCTTTTATTCATCTTTTTACAATTATCGATTACATGCTTTGTACCTCGTGACTTTCCATCCCAAAAGGCTATAACTTCATCAGAATATTCAATGATTTCAATATTTCTTATCAATGGTGCTCGGCGTCCATATTTACTGTAGTCAGGCAAAAATTCTGTAAGTTTTAAGTTGTGTTTTTCAGCATATAATCGTGCGCAGCTGTCAACACCATGTGCGCCGCCTGAAACGATTTCAGTAATGTTATCCGGCAAGTATTTATCGAGATTGTTTATTACAATATTTCGTGAGCCTATAATTGCAATTTTCATTTAATGCACCTCATTTTGATAAGATAAAAGCATGGTATTCAAGTAAGTCACCGGGAGTGCATTCAAGCACATAGCATAATCTTGCGAGCACGTCTAAGTCTATACGCTGAATTTTTCCCTTGCAGTAGTTATTGAGTTGCGTACGCTGTATTTCAGCTTTGAAAGCAATTTTATTTTTGCTCAGTCCACTTTTATCAATCATTTCGTTCAACGTAAGTGCAACTTCACCATATTGTTCGTTCATCATCATGAACATCACCACCTGATATAATTATAGCAATGTAACATTTAAAAATATAGTTGCATAATATCGTATAATGTGTTGACTATTCCTGACAAGAATACTAATATAATTATACCTGTGGGTTTATACAGGTATAATTATTTTGAAAATAAAGATTGACCGTTTGAACATAGAGTTCAAGCGGTCTTTTGATATTTATCTGCAATAAAATAGCCGACAATTAATACGACTATTATTTTTACTACACAGGTTAATTGTTTTAAAGCTGTCAGTTCATTAACAGCTGTTCTAGTGACACAATATCTGCTAAGTCCAGTTTACCTATACGTTTTATAATTTCAGAAGGATGTAATCTAAGTGTTTTACTAATTCTGACTACGGTTGGTTTTCTAAGACCTGCTTCTTTCCAGTTCCTCAGAGCATATTCGCCTTTGCGCGGAGATTGACTTGTCATCTTTAAACATTCTATCGGAACAAAGTTTCCGTCTTGCAATATGAGAACAGGACGTATTTTACTTTCGTCAATATCTTCAAATTTAACATTTGCAAGATAGATTTCCCACTTCTTAAAATCCATCGTTAAAGATACTCCTCCCATTCGGCATCTTCCGAACTGTCGTACCAGTCATTGGGGAGCACATCAACAATTTCAGAATTAACAGTAAGTCTTTTCACCGGATTTGCATTGAAGTAGCTAATCATTTCGTTTCTTGTGATTATGCTGTTGCCCGATTCCATTGCATTACTCCACGGAGTACCTGCTTTATGTGTCATGGCAACAAGGGCTGTGGCAGTATATTTGCCGTATTCTCGCATAACGTCAAGCAGTGTTTCGAGTTCTTCACCGTTCAGTGCGTTGGGAGCAAAATCATCATCTACTGTTTCAATTGCAGAACTTCCGCAAACTTTATATTTGCGATATATTTCTGAAACAACAGGACCGTATTTCCATGCTTCAATGTCAGCATCAAAAAGCGGTTCTCCTGTTCTTGAAAGGTGACAACCTTGTGCATAAAACAGTAACTTATTCAATTTCAAATTAGTCATAAAATCTTCATCAATTTGTTTTGATACATAGATAAAAAAATTTGCAGCATTGTTTACGCTTATCATGATATATCCTCCCTTTTCAAGATTTTTTGAAAATATTAATAATTTGAAATCTCAAAAAAACAAGGTACAAGGTACTAGTTTCGCCATATTGCCCCAAAATCCTTCGTTTTAGACAATCAGACGATAAAATTTGCACCGTCTTTACACTTCGCGTTTTTCGAGATTCCCAATTGCATTAATTAAAATCTCCCTATATTTATTATATACTAAATAATCTAAAAAATCAACTGTCGTATTTAGCGATAAAGATTGAAGATAGCTGTTAAAAAGAGCGACTGAAACAGCCGCTCTTAAATCATTTAGTTGATTTTACCATAGAGTGAAACACCTGCTGCACCTGCGTCGGTTTTCGGTGCTCTTTGCGGAGCATCTCGTCTTGGTGCATTGTTGTTGTTTCTGCGACGATTATTGTTATTTGGGCGACCGCCGCGTCCTCTGTTGTTGTATCCACCCTTTGACGGATGTGTCGGTTTAACGCCATCTTCAAGAGAAATAACAACTCTTCTGTCGGAATCAGAACCGACTGAATATGAAGTTACACCCTCAATTGACTGAACCGTTGTATGAATGATTCTTCTTTCATATGGATTCATCGGCTCAAAAGTGAAGTTTCTGCCATATTTGAGAACTTTTGAAGCATTCTTCTTTGCAAGTTCTGAAAGGGTTTGTTTTCTCTTTTCACGATAATTTCCTATGTTAAGTGAAATTCTTGAGAAGTCACCTTCGGCCTTTTTCCTGTTTGCAGCAAGTCTTGTAAGATATTGAATTGAGTCGAGCGTTTCACCTCTTCTGCCAATAACAATACCATAGTCATCACCGCAGTCAAGTTCAATAATTACCTCGTTGTCTGCACTCTTGAAGGCTTCAATGTTAACGCTGTTTACGCCCATACCCTTGATGATAGATGTAAGGTAATCAACAGCTGCTTTTAAGCCTTGGTTTGATTCAACGTCAACCTTTTCAAGTTTTGCAGGTTCCGCAGATACTGCTTTTGCTTCGGCTTTCGGCTCAGGTTTTTTCTCTGCTTTAGGGGCAGGAGTTGCCTTCTTAGGCTGAGCAGACTTCGGAGCAGGAGCAACTTTCTTTTCAGACTTAACCTCGTCGGGCACTTCATAATATGCTCTTACCTTTGCAGGAGCACCGCCGAAAAGTCCGAGAACTTTTTTCTTTTGGCGTTCAATTACGTCAAACTTAACGTCTGCATCAAGCGGAGCACCAAGAGCAGCCTTTGCATTTGCAACTGCCTCGTTAACATCTGCGCCTGTTGCAATGGCTTCTTTGATCATGTATATCACCACCGTTATTTACAAATTAAATGTTTTATTCCGCACTGTTATTTGCCGAATTTTTAACGTTCTTTTCATATGAACGTCTGTCAATTGTTTCGTCAACCATAAGTTTTGCAATTGTCTTTCTCGGAGCATAAACATGACCGAGAACAAGAGTTTGAACAAAAGCGAATATGTTTGAAAGAATCCAGTACATACCCATACCTGCGGGGAACTGGAATGTGAACCACAAGGACATAAGCGGCATCATGAGCATCATGCAACCCATCATCTGTGCGTTTTCCATGTTGGGGTTGTTTTTCTTTTGTCTGACCTGAGTCAGTACACTTGTGAGCATTGATGTTGCAAAGGAAAGAATCGGGATAAGAAGAAGTACCTTTGCCTGCGTTGTTGCTGAACCGAGAGCCTTGAATGTTGAAAAATCAGGAATAGCACCGAGGTCGATTCCGAACACGGTGAAATCGAAGTCACGAATTTTCTGAATTTCAGTGGCATAACGAGCAGCTGTTTCCGGAATCTTATAGATGTAATTATCAATGTTTGCAATCATTGCGGTTTCAACATATGCACGGCTTGTGCCTGAAAGAGAAACAACTTCAGAAAGCGTATTGATAAGTTCGGTTGGAATCTGAAGAACATACTTAAGCGGTTCACGAACAACACCGTAGAGTCCCCAGAGAATGGGAAGCTGAATAAGCAACGGTGCACAGCCGGCTGTCATTGCGCTATATCCTTCACGCTGATAAAGCTCACTTGTTTCGGCTTGGATTTTCTGATTTCTTTCAGCAGGAGCATAGTCCTGATATTTCTGCTGAATTCTTCTGAGTTTCGGCTGTAATCTGACCTGCTTTGCCGAACTTTTCTGCTGCTTGATGTTTGTCGGCATGATGATAAGGCGGAAAAACAGTGTAAAAATCAAAAGAGCAAGACCGTAGTTTCCGATGAATCCGTAAAGAATTCTGAAGAGATAACCGAAAATCGAATAAAAAAATGCTAAAATAGATTGCATTTTGTTTTCCTCCGTAAAATTATTCCGTTTGACATTAAAGAGCTAAAAAAGACACTTGTTCACTTGCCTTGCCTGCAATTGTGCTTGTCCTTTTTTGGCGGAACCGGATCATATCCGCCTGCCGAAAGAGGATTACAGCGTAAAATTCTCCACACTGCAAGCAATACGCCTTTGAAACTGCCATGAGTTTCAATCGCCTCAACGGCATAGCAGGAACAAGTCGGATAATATTTACACATCGGGGGCAGATGAACGGAAATATGTTTTCTGTAAAATCTGATTATTGCAAGCAAAAATTTTTTCATTGAGTTACCCCCAGCTGTTTAAAGCAATCGAGCATATACTCTTTGATTTTTGTGCTTTTGAGAAACTTTGTTTTTGTCCTTGCAACAAAAACAAAATCCCAGTTCCCTTTGATTGAATTATCCTTAAGTATCGATTGATAGGCGGCTCTAATAATCCTACGGGAGCGGTTGCGTTCAACTGCATTGCCGATTTTCTTGCTTGTTGTTATTCCTACGCGGCAAATACCCACACGGTTTTTCATTGCATAAACAACCAGTGCAGGCTTTGCACATGATTTTCCCCTGTAATAAAGACGGCGAAAATCAGTATTCTGATTTAATGAAACGTAATTTTGCAAAGCAATCAAATCCCAACACAATTAATGAACATGCGTTTTGCCGAGCAGATGATTAATAAGTCAACTGCTTTCTGCCTTTTGAGCGTCTGCGAGCAAGAACTTTGCGGCCGTTTCTTGTTGACATTCTCTTGCGGAAGCCGTGTTCCATCTTTCTGTGGCGCTTCTTGGGTTGATAAGTTCTTTTCATCTTGTTAACCTCCTTTTAGTTTTAATATTAAAACGGGACATGTCACTAAGTCGATGACAATCGGAGTCAATATGGTTTAAAGCAACAGCTTTAAACTGCTTTGCACTCCAAAAATAAAGATTTGCGTGCAGTCGGGTATTTCAAGACGAAAAATGCCCGGATGTGCGTGAAGATTTGTTTTTTGGAGCATATCGCCTTCGATTGCCGTCGACTTAAGGAGTATGAGATGTTGAAGTGACACGCTGTCCGACGCTTTTGAAATAAACATAGGTTTACAAAATGGTATTATATAACAAGAGGGGGCTTTTTGTCAATGTTTTTTTCTGAGGAAGTTGAATGAGCAGCATGTACTTAAACTTATATTTGACAAAAAACGACAAATATAATACAATACATGTGCAGTCTAATTAACGATTGCCTTGTAGAGTACTGTAAATAGCGTAGGCGGTTGCTCCGAAAGGAGGCGATAGCATATGACGGTTTCTGAAGTTCTCTTGCTTCTCACGTTCATTGTTGCTGTTGTTGACCTTTGTCGTAAAATCTTTAAAGATTTATTTAAGGATCACAACTCTTAATTAATCAAGTGTTGCTTAGGCGGCACAAGGAGTGTATCTTTATGACTTAAAGCTACATATAAATTAAGAAAACACCGCCCTCTGCAAATGCGGTGTTTTCTTATAGAACATCAATTTTAAAGAGCAACCGCTTATTGCAGTATCCTCTTGTATTTATAGTATAATCATACATCGGTATTTTGTCAAGAGCAGAATATTGATGTTTTTTTAGCAGATGACTGATATAATATATCAACTAAACAATGCGGGCAGGAACTTACAATTTTGTAACTCCTGCCCGCATATTATTATAATATAAATTTCATCTTATCCCATATGGAATATAATGCCTATCACTGCCGCTGCCGCAATGAATACAATCGGGTGTACCTTTTTGAACAGCTTCACGCAGACAAAAATCACCGCGCACAAAATTACGCTTTTATAATCTACCGCTTGGAAAAAACTGCCCGTCTGAGCAAAAACGTCACTTTTAAACATAGCAATTTTTATCACTGCAAAGCATGCAGCTGCAATCAAGCCGACCGATGCCGCACGAAGTCCGTAAAAAGCGCTGTCAACATATTTCGAGTCGCGGAACTTGATGAGTATTTTTGAAATGATGATGATAACTATAATTGACGGTGTAATCAGTCCGAGCGGTGCTAAAATTGAACCTGCAATACCTGCAACCTGATAGCCGACGTATGTTGCCATGTTTACACCGAGCGGACCCGGTGTCGATTCTGAAATTGCAACCATATTTGAAATATCGAACGCTGTGAACCAACCGGTTGTTTCTCCCATTGACTGCAAAAACGGAAGTGTTGCAAGTCCGCCTCCGACCGAAAATAATCCCACAACGAAAAATCTTCCGAAAAGTTCACCTAAAAGAAGTAAAAAACTCATGACTGTTTACCTCCTTCGGCTTTGTCAGTATCGTCGGCTGAACCTTTACCGCTGTCTTTTTTGCTCATTTTAATCACGATTCCGCATATGCCTGCAATGACAACGTAAATGGCAGGCGATAAATCAGTGAAAATTGACAGCAGAGTCACTGCAATGAAAATAATAACAGTTGCAATGTCAATTAAAGATTTTTTTGAAAGCTTGATTACCGAACTGAGAATCAGTGCAACAACCGCGGCGCGGATTCCGCCAAATGCCCATTGTACTGCCTGTAAATCCTGGAAATTGGAAATAAAGGCGGCGATGACTGTGATAATTACTATTGACGGTGTAACAAGACCAAGTGTTGCGAAAATACCGCCGATAACACCTTTTGTTTTATAGCCGATGAATGTTGCTGTGTTGACTGCGATAATACCGGGAGTGCATTGACCGATTGCAAAATAGTCCATCAGTTCCTCTTGGGTTGCCCATCCTTTTTTTTCAACGACTTCTTTTTGAAGCATGGGCAGCATTGCATAGCCGCCGCCGAAAGTAAAGCCGCCGATTTTTGCAAAAATCAAAAACAGCTGTAAAAGTGTTTTCATTTTGTTCCATCTCCATATTGAATATGATTAAAAGCATTTACCGTAAGTTAGCGGTAAATGCTTTTGATAACGACATATGCCGCTTTTATTGCTGAGCGTTCATTCCTTGTGACATCATATTAGCAAAGAAACCTTTTTTCTTCTCTTTTTTCGGCTTATATGCAGGCGGATTTTTCATTTTTGCTTTAGCTTTTTTGCCGCTTCTTGTTGCAAGATATTTGTTGACTTCGATAACAGGCGGTGCCATTGTTTCACTCATGTAATCAACACAGCGTGCAAGAAGAATTTGGTCGTTGTTAAGTTCACCGAGGATAGTAACAGCGATAAGGCTTTGTGTATCGTTGGTTCCGTCCTCATAAATTTCATTGAGGATCTGGAACAGCTTTTTCATTGTTTGCGGTTTGTTTTCCTTGATTGCTTCAATAACTTTCGGGGTTGCATGATTTACGAAGAAATCTTCCGAAAGAAATTCGCCGTATGTTGCAATGTTTTCCTTATGAATTTCTCTCAATTCGGGAAATACAAGGCAAAGTTTGCTCGCAAGTGTATTCGGGTCATAGAAAGAACCGTTTTTAACTGCATTTTTGGATACAGTCTGCGGAACCTTTTGAGCACTCTTTTTCTTAACTGATGTTTTTTGGCCGAATTTTTCGTTAAGACTTTCGTCCATCTCACTGACAACATACTTAACATCTCTTGCGTCAGCATTGTCGGCAAGAAGAGATGTGAGCATTTTAGTTGGGGTATCATCAGTGTTTTCAGTATCTGTGCCGGAATAAAGAATCACTCTTTCGTCAGTATAGACAAATTTAAGCACACCGCTTTCGCCAATATATTTTGCACTTGCTTCCTCTTCAGAAACGGTGATGTAGCTTGAATTTTCGTCTTTCACAGCTTCAAAGCCAAGCTTTTTTAGTGATTCGTCAGTGCCGTTAAGCACGCTTTTAAACAGTTCAGTATTTATACTCATTGAGTTGTTCTCCTTTTTAACGAAGATTATTACTGCTTATTGTAACATAAGTTTTTGCTTTTGTATATAAAAATTTGAAAAATCGCTTGAATTTATTTAATGAAGAACTTTATTATTCATTGTCCGTATCCGTTAGATTCTTTCTTGCCGAAACAAAGTGCTTGATAAGATACACAATAACTGCAACAGGGATTGCACAGATTATGATTTTTACAATCAGATGAATCGGTATGTAATCATAAATCCCGTCACCGAGAATCGTGAACAGTATTACTCGCGGCATAATTCCCAGCACTGATGCGAAAAAGTAGCGCGGAAACTTACACTTCGATGCGCCCCAGAACAGTGACACAAAATCAATCGGGAACACGGGCAGAAATCTGATGCCGAGCAGAACGGGAAAATTATTGTTCATCTCCATGTCGAGTATCTTTCTGCCGCCTTTGCTTTTGGCAAGCAGGTTGTTGACATATTCACCGCCGAGAAAAACACCGAGAAAATAAGTTACTACAACTTCAATGATTATTCCTGCCAGGTTAATGAGAATTGCCTGCCACGGTGAAAATGCCATTCCGACCGAGATGTAAACCAGTGATGCAGGAATGACAAACAAAACAGACTTAACAAGATATATGCCGAGAATGGCGGCGACGGCAAAAATAACACTTGAACTTGATTCAACAAGTGCTCTGACGTCAATGTTTTTCAGTTTGTCGTAGTTCACGATTGCAACAACAAAAATAATCATTGCAATTGCAACGCGCAAAAGTACTTTAAGGGTGTTCTTGGTTTTTTCATTCATAATTAAACCACCGTTCGAAATATTTATTGGGAGTGGACACTGCGAGGAGTTATTTGCCATGTGTTTTCCCGCCGCAGGCGGGGAAACACAGATTAAACTCCGCATTTTGGACCTCTTTATTCATGTGATATGTTTATCTGAAAAATTTAATGCCGATAATGAGTATATAATATTGGAAGCGTAAAATCAACATTTATTAATATTTATGTCGATAAAAACTTTATTAAGATATCTCCAAATGTATGGACTTTTATTTTTTTATGTGTTATATTTAAAATGTATTGGAATATTACGAGGTGAACAGATGAATATTAAAGAAAAAGCCGAACGTAAGGCGGCAGAGGTTACTTTAAATCAGCTTCTGAAATATATTGATAAAAATCCACAGGCTAATATGCTCAAGCTTTTGGACATTGTTGAAAAACTTCTCGGCGGAATTTTCCCGCAGAAAAACCTTGACGGCATGAAAAAGGCGATTGAAAAGGGCGAGGGTGTTTATTACGATTTCGCAATGAGTATCCTCAATCAGATCGATCGCAATATTATCAAAAACATGTTGCTTGCAATGGGACTCGGCGCAGGAATTCACGGAACAAAAGCTGTTCGCGCCAACAGAGAAAAGTATAAATGCAACATACCGTTCCTTATTCTTATGGATCCCACAAGTGCATGCAATCGTCATTGCAAAGGCTGTTGGGCCGCTGAATACGGTCATAAGGAAAGCTTGTCATATGATGAAATGGCAAGCGTTGTTAGCCAAGGTAAAGAATTGGGAACACATTTCTATATGTTCACAGGCGGTGAACCACTTATCAGAAAAGACGATCTTATCCATCTTTGCGAGGAAAATCCCGATTGTGCATTTCTTGCATATACTAACGGAACACTCATTGATGAAAAGTTCTGTGATGAGCTTATCAGAGTGGGCAATATGACTCTTGCGCTGAGCATTGAGGGCACTGAGGACACAACCGACGACCGCAGGGGTGAGGGCAGCTATAAGGATGTTCTTGCCGCAATGCAGCTGCTTAAGGATAAGGGTTGTCTTTTCGGCATGTCGGTGTGCTACACAAGTGCAAATATCGATCAGGTTACAAGTGACGAATTCATGGATAAGATGATTGAGATGGGTGTAAAATACGGGCTGTATTTTAACTATATGCCTGTTGGTACAAATGCTCCTGTGGATTTGATCCCAAGACCTGAACAAAGGGAATATATGTATAAATGGCTGAAAAAGACACGTAACGGTCAGACGGGCAAGCCGCTTTTCATCATGGATTTCCAGCATGACGGCGAGTATGTTGGCGGATGCATCGCAGGTGGACGCAACTATTTCCACATTAACGCGGCAGGTGATATGGAACCTTGTGTGTTTATTCATTTTTCCGATGCAAATATCAGAAAGAACACACTGCTTGAGGGACTTCGCAGTCCGCTCTTCATGGCATACAGACATGATCAGCCGTTCAATGATAATCATCTCAGACCGTGTCCGATGCTTGAAAATCCTGATTGCCTGAGAGATATCATCAACCGCACCGGTGCAAAATCAACAAACCTTGAAGGCGAAGAAACCGCCGAAGCACTTTGCAGTAAGTGCGACAAATTTGCAAAAGCATGGGCACCGAAAGCAGAGGAACTTTGGAAGAGTTATTCGCATCCGAACCCTAAAACACAGTTTTATCGTGATACCCCCGAAGGTAAGGCAGAGTTTGACGCAAAGAACGCAGACGCTGAATAAATAACAGTTTAATAATAATGAAAATATGCGGGCAGGAGATTCGTCGATTGAATCTCCTGCCCGCAATGTTATGGAGGTTTTACTTGATACAAAGTTTTATTAGGAATTTAAAATCAATGATACAGCGGTTTTGAAGCCTTGTTCAAAAGCAGCTGCATTTTCAATTTTGCGTACTTCGCTTAAAGCATCAACAATGCCTTCTTCTAAAGTCTGATTCTTAATCAAGCTGATATTTCCGTAAAGAGTTTCGAGTGCCTGCTTTTCTTCTTCTGTAGTGACTATATCGTTGTTCTTTTTCATGTATTTATAAATCTTTTTCGCATCCATATGTTTACTCCTTTGTTTTTGATAAATAAAAAAGTGCACCCAAACGAGTGCACCGAAAAATGCAATCTCGTTTGTTTGCAGTTAAATTGAATTCGCCCACGGAGAATATCAAAATAGAGATAGCACTTTTACCAAGTTGCTACCGTGAGCCGCAATTTTATTCAATTTAACTGCACGAATAATTTACCATACTTTGGCTTGAAAATCAATACAAGTATGATAAAAATAAAAAAGTGCGCCCAAACGAGCGCACTGAAAAATGCAATCTCGTTTGTTGCAACACAAAAAATGAATTCACCCACGGGGAATATCAAAACTGAGATAGCACTTTTTCAAAAGTTGCTACCCGTGGGTTGTGAATCTTTAATTTTTTGTGTTGCACGAATAATTTACCACACTTTGGCTTGAAAATCAATACAAGTATGATAAAAATAAAAAGTGCGCCCAAACGAGCGCACTGAAAAATGCAATCTCATTTGAGCGATTAATTTGAATTCCACATCGAGAATATCAATTTGAGAGATAGCACTTTTACCAAAGTGTTATCTCGATGTGAAAAACTTATTCAAACTAATCGCACGAATAATTTACCATATTTTATGATGAAAATCAATAGTTGATGCAGAAAAGTAGGTGTTAGTTTAATAAGAAAAATCTGACAACGATACAACAAATGAAATTGATGTATTATTGTCACCTTAGATATATTGAAACTATAATAATTATCGCATAACAAATCGACTATTCTCCTAAAACGTACCATGTTTCAGGAGAATAGCTGCATAATTCATTGACTTTTCTCATAAATTATACTATATTATAGGAGAAAGACGGTGATGTTATGAGAAAATTTGATTACTCAGAATTAATAACCCGAAATTGGGATAATGAAATTTTGGGTTATGTTGCTCAGATTCATGAATTTAAAGGCAGACAAGAACTTTATTTAAAGCAGAAGCCTGTTGAACTTGACAGGCTGATTGAAATTGCAAAAATACAAAGTACAGAGGCATCAAATGAAATTGAGGGTATACGCACAACGAGTACAAGATTAAAGCGGCTTTGTGAAGATAAAACTATGCCGAAAACTCGTGATGAAAGAGAAATAATGGGCTACAGAGATGTTCTCAACACGATTCATGACAGTTATGAATATATTCCTCTGAGATCCAATTATATTTTACAGCTTCATCGAGATTTATATAGATATTCTGAAAAGGGAATCGGTGGAACATTTAAGAATACTCAAAATTATATCAGCGCAACAGATTTAAACGGAAATAGCTGTGTTCTTTTTACACCTCTTGCACCGTATGAAACACCGACTGCTATCGATGATATTTGTGAAAGTTTTAATCATGTAATTGATACACAGGAAATTGACCCGTTGATTTTGATTCCGATATTTATACATGATTTTCTTTGTATTCATCCATTTAGCGACGGAAACGGCAGAATGAGCCGCTTGTTGACGATCTTACTTTTATATAGGAGCGGTTATTTTATCGGAAAGTATATTTCAATTGAAAGTAAGATAGCTAAGAATAAAGTGCTTTACTATGATGCACTTGAACAAAGCCAATATGGGTGGCATGAAAACACTGATGATCCAACGCCGTTTATAAAATATATGCTTTCAATAATATTGTCGGCATATAGAGATTTTGAAGAAAGAGTGGACCTTGTTGGAGAAAAGCTTTCTGCAATTGAACTTGTTAAACGTGCCGCCTATGGTAAAATAGGAAAATTTACCAAGACGGAGATCATGGAACTTTGTCCGACTATCAGTAAGGCATCGGTTGAAATTTCAATGAAAAAGCTGGTTGATGATGGAACACTCATTAAGCACGGAAACGGACGTTCCACTTTTTATACAAGAGGAGATGCTGAATAAATCCTCTATCTGCGGACGATATCTTCCTAATAGCACATACTCCCCCGCATACCTATTAATTATTCCATTTTACCTCTTATTTAAGTTGTTAACCCTGTTAATTATTTTTAATAGTTTATATGGAAAATTTTAACTGAAAAATATTGACTTTTGTCTATGATTTATGTTAATATTCAATCAAGGTAACAGAAATGTTATCTGGAAAAGTAAAAACCTTTTTAAAGGGGAGTAGCTTTCGCTGCAAATCACCATCGCGCCTTAATCGGCTGGTTTGCAGGTCGTATATCGGCAGCAAGACCTTTAACAGAGTTTACGGCGAAACACGCAACGTGAATTCTGCTAAAGGTCTTTACTTTTTAGATAGTTCTGAATAATCAAATCTGCACACCTTTGCTTAATCAGAACTTCCTTGGGAAACTCTGAATTGATTAGATTTTCCTCATTTTAGAGTGTCGGACTAAAGAGCCTGAATTCAGGCAAATATAATTAAAGAGTCCGGCAGACTTTTTTCAGAAAGGATGAACCAGAATGAAGTACTATCTTCAAACAGTTGATGAGACTTTTGAGTCGGTTCAAAGCTCACCAAACGGTATCACGGAAAATGATGCCGCCGCCCGTCTTGAAAAGAACGGCAAAAACAAACTTAAAGAGGGGCAAAAGACCTCGATGATTTCACGCTTTCTCAATCAGCTGAAAGATCCGATGATCATCATTCTTATTATTGCCGCTGTAATTTCTGCAATTACAGGATTTTTTGAAGCGAAAGCTGCAGGCGAAACATTTATTCCAACCGACACAATAATCATTATGGTTGTTGTTATCATTAATGCGGTTCTCGGTGTTTTGCAGGAAAGCAAAGCAGAAGCTGCAATTGAGGCCTTGCAGGAAATGTCTGCCGCAACGTCAAAGGTAATTCGTGACGGCAAGCAGATAAGCGTTAAAAGTGAGGACCTTGTTGTCGGTGATGTAGTCGTGCTTGAAGCAGGTGATGCAGTTCCTGCTGACTGCCGAATTTTTGAATGTGCAAGCATGAAAATCGAAGAAGCCGCACTCACAGGTGAATCTGTTCCGGTTAACAAAGTGCTCGAACTTGCCAACGTGAAAGACAACGGAGATGTTCCTCTCGGTGACAGAAAGAATATGGCTTACATGGGTTCGACTGTTGTATACGGCAGAGGTAAGGCAGTGGTTGTTGCGACAGGCATGGACACTGAAATGGGTAAAATTGCTGATGCGATTGCTAAGGCTGAAGATAACGAAACTCCGCTTCAGAAAAAACTCAATCAGCTTTCAAAGGTACTCACATGGCTTGTGCTCGGTATCTGCGTATTCATCTTTGCTTTCCAAATCATCATGACTATTGTCAGAGGTGAATCACTTTCATTCGACCTTGCATTGTCAGTGTTTATGACTGCTGTATCACTTGCGGTTGCCGCTATTCCTGAGGGTCTTGCAGCTGTTGTTACAATTGTTTTGTCAATCGGTGTTACAAACATGTCAAAGAAAAATGCGATTATCAGAAAGCTTACAGCCGTTGAAACACTCGGTTGTGCTCAGATAATATGCTCTGATAAAACAGGTACTCTCACTCAGAACAAAATGACTGTTGTTGACCATTACGGCGATGACGAAAATCTTATTGCAAAAGCAATGGCTCTTTGCTGTGACGCTGATATAGATGAAAACGGTGAAGTTATCGGTGAGCCGACTGAAGCCGCACTTGTTAACTATGCAAATAAACTTGGCATGAACAAACGTAATCTTGTTGCAGAATGTCCGAGAATCGGTGAAGCACCGTTTGACTCAGGCAGAAAGATGATGTCAACTGTGCATCAGACTTCAGAAGGTATTGTTCAGTATACAAAAGGTGCTCCCGATGAGATATTGAAAAAATGTACACATGCTTTGATAAACGGACAGATCGTTGAGTTTACACAAGATATCAGAAATGAAGTTCTTAAAAGCAACAAGGCAATGGCTGATAAGGCGCTTCGTGTTCTTGCTGTTTCAATGAGAAAATATGATGCTGCACCGAGCGATTTCTCACCTGAGGCACTTGAAAATGACCTTGTGTTTGTTGGTCTGACAGGTATGATCGACCCGGTTCGTCCGGAGGTTAAAGCGGCGATTGAAGAATGCCGCAAAGCCGGTATCACACCAATCATGATTACAGGCGACCACAAAGACACTGCCGTTGCAATTGCAACAGAACTTGGTATCATAGATGATCCTTCACATGCAATCACAGGTGCTGAACTGAACGAAATCAGTGATGAAGATTTTGCCGAAAAAGTTACACAGTATTTTGTATATGCGCGTGTTCAGCCGGAACATAAAACAAGAATTGTTAATGCATGGAAAGCTCGCGGTATGATCACCGCAATGACCGGCGACGGTGTTAACGATGCACCGTCAATCAAAAGTGCTGACATCGGTATCGGTATGGGTATCACAGGTACAGACGTTACAAAGAATGTTGCAGACATGGTGCTTGCAGATGATAACTTTGCAACAATTGTCGGCGCAGTTTCAGAGGGCAGACGCATCTATGACAACATCAGAAAAGCAATTCAGTTCCTGCTTGGTTCAAACCTTGCAGAAGTGCTTTCAATCTTCGTTTCGTCAATGCTTAACTTCACGATTCTTCGTCCGCCACACTTGTTGTTCATCAACCTTGTAACCGACTGTTTCCCGGCACTTGCACTCGGACTTGAAAAGCCTGAAAACAATCTTATGCAGCGTCAGCCGAGAAAGAGTGATGATGGCATATTTGCAGGCGGTATGGGTATAGATTGTCTGTATCAAGGTGTACTTGTAACACTTCTTACACTTGCAGCATTTTTTATCGGTGAATACAGAGATGCAGGTCACTGGGCATTTATGAACATTGCAGATTGCGCAGAGGGCATGACAATGGCTTTTCTCACAATGTCAATGTGCGAAATTTTCCACTCATTCAACATGCGTTCACAGCGCGGCAGTGTTCTTGCAATGAGCATTAAATACAAGTCGCATAACAAAGCCTTGTATCTTTCGATGATCGCATCGCTTGTGCTGACAACTGCGCTTATTGAAGTTCCGTTCCTTGCAGATGCATTCGGCTTCACAAGACTCGGCGGTGTTGATTATGCAATTTCAATCGGCCTTGCAATAAGTATTATCCCGATTGTTGAAATTATCAAACTCATTCAGCGCGCAATAACAAAGAGCAAGAATAAATAAACAAGAAAAGCTGTCTTGAACGAGGCAGCTTTTTTTAGGTAAGAGGGAATAGTGGATAGGTATGTGGGGAAAGTTGTATAGTAAAAGTAGACACAAAGAAGAATGAATGATAAAATATAT
>JAMPDR010000001.1 GCA_023665555.1 Ruminococcus sp.
TGGCAGGGATGGCAGGATTTGAACCTACGAATGTCGCAGTCAAAGTGCGATGCCTTACCCCTTGGCTACACCCCTATAAAAATTTAAGTCCGCAAATGCAGACAAAATCATGATAAATGGGGTGGATAATCGGATTCGAACCGATGGCCTCCAGGGCCACAACCTGGCGCTCTAACCAACTGAGCTATACCCACCACCTAATGGCGCGCTTGAAGGGACTCGAACCCCTGACCCACTGCTTAGAAGGCAGTTGCTCTATCCACCTGAGCTACAAACGCATATGGGAAAAATATGGAGCGGGTGATGGGAATCGAACCCACACGACCAGCTTGGAAGGCTGGGATTCTAGCCATTGAACTACACCCGCGTGTTGTCATGCAACGTTGAATATTATATACAATCAACGTTGCATTGTCAAGCGTTTTTTGCAAAAAAATCTCAAAAATTTTATTAAATTGCAGATAGCTTCAATTTGTCACCATCAACATCAATATGAATTGCTCTCACCGGATTATCAATTGAGTCAATAATAATACTTGCAATTTTATCCTCAATCTCTTTTCTGATAATATTGCGCAAATCTCTTGCACCTCTGACTCCATTCTCGGCTTTTGCAGCAAGATAACCACAAACATCATTTGAATATGTCAGTGCAATTGATTTTTCCTCAAGCGAACCTTTTAGTTCATCAAGCATAAGAACTGAAATTTTACTATAGTTTTCAACATTAAGCGGATTGAAAACAGCAACTTCATCTACTCTGCCGATGAATTCCGGTCTGAGAAATTCCGACAGCGCTTTCATAGTTTTTTCTTTTGTTTCGCTTGTCTTATCTTTACCAAATCCGATCGCATTGCCCTTTTGTTCACTTCCGGCATTAGAAGTCATAACAATAACTGTATTTTCAAAATTGACTGTTCTGCCTTGTGCATCTGTTATTCTGCCTTCATCAAGAATTTGCAGCAATATATTCATTACATCGGGATGTGCCTTTTCAATTTCATCAAACAAAACGACTGAATATGGCTTACGTCTAACTTTTTCAGTCAATTGCCCTGCTTCATCATACCCGACATATCCGGGAGGTGAGCCGATGATACGCGAAACGCTGTGTTTTTCCATGAACTCAGACATATCAAGTCTGATAAGTGTTTCGGGTGTATCAAAAAGTTCAGCAGCAATCTGTTTTACAAGTTCGGTTTTTCCGACACCTGTAGGTCCTACAAAAATAAATGATGCAGGTATGCGTCTTGGACTGATCTGTACTCTGCTTCTTCTGATTGCAGCAGCAATAGCTTCAACAGCTTCATCCTGACCTATTACTTTATTTTTCAGTGTAGTTTCAAGTGTGGCAAGACGTCTTAAATCACTTTCTATAATCTTATACGCAGGAACACCTGTCCAAAGTTCAATAACCTTGGCTATATCATCCTCAGTAACAGCGTTGTCTGCCGCTTTAGCGCCTAACTCCTCAACTCTGTTTTCACATTTGACAATTTCAGACTTAATGTTGGCAATAGCCTCATAATCCGCTTCGGTTTCAGACAGCAGATCCTCTTCATCGCTTCTAAGTTTATTTAATAATTGCTCATTAATTTCATAATCACTGATTGCTTTATTACGAAGATTGGCACATGTACACGCTTCATCCAAAAGGTCGATGGCCTTATCTGGCAAAAATCTGTCCGTGATATATCTTTCTGATAAGACAACAGCTTTTTTTACAAGTTCATCAGAGATTCTTACACGATGAAAATTTTCATAATAGCTTCTGATACCAAGAAGTATTTCAGTTGCATCTTCGATTGACGGTTCATCAACCTTAACAGGCTGGAAACGTCTTTCGAGCGCTGCATCTTTTTCAATGTTTTTTCTGTATTCATTGAAAGTTGTAGCACCAACAACCTGGATTTCACCTCTTGATAATGCAGGTTTGAGAATATTTGCCGCATTCATTGAACCCTCAGCATCACCTGTTCCAACAAGATTATGGACTTCGTCAATGAACAAAATGATGTTGCCATTATCCTTAACTTCATCAACCAAATTTTTGATTCTACTCTCAAATTGACCCCTGAATTGTGTACCCGCAACAAGAGCAGTTAAATCAAGCAGATGAATTTCCTTGCCGAAAAGTTTAGCAGGAACCGAACCACTTGCTATTTTCTGCGCGAGTCCCTCTGCGATAGCTGTTTTACCAACACCGGGTTCACCGATAAGACACGGATTATTCTTGGTTCGACGGCACAATATCTGGATAACTCTTGCTATTTCTTTATCTCTGCCGATAACACTGTCAATTTTACCTTCTGCGGCTTTACGCGTTAAGTCTGTGCAATACAAATTTAGAAATTTACGCTTCTTCTCTTTAGCTTTTTTGGGCTTTTTGCTGTTATGATTCGGTGATGTACTGCTTGCACTGCTATCATTTCGCTGTGGTTCGTTCGGCTGAGTCGATGGCATATTGAAATCAAATCCGAAGCTTTTTTGCAGATTTGCCAGCATGTTTTGATTGAACGGCATTGTCGGTGAGCCTCCAACTTCAAAACCGTCTTCCGATTCTTCATCATCAATGGCTTCACCGCCAAACATATCACCGATTTGTTCAGAAAGAGCTTCTATATCATCCTCGGTTATGCCCATGCTATCCATCATTTGCTTTATCGGCCCTATATTCATATCCATTGCGCATTTGAAACAAAGTCCCTCAGGAACTGTTTTTCCATCCACGATTTTTGAAATGAATACAACAGCAGGACGTTCTTTGCATCTGCTACATATTACTTTTTTCATTTATAAATCTCCTAAGATATTTATTTAAAATCTTAATGAAAGTTCTGTTTAATACAGAATTTCTTCATTAATCAGCTTTATTATTTTTGCTGAAGCGTTCTTTAAATTGTCTGTAGGTTTCAGGCATATAACTACAAAATGCAACCAGACATAAAATAGCTGAGATAACAACAAGTATACCTGTAAGTACGTCAGGCATTGTGAACCATGTTCTGAATGCACCAACCTCAGGTCCGAATCCGATAATAAGAATCATGATACCGTAAAATGCCGCGGTAGCAACCTTGCCGGGCATTTCAGCAGCGCCCGGACGAATATTAAGCAAAAGCATTACTAAGCCACCAACAATCATAACCAGTTCTTTAATGAGGAACACAAGAAATACCCATCCAAATGCGTTAATTACAGTGTTGTCTGCATTGCGGAACATTATGAACAAGATAATTGCAATTGTAATTTGCGTGATTTTATCAGCAACCGGATCGAGCAATTTACCCAAAGCACTTACTTGATTAAAACGTCGTGCAATTTTCCCGTCGAACAAGTCCGTTAATCCTGAAACAGCCAAAATAACTAAAGCGATTATTTGATGATCGCCGAGAAAGAGAACTGCAAAAACAGGAACAAGCGCAATTCTGATAACTGAAAGTAAGTTTGGAATTGTTAAACAACCTTTAAATAAATCCTTAATCATATCGTATTCCATAGCCTTTCCAACTACAAGTAAAATAATAATTTAAAATCACATAAAATCTTGCTGTAGTCGCACAAGATGTGATATTTTTTTGATTCGTTTCAAGCGCTTTCAACTGCCGAATACATACTTATTTAATCAAAACGTATATCCGCTTATCGAGGTTAGAAAACCTTTAATCGAATTAACAATCAGCGAATTATTTACGCAGTCAATGAATGACTGCGATGATGTTACACTTGCAATAACTCCAATCAAAAGAGCGATTACAATTACAAGTAAAACACCTTTTACAGCACCTAACACTGCTCCAAGACTGGAATTGACTTGCTTGATTGCGGGCAGCTTTTTAATAATACTATCAAGCAACCTTACAACTAACCTTAAAATAAGTGTGAGCGCAATTACCAAAATGACAAAAATAATTGTTTGCAATAAGGCTACGCCTACCGGAGTCACCAATTTATCCATAACATTTTCAACAACATTTTTTCCTGACATATCCGATTGTGATATACGTGTCAACAGACTTTCTTTATCTATGCCTATCATTTGCATAACACCGTCAAGTGACTCCGGAATGGAGTTGAGCGCAGACTCAATCTGAGCGGCATAATCCTTGACTCCAACATCGCCTAAATTCGCAGATAGTCTTGCTTTTATACCTTCGCTGAAATATTGCTCAAAAACACCGGGCGCAAGGCTCGTTGAAACAAGTTTCGCAAAAACCAATGACACGATATGAGCGGCAAGTTCGAAGAGAGTCACAAAAAAGCCCTTCTTGGCGGCGATAAAAATTGATAGAACAAAAACCGCTGCCAAAACTATATCAATTATGTATTGCATATTTGCCTCCGTTAAAAATATTTGCAACATTATATCATACAAATATTTGTTAAACAATATCTTTCAAATAAAAATTATACGGCACCGAATAAATATCCTTGTGAATAATGGTATAATTTTCCGTTTCCCAGAGTTATTCCTATTGATGCAGAGTCAATCTCAACAGTATCGCTCAGTCCCCCTGAGGAGTTGTACATAAGAATTTTATTGCTTCCAAGGATATAAACTTTCTTTTTATCACAGGTAATATCAACAATATCATCATCAACATCGCTTGTGTATACCAAAGCGTTTTTGCTGTCATAAACTGACAACTCATATTGATTAAATGAGTCTATCTTCTTGCTGACTACCGCTGTATTACCATTTTGGTCGTTGGCTCTTGCCAGTATCGATGAATTGAAATCCACACTTATCGGTTTTGCATCGTTTGTTTTGCAGTCAACCAAAATGCGCTTATTATTGCAAACCGCGATAACATTGCTGTTTGACACAAAGAAAATATCCATTGCAACCGTAGATTTTATTTTAAAATTTTTATTATTTTCCGAAGAATTGATATCGAAATAATATATTTTTGTATATATATCTCCCGACTGACTGTTAATCGCTGCACATGCAAGACTTTTTTTATTACTTGAAATCGCAAGTGCGATGATATGCTCATTTGCGCAGGTCCACTGAAATAGCTTTTCACCGTTTTTGCTGTAATAAGTGAGCATACTTGTTGACCCGCTTCTTCTGGACGATATCATATAACTGCCGTCATCTGCTATTTCAGCTGTTATTATCTGTGCCTTTTCCTCACTCTCGCCTGTTCTAACAAGCTTATTTTTGTTAAAAATCATATACTTACTGCTTTGGCGATCAAAAACTAAACAATATTTGTTGCTGGTTTTCATTATCGGTTCAACAAAATTTAAGGCTTTATAATATTTGACCTCGCCTGATGCACTTATACATGAGATAGTGTCACGGCTAATCACGAAAATCCTGGAATTAACAACTGCCGCGCGTTGAATATTATTGCTTGCAAAGGAAACCGGAAAACTCGTTTTCTTTCCTGTGGATGAATTCACATGGACCTCATCCTGAACAACTTGCTGTTCACTGTAATCAAAAATATTTTCTACAGTTTGTGAATCATTGGTATCTTCTTTGAGTGAATCCAGGTTGGCCATAACAAATGCCATGGCAATTATAATTAAAGAAAATATAACAATCAGAATAATACTGCCCATTGAAGACTGTTTTTTATTCATTCTTTTCGTGCTTTGAGAATCACTTTTCATTGCTGTTACACTGACGCATAAATACTTATATATGTCCGCGCCATCCTTTCATTTTTAATAAAAAACCTTATTTAAATACAATCCTTGCGGTTTGGCAGTTATACCTGCTTTTTCTCTTTTTTGCGAATCTATGATTTCACTGATCATATTAGGCTCTATTTTGCCGTCACTGATATCAAGTATGGTTCCAACCATGATTCTCACCATATTATATAAAAAGCCATCACCGCGCACCGAGAAGGTAATCAATTCACCGTTTCGCTCAACTGAGCAATCGTAAACAGTTCTGACATGATCTTTCACAGTACAGCCACTGGCACAAAATGCCGAAAAATCATGCGTGCCTATGAATTGCGATGCTTGACTATTAAGAAAATTCTCGTCAAGGTATCGCGGAAAATGAAGTGCATAGTTATTATAAAATGGATTTCGTTGCTTGCCGTTCCATATTTTATATATGTATTCCTTACCTTTGCAGTCATATCTTGAATGGAAATCCACAGGAACATCATCGCAGCCATACACAGCTATGCTTTCGGGAAGTACAGCATTTAGACCGAGGATTATTTTGTAGTTGTCACGCAAGCAATCGGTATGAAAATTGCAACAAAACATATTGGCATGCACACCGGTATCAGTTCGACTGCATGAATGAAGTTTAACATCTTCACCTAAGATGCGCTTACAAGCCTGTTTTAACTCTTGTTCAACGCTAATACAATTAGGTTGAAACTGCCATCCGTGAAAGCCTGAGCCGTCATATCTTAAAGTTAGTTTTATATTTCTTGACATGTTGATCGCGATGTGATACAGATTATCGCTCAAAAAAGATTAAAAATTTTATTTGAGCACTTATATCACTAACTCCTTCTGATTTTTTCACGTTTCATTCCTTTATATAACTCTGCCGAAAAAGTGATTAAGCAAAATAACACCTGCTGTTGATACTGCAAAAATGAGTAAAACAACATAATCTTTAAGCATCATTTTCATTTTTTTCATGCGAGTTCTGCCTTTACCGCCTTGATAACAACGGCAACTCATTGCAAAAGCAAGTTCATATGCTCGGCTAAAGGCGGAAACAAACAACGGAATCAAAATCGGAATCATTGCTTTGATTCGCTGTAAAAACTTACCGCTCTCAAAATCAGCACCCCTTGCTTTTTGAGCATTCGTAATTCGTTCAATTTCTTCAATTAAAGTCGGAATGAATCTTAACGCAAGAGTCATCATCATCGCAAGCGTGTGAACTTCGATATGAAACACCTTAAGCGGTGATAAGAGTCTTTCAATTGCGTCAGTAAGCATTGTGGGAACAGTAGTATAAGTCAAGATAGAACTGCACACAATCAAACAGATGATTCTTATCATCATGAACAATGCGGTTGCAATACCTTTTTCCGTGATTGAGATTTTCCAAAACGATAAAAGTACATCGCCGCCTTTTATGTAAAAAATATTAATAGCAGCAGTAAAAATTATAATCGGTATTATAGGTTTCAAACTCTTCAAAAACATCTTAACAGGAACTTTTGAAGCTAAAACCGAAATTACAATCAAGACAAACATCAATGCTAAAGAAAGAAAGTTTTTGCATAAGAATATAATTACTATAAAGAGTATAGTTGCAATAATTTTTACTCTCGCATCAAGTTTATGAACAACCGAATCCGCTCTGTAATATTGCCCTATTGTTATATCACTTAACATTTTCGCCCCTCCCGGAAATCAATTTGAGAAGCTCATTTTTTGCGTCGTCCATGTTATATATGTTGGTTCTAACATCATAACCCAGACCTTTTAGTTTGATGAATAATTTAGTAAGTTCGGGAATATTAAGACCCATTGATACCAATTCATCCGCATGTCCGAAAACATTTTCAACTGTATCATAAAATGCAAGTTTAGAATCATTCATAACAAGGATCTTACTTGCAATTTTTGAGATGTCCTCCATACTGTGAGAAACAACTATAACAGTGCTCTGCGTTAAACGCTGATAATCTTTTATCAAACTGAGAACAACATTTCTGCCGTTAGGATCAAGACCGGCACATGGTTCATCCAGCACCAAAACTTCTGGATTCATCGCCATAACACCTGCAATAGCGATTCTTCTTTTTTCACCGCCCGAAAGGTCAAACGGCGATTTCTCAAGATAGCTTTCATCAAGACCGACATAGTTTATAACCTGTCTGACCTTTGCATCAATTTCTTTATCAGTAAGTCCCATATTTTTAGGGCCGAATGATATATCTTTATAAACGGTTTCTTCAAAAAGCTGATATTCAGGATATTGAAAGCATATACCAACCTTGAATCTCACATTGCGAATTTTAGATTTGTCCTCCCAAATATCCTTTCCATCAAGATAAACAGTGCCGCTTGTAGGTTTCAATATTCCATTGAAATGTTGGATAAGTGTACTTTTACCGGAACCTGTATGTCCTATTACACCAACAAGTTCACCTTTTTCAATGGAGATATCTACATCCTTTATTGCTGCAACCTCATATCCTGTACCTTTTGAATAGATATATGTTAAATCTTTGGTTTCAAGCACATTTACACTCAATTTTATTCCTCCATGATGTTAACAACAGCATTACAAAGTTCATCAACATTAAGAATATCCTTTGGCAGTTTGATACCGTCTTTAATCAGCAAGTTGGCAAGTTCAGAAGCTTCGGGAACATCAAGACCAACACGCTTAAGAGTATCAACCTGTGTGAAAACATTCTTTGGCCTTCCGTCAAGAATAATTTCTCCATCATCCATAACAATAACACGATTAGCTTGAACAGCTTCATCCATGTAGTGTGTTATAAACAAAACCGTTATACCATCGTCCTTGTTCAGCATTTTAACCGTATCCATAACCTCTTGTCTGCCGCGCGGATCAAGCATAGCTGTTGGTTCGTCAAGAACTATACATTCGGGTTTCATTGCTATGATTCCTGCAATAGCAACTCTTTGTTTTTGTCCGCCTGAAAGTTTATGAGGTTCAAAATTTCTGAATTCATACATGCTTACTCTTTTAAGCGCATCATCAACTCGTTTTCTGATTTCCGACGGTTCAATTCCGAGGTTCTCAGGACCAAAAGCCACATCATCTTCAACTATCGTTGCAACAATCTGGTTGTCGGGATTTTGAAAAACCATTCCTACTCGCTGCCTTATATCATAAAGCCTGTCATCGTCACTTGTGTCAATGCCGTCAATATATACCTTACCTTCGTTAGGAATCTCTATTGCATTACATAGTTTTGCAAGTGTTGACTTGCCGCATCCGTTATGTCCAAGGACAGCCACAAAGTCACCCTTATTTATTGTGAGATTTATTTTATTGATAATATTATCAGGCTGTTCAGAATCATATTTAAAAGAAACATCCGAAAATTCAATATAATTATCCATTACCATCACCAAAATAAGTTTATTTAATCTTTCAGCCAAATGGCAGATGCACCACATGGCAAAATCATTTTAGTTTCAGTTACAGGCAGTCCAATTTCAGATGAAGAAACATTACCGCCGAATTTCGGTTTGATAAGTGAACCGAGAATATATTCCATAACTGATGAAGACAGTCCGGTTGTGTATGAATTAATAAGCATCATTAACGAATCTTCATTGAGAAGCTGAGTGCAAAGTTCAACAAAGCTATAAACCTCATCTTCAAGCTTCCAAATTTCACCGCCCGGTCCTCTTCCGTATGAAGGTGGATCCATGATTATAATATCATATTTATTACCGCGTCTAATCTCACGCTGAACAAACTTTATGCAATCATCAACAATCCATCTCACGCTTCGGTCTGCAACACCTGAAGAAACAGCGTTTTCTTTTGCCCATGAAACCATGCCTTTTGATGCATCAACGTGAACAACACTTGCGTTCTCAGCAAGACATGCGATTGTTGCACCACCTGTATAAGCAAAAAGATTTAACACTTTAACAGGACGATTTGCTTTGCAGATCACTTCACGTGTAAAATCCCAGTTAACTGCCTGTTCGGGAAAAAGTCCGGTATGTTTAAATCCCATTGTTTTGATATTAAAGGTCAGATCCTTGTAATCTATACTCCAAAATGCAGGCATTTTACCACGTATCTCCCATGAACCGCCGCCAGACTTTGAACGGTGATAATACCCGTTAGCCTTATACCATAAAGGATTATTTTTCGGGGTATTCCAGATAACCTGCGGATCAGGTCTGACAAGTATAATATCTCCCCATCTCTCAAGTCTTTCGCCGCATGAGCAGTCAATTAGTTCATAATTTTTCCAATCGTTTGTATTTCTCATCTTTTCTTCCTTTATTTATCAGATAAGCCTTAATTTAACAACTTCAGCAATTTCCTTTGCAAGAATCTTAATTTGATTCTCATCTTCACCCTCAAGCATAATACGAACAAGCGGTTCCGTTCCGGAAAGTCTGACAAGTACACGGCCGGTATTTCCAAGCTGTTTTTCAGCCTGTGCAATTGCATTAGCAATTTCCTTATCGTCATTAAAGCGTGCTTTACCCATTTTTGAAACGCGAACATTTACCATTGTTTGAGGATACACTCTCATACAGGACGCAAGTTCAGAAAGTTTTTTACCGGTTTTTTTCATGATTTGAAGTATCTGAAGGGCAGTTAACTGACCATCACCTGTTGTTGCATGTTCGAGAAAAATAACGTGTCCTGATTGTTCTCCTCCGATTGAATAACCGTCTTGCAGCATTTTTTCAAGAACGTATCTATCGCCCACTTTTGTTGCAACGTAATTTATTTTATTTTCATCGCAGAATTTATTAAAGCCCATATTGGTCATAACTGTCACAACGGCAGTATTCTTATTGAGTGTGCCATTATTCTTCATAAACGATGCGCATATGGCTATGATTTTATCACCGTCAACGAGTTCACCGTTTTCATCAACTGCCAACATTCTGTCGGCATCACCGTCAAATGCAAATCCAGCCATAAGCTTATTCTCAACAACATATTGCTGCAATCTCTCTATGTGAGTTGAGCCGCAGTCAAGATTAATGTTTATGCCATCCGGTGAAGCGGAAAGCATATCACAATCTGCTCCGAGATCAGTGAAAAGCTTCTCGGCAGAAACAGATGCAGAACCATTCGCACAATCAAGAGCAATATGAAGACCTGAAAAATCAACGTTAACTGTTGACTTTAAATGTTCAATATAATCTTCAACTGTATGCTGACTTTTGCTGATTCTTCCAACATCTTTTCCGATTTTCATCGGAGGTCTTTCAGTTTCGTCAAGAATAATTGATTCAATTCTCTCTTCAACCTCATCAGGCAGTTTATAGCCATCAGACTTAAAAATCTTAATACCGTTATATTCACATGGGTTGTGAGATGCTGAAATCATAACAGCAGCATCATATCCATATTCCTTCACTAGATATGCAACCGCAGGAGTCGGTACAACACCGAGCGTCATTACATCCGCGCCGACTGAGCATAGTCCGCATGCAATTGCAGATTCAAGCATATCACCTGAAATTCTTGTGTCCATACCTATAAGAACACGCGGCTTTTTTTGTGCAGTTTCTGTTAAAACCATTGCTGCCGCTTTTCCTATATTCATGGCAAGCTCACATGTTATTTCTGAATTTGCGACACCTCTGGCGCCATCCGTTCCAAACAATCTTCCCATAATAAAACCCAAGCCTTTCCGGCTACAAATAAATTCATTAACAAAATTTATACATACCTCGCGTAGCCGCACAAGGTGTATAGTGAAAATTAAAATAGCTGTTGCTGATTAGGCATTGCAATACCTAGGTGGTTATATCCCGCAGGAGTAACCATTCTTCCTCGCGGTGTCCTGCTTAAAAAACCAATCTGCATCAGATAAGGCTCGTATACATCTTCAATTGTTACAGATTCTTCACCGATTGCAGCGGCAATTGTATCAAGTCCCACAGGGCCTCCATTATAATTTTTTATCATTGTTGTTAAAAGAAGGCGGTCAATAGAATCAAGTCCCAGATTATCAATTTCCATTCTGCCAAGCGCCATATTAGCGGCTTCTTCCGTAATGATTCCATCAGCCATAACCTCAGCAAAATCTCTTGCACGTTTTAGCAGTCTGTTAGCAATTCTCGGTGTTCCTCTCGAACGGGCAGCAACTTCAAGTGCACCATATTTATCTATGCCGATGCCTAAAATTCCTGCACTTCTTGTTACGATTTGTGAAAGTTCTTCCGGTGTGTAAAGTTCAAGTCTTAAAACAACCCCGAATCTATCACGAAGAGGAGCTGAAAGCTGGCCTGCTCTTGTTGTTGCGCCAACAAGTGTGAACTTCGGCAAATCAAGACGAATCGACCTTGCTGACGGACCTTTTCCGATTATAATGTCGAGAGCATTATCCTCCATTGCGGGATATAAAACTTCTTCAACACTTCGATTAAGGCGATGTATCTCATCGATAAACAAAACATCGCCTTCGTTTAGGTTTGTAAGCAAGGCAGCAAGATCTCCTTGCTTTTCAATTGCAGGCCCAGATGTTACTCTCAGATTTACATTCATCTCATTGGCAATTATTCCTGCCAACGTAGTTTTACCGAGTCCGGGAGGACCATACAGCAAAACATGGTCAAGAGTTTCGCCACGCTTTTTTGCAGCTTGAATATATATATCGAGATTCTCTTTAACTTTTTCCTGGCCGATATAGTCTGTTAATACTTTTGGTCGAAGTGAAATCTCTATATCCGAATCAAGCGGTGTATATTCAGCTGTTATATATCTGTCATCATAATCCATCTCTGCCATTCATCACACCTGCCTTGAAAGTATTTTTAAGCCTTGCTTGATTATTTCTTCAACAGAAAGAGTCGGATCAACCTTACTTACTGCAACAGATGCTTCTGACTGAGTATACCCAAGCATTGTCAACGCGGCAATTGCTTCACTTGTGTTTGCAGAGTCATTTACTGTTGCAACTGAGTCAAGAACATCGGCATCTTCGCCGAAAGATGAAACGGCAGACTTGGCTTTGCTTTTTAGTTCAAGTATAACTCTTTGTGCAATTTTCGGTCCAACTCCCTGGGCGCGTGTTATTGCTTTCACGTCACCTGCTGAGATACAAAGTGCAAGTTTTTCGGGAGTAAGCTCTGAAAGAATAGCCAGAGCAGCTTTCGGTCCGACTCCTGTCACACCAATTAAAAGCTTAAACCATTCAAGTTCATATTCTGTTGAAAATCCAAATAAATCCAGTGCATCTTCGCGTACATTAAGATAAGTATAAAGAGTTATTTTTTTTGTCTTATCAATATCTCTGAGAGTATTTGCCGATGTCAGACATCTGAAACCAACTCCTGAGCATTCTATTGCAACACTTGTTAAATCGCTGAAAATAACATTTCCCGTCAAACTATAAAACACGGTTTAAATCCCCTTTTTTATTCTCATATTTCCCATTACCGCCGATGAGCCGCTTGTGTGAGCATGACAGATCGCCATTGCAAGAGCATCAGCGGTATCATCAGGCTTTGGCACTTTTTCAAGCGATAAAATACGCTTTGTCATTTCCTGTATCTGCTTTTTTTCTGCTCTGCCATAGCCGACAACACTTTGCTTAACCTGAAGCGGTGTATATTCAAATACCGGAACCCTGTTTTTTTGAGCAGCAAGCATTATGACACCTCTTGCCTGACTGACATCAATAACCGTTTTAGCATTGCTGTTGTAAAAAACCTTTTCCACAGACATAGCCACAGGTTTATGCTTTTCAATAATCGCAGTTAATTCATCATAAATTATCTCAAGCCGCCTGTTAAACGGCATACCGCTCGGTGTTGTTATTGCTCCGAAATCAACAACATCGAAGTGGTTATTTCTGTAATCCAGAACTCCGAATCCAACAATTGCATATCCCGGATCAATTCCTAATATTATCATTGCACACTACCTCATTATAATATTTACATATTATACCACAATTTATGCCAATGGGCAAGATTTAAATACAAAATAACACAAAAAGCAAATTCAAAAAGATTCAACGCAAATAAAGCATTGAATCTTTTATTCTTATCTTTTATTTTCACGCTCTCTTATTACAAAGCGTGTAGGTGTACCTTCAAGACCGAAAACTTCTCTTATCTGATTATCAAGATAACGCTGATAGCTATAATGGAACAACTTAGCATCATTCACGAAACAAACAAATGTCGGCGGTCTTGTTGATGCCTGTGTCATGTAGTATATTTTGAGGCGTTTACCCTTATCTGTAGGTGGCTGAACTCTGGTTGTTGCAGCGGCAAGAACATCATTAAGCTTACCTGTTGAAATTCGCATTGCGTTTTGTTCATCAACAAATTTAATAAGTTCAAACATCCTATCAAGACGCTGACCTGTTTTTGCAGAAATAAAAATTATCGGTGCATATGACATGAACGAAAAATCATTCATCAATTTTTTGCGGTAGCTATCCATGGTTTTACCATCTTTTTCAATTGCATCCCATTTGTTAACAGCAATAACACATGCTTTGCCCATTTCATGCGCAATACCTGCAACTTTTGAATCCTGTTCGGTAAATCCTTCAACTGCATCAATCATGATTACGCATACATTTGCACGCTCAACAGCCATCTTCGCCCTAATGATACTGTATTTTTCAATTTGATCATCAACTCTGCTTTTTCTACGCAAGCCTGCAGTATCAATAAATACAAAATCACCGAAACTGTTCGAAACGAAAGTATCCGTCGCGTCACGGGTCGTACCTGCAATATTCGATACAATCGCTCTCTCCTCACCTGAAATAGCATTAACAAGAGAGGATTTGCCAACATTGGGTTTTCCGATAACCGCAACTTTGATAATACCATCGTCCTCGTTATCATCTTCACAATCGGGCAGATACTCAATTACCGCATCAAGTAGATCGCCTGTTCCGTGACCATGAATCGCCGAAACTTGAATAGGATCGCCAAGTCCGAGATTATAAAACTCATAAAACTCAGGCGGTGTTTCACCGATGGCATCACATTTGTTGACGCAAAGCACAATCGGCTTACCGCTTTTTTGAAGCATGGCAGCGACTTCTTGGTCAGTTGCCACAACACCTGCTCTTATATCCGTTACAAGAATAATAACCGATGCGCTGTCAATTGCAAGTTGAGCTTGTCTGCGCATTTGTTTTATAATTATATCGTTTGAATACGGCTCAATACCGCCTGTATCAATAAGCAAAAAGTGCTTTGAGAGCCATTCACAATCACCGTATATTCTATCTCGTGTAACACCTGGGGTATCGTCAACAATTGAAAGACGCTGACCGACAAGTTTATTGAAAAGTGTTGATTTGCCTGTGTTTGGACGTCCTACAATTGCAACAATCGGTCTTGCCATGTTAATCACCCTTTCTCTTTGTTTAATTCAATATAATATCCAAAAGTTCGTATCCGTCATTACCTACCGGCTCAATTCGAACACCTAATTCGCTTTGCGCTTGTTCAATAGACACATCATCAAGAAAAACATCCTGCTCACTGCGCAGCATTACTGACGGAATTATAAGTTTATCATTAAGGAACTTATCTTTAAGTTGATTTATCAAATCTCTTCCTGTAATAAGACCTGCTACTGTTATATTATGACCGAAAAAGTCGTTTTTGATTTCATATACATTAATATTTACATTTTGAAATCTTTCGCCAACAGCTTTGCAAAGCGTTTTCATCAGCGGA
Source organism: Ruminococcus sp. (assembly GCA_023665555.1). Classification (GTDB taxonomy): domain Bacteria; phylum Bacillota; class Clostridia; order Oscillospirales; family Acutalibacteraceae; genus UBA6857. The sequence continues at coordinate 15,343 of JAMPDR010000001.1, forward strand.
TAAGCCGCTACACCTGTTGCAAGGCTAAGATTACGTTTAATTTTTTTATCTTCATCGGAAGTATTCAAAGCATCATAAAACTCACTTTCTAGGCTTTTCCAAAGTCCCACACCATTTTCAATCTGCGGATAGTCCTCATAGTATTCTTCCGATGGCAAGCGCATGTTCGCCATGAGATAAAATTCATCAGCACAAAATGCAAGTCGAGTTCCATGTTTCTCCTTAAACTTATCGCCGAAGCTATTCACTGAATCAATCACTTGTTTTGCAGTGCACTCTGTGTAACAGGCGAGATCAGCTAATCCTTCTCTGAATTTTGTAAGACCGACAGGAACTGCGGCAATGCTTTGTATTGATGGATATAAACTTGAAAGTTCATTAAGACTGAATTCGAGTTCAGCACCGTCATTGATTCCCGGACACAAAACAAGCTGAGCATTAAGCTTAATTCCTGCCGCAGCAAATCTCTCAAGGTATTTAAGACTTTCACCGCCATTCTTGTTTTTCATCATTTTCACACGCAGTTCAGGATTCATCGTATGAACCGAAACATTAACAGGACTGATATGCATCTCAATAATTCGCTCAACATCGTGTTCAGTAAGATTCGTAAGCGTTATATAATTGCCGAATAAAAACGACATTCTTGAGTCATCATCCTTAAAATAAAGCGATTCTCTCATACCGGACGGCAACTGGTCAATAAAGCAAAATATGCATTTATTTTTGCAGCGCATTTGCTTATCCATCAAATATGTTTCAAACTCAAGACCTATGTCTTCATCTTCTCTTTTATGAATCTTAGTTGTTTTTCTCTTTCCCTTATCGGTTGTATAAGCTACTTCAATAATGCTTTCTTTTGCATAAAACTGATAATCAAGAACATCATTAATTTCATGAGAGTTGATGCTGTTTAGGATATATCCGGCTTTAATACCTTTTTTGGCCGCAGGAGATTTTTTTTGAACCGAACTAATTGTTACAGACACTTTCAACCCTCCAAAATTAAAGTTTCATAAAATTTAAAAGGCAGAGAAAGCCTGTTGCTCATCTCTACCTCTCAAAAATAAGTCCAAAGGCTTAGCCGCAAAATCAAATACTGCAAAATAATTATAAACAGCATCAGATTATTTTACGACTTAATCTTCATCCATAGCTACTACAAGCTTACCCTTGTAATGACCGCAATTTCCGCAAACTTTATGCGGAACAGTGAATTTGCCGCAATCTTTGCATCTTACAAGTGTCGGAGTTTCAAGCTTCCATACGTTTGAACGTCTTTTGTCCCTTCTTGCCTTTGATACTCTTCTCTTTGGTACTGCCATGACCAGCACCTCCTTATAAAAAATAATCAGTTACAATCAATCGTCCAGAAAGGAGAGCAAAGCCTCAAGTCGAGGATCAATCTCTTTCTTACATTCACAGGACGTTTCATTTAAATTTGTACCGCACATAGAACAAATACCCTTGCAATCTTCTTTACAAAGAAACTTACTCGGCAGATACAAATAAATGTCTTCTAAGGTAAGCTGCGTTAAATTGAACTGCATATTCTCAACAAGGATATAATCATCATTATCTTCATTGTTGAGTTCAGAAACAAGTCCATGTTCAATCGGCACATCAAAATGCTTTTTTACTTTGGCGGCGCATCTGTCGCAAGGAGCAGTAAAATCAAAACTTGCAACTGCCGAAATCGAAACGATTCCTGCTTTATTAACGATTTCTCCGCGAAGTGTCACAGGTGTTGTGAATGGAAACACACCGTTATATTCTTCACTGCTGAAATCAAAAGAACAGTTGTCAAGACTGATTTTTTCAATTCCGCCGTTAAATAAACTTTCAAGTGCTATAAACATAACTCACCTCATAATAACGAATAACATTATATAGATTGTTAGAAGTTTTGTCAATAACAAAAAACAAAAAACTTGAAAAACTTACTGTATTTTGTGATATAATCATTGACAACACACAAAAAAATCTATAATTCTCGTATTGCGAGAGTAAATAATGATATGCGGTCTGTGATTCTCACTGCCGATAATGTAGAATTATATCATAAATATAAAAAATTCCAAGGAGGTTTTGGATTATGTCAAAAAAATCTATCGGTCAGTTCATCGCCGCTTTAAGAAAAGCTAACGGTATGACACAAAAGCAACTGGGCGAAAAACTCAATGTATCAGATAAGGCTATAAGTCGTTGGGAAAGAGATGAATGTGCCCCTGACCTTTCACTGATTCCCGTTATTGCGGAAATCTTTTCCGTAACATCCGATGAAATACTAAGAGGCGAACGTATTATTATTAATAATGGTGATGGCGAAGAAACTAAAAATACAGGTAAAACCGAAAAGCAAATTGCACATCTGTTAAATGATACCGAAACCAAATTCAGCATACGTAGTGCCGTTTCAGTTACAATAAGTGTTGTAGGTATATTGTCTGCAATGATTGCAAATTTCGGTTTTAACAGAGCATATATCGGATTTTTTATCAGCTGCATTTTCTTCATAATTGCTCTGCTTTGTGAAAGTATAGTTGTAAAACTTACCTTCTCAGCCATTGATGGGATCAATTTAGAAATCAGCGACAATGCTAACTCTTTTAAGCGGAAAATATTCAAAAAGACGTGTAACACTTATGCAGTTATATGTATTATTTTCGCCACTACCCTACCGCTTGCATATATACCGTTTGATACATTTATGGGAATCACTGCATCAACCTGTTTACTGCATGGGTTGCTATGCGCAGTAATTACTTTCATCCTGAGCATTTTTGTTATATGGATAGCAAAGTGGATCGCATTCAAAAAGAAGATTTATATTTTATCTGATACAGAATCATTTGAATATGCAAAAATAAATAAGTTAAAAATACGTCAGTCAATTATTGCGCTTGTCATTCTTTTTATCACTTTTATTGCACAATGTACATTCAACAACTGTGTTTATTCAAGCAATTTTTCACAAGGTACAGTCTTTGTGGATATGGATAAGTTTAAAGAATACATGGAAACTGATATACCTTATGGAAATATCAACACTGAAAGCATGATTACAGAATATGCAACAGGTGAAAACGGTATTGATGGAAATATTTCAGCGATCAATGGAAATGATGAATATAAAGATATCGCCGAAGAAACCATTGAAGATCTGAACGGTAATATAATTTGCAGATTCAACAAAAAAAATGAGAGCGTTGTTCAATATGATTTAGATTTTAAAGACGGTAAGCCAATCATAACAGCATATACAAACATAGATTTAGAATACGGAAATAAAATTATTGACAAAATCAACATTGTATGGCTCGTCGCTTACGGATTAGAGATCGTATGTTTTGTGGTAAGCTATATCAAAAAGAGAAATAAAGTATGAATAAAAATAAAGGTCTTGTGCTTATAGCATGTGACTTTTATTTATGCTTCTCGATGTGTTGACAATTACCATACGACATGATAATATAAAACTCAAATCAGATAGAATAATCATAAAAAATTAGAGGAGTAATTTTATGAGTAAGAAAAACATCGGAAAGAAGCAAAAAATAGCTATAGCAGCTGTATTGGTTTTATTCATTGCAATTATTGCCGCGGTAGCATCTGGAAACAGAAAAAGCAACGATTACAGCAAAACAATCGAACTGATTTGCAGTGATGAGTACAGTTCTGCCGCTGAAATGATAACCGGATTTGATTCAGACTATAAAGAAATAGGCGGAATAAGTCAATTTATCAGCCTTCACGATGAATACTATCAAGCCGACGAAGAAGACTATGAAAATATTTTGTCTAAAGCCAATCAGATGAATGATTTTCAGGACGAATCTCTTATGTCTGTTTATCAGGATTTTGAAAAAGAACTATCATCAAATGTTTACAAATACAATAACAAACTCTTGAAAGCAGCTGAAATTGACGCTCTTATTGAAAAAATCGACCTAAAGAAGTTGACAATAAATGATAAAGATAAAGTTGCTAACATCAGAGAAGCATATGATTCGACTCCGTCTGAAGTCCAGCAATACGTCAAAAATCCCGAAATAATCGGTTACGCTGAAGACAAGTTAAAAGAAATACAAAACAATATTGATGAAGCCAAAAAGCTTGATGATATGATTTCCGACCTTGGAACAGTAACCCTTAAAAGTAAAGATGATTTAAAAAAGATTGAAGACACATATAAGGGTTTATCAGCAGAAGCAAAAACCTATGTTGAAAACTACTCTGATTTCACCTCAGCAAAGAAAGCATATAATAAGTTAGTTGAAGAAGAAAATGAAAAACGTACTGCATCAACAAGTGCTGCGAGAACATCAACCACCGCTTCAGCTAGTCACCATCAAGAAAGCCAGAACAACTATAATACGGGCGGTTCAACCGTCTATTGGGTTTCATCGGGAAAAGTATATCACAACTCTCCGAATTGCCCATCGTTGAGCAGATCACGCAACATCATGAGCGGATCAATAAGCCAATCAGGAAAATCACGCGTATGCAAAAACTGCGCGGATTGGTAATGAAGTTCAAACAAAAGGTTTAATATAAGTTAAAAATCGCATTAAGCACATCAAAATATGTGTACAAATTAGCAATCAATTAACTTGTTCCTACATAATTTGACAACAAAATAAAAAAGTTTAAAAATCTCTTGACAATTTAAGCCACTATCGTTATAATATCGGAGTGGCTTAAAGAGTTATCCGGGTGTGGCTCAGTTTGGTAGAGCGCTTGACTGGGGGTCAAGAGGCCGTGGGTTCAAGTCCCGCCACTCGGACCAAATCGAGTGTTCATAACGGATTGGTATGAACACTCGATTTTTGTTTAGCTTAAATAATGTTTGTACATACCGAGCAGGGAATCCCCTGCTCATTTTTGTTTAAGCGGTTTCGGATAAAGCCTTAGATATATAACACTCACCGAAACACCCTGCCTTGTGTCGCTTGTAAAAACTTCATCATCACAAATAGGAATTTCAATATACCCAACAAAACTATAATAAAGAACAATCATTTGAGTTCTGTTATGCCCTTACCTTGAGTTTCGTAAACATCAATATGATAAAAGCTGAGTTATTATTTAGTTTATATGATGAAACTTAGCTATATTATAAAATCCGGATATTTTTTTGATCATGTCCACTTACATAAGCTTTTATTTTAATCAAGTTATTTTAATAGGAATAATTTTTTCATTCTCATCAAAATTCATCTTATCTATTGCAAGAATACGGCTGTGGCGGTCGGTTTCCTTAAGAGGTCTGCGGTGATATACAATATAAAATTGTCCGTCAGTATCTTCAAAATAACCGTTATGACCGGGCGCTTTTGCAACATCATAATCAGCCTTGATGATTGTATCTATCGGTTTGAACATCTCTATCGGTTTATCACTCATTCCATAACTGACATGGTATGTGTCATTTGTCCAGCTGCCTGATGACCACATAAAATAATATTTGCCGTTTCTCTTGAACATACAGGGTGCTTCGTGATAGCCGTTCGGTGTAATTTCTTTAAAGCATTCTCCGTTTTCAAATGGCACAAAGCCGTCCATAGCGTCATTCATTATCGCCACATTGCAGTGATCCCATCCTCCGTAAAACAGATATATTGTTCCATCATCATCCTTAAAGAAATGAGCATCAATTGGCTGAGCACCGTTAATGAATTTATGTACAAGATGCGTGCCAAGATAATTCTCAAAAGGACCTTCAGGCTTATCTGAAACAGCAATTTCAAGTCCGCCGTCCTCGTCATTATTCTGGATATCATTAACAGCAAAAATGAGATAATACTTGCTATTCTTTTCAATGATTGACGGTGCCCATATGCAGTGAGTTGCATATGGAAATGTAGTCATATCAATAATATTTTTCTTTTCCTCCCAGCTTTCACCGTCCTCACTGACATAAAGGTCAATGTTCAGGCATTCATTGCCGAGCGCAGACTGTGTTGCATAGATATAGTATTTACCATTATATATCCTTGCTTCTGCTTTCCTTGCACACACGCAGATATCCGGCAGTTTCACCCTGAATCCACTTGCTGTAGTTTATCCATTTTTCCATATCCTCAGGTCTTTTGCGATACCACATAAGATATTCTGAAAGATGTCCGTTTGACTCCGTGGAATAATATCCAAAGTTTTTCATAACGTCAAGTCTGATGTTTTCATCCTTTGCAAAATCAGCCTTACACATTAAATCATATAAATCAGCCGTTCTTTCAACACCGTCAGTTTTAACACTGATATACCAGGTCTGATGATTAAGTCCGGCACAGATAATATCAACATCTTTTTTATCTCTGCCAAGTGCCTTGGCAATCTGCTCATGTCCGTGCTGAACACCATGGCAAAGTCCGTATGTAGGCACCTTACCATACTTATTACAAGCCCAAGTTACCATGGCGTTAGGGTTTGAATAATTAAGAAGAATACAGTCAGGCCTTGCTACCGCACGGATATCCTTACAAAAGTCGAGCATTGCGTTGATACCACGCTGACCATACATAATACCGCCTATGCATAGCGTATCTCCAACGCACTGGTCAACACCATATTTCAGCGGAATTTCAACATCTGTTGCAAATGCTTCAAGCATACCAATACGAACACAGTTTATAACATATTTTGCATCCTTGAATGCTTCTCTGCGGTCAAGCGTTGCGTGAATTTTAATATTAAGTCCATTTTCGTCAATGTCCCTTTGACAAAGCTTCGTAACCATTTCCAGATTATCAGGGTTAATATCTGTAAATGCGATCTCAACATTACTGAACTCAGGCACTGTTAATAAATCCGCTAACAAGCCTCGTGTAAAGCCTATACTTCCTGCTCCTATAAATGCGACCTTAAATGACATAATACACCTCATAGCAATATTTTGATATTTACAACAAGCATATATTCTGCTAAAATCAGATATATAAATCTTGATGTTAAGTTTATATTAACCGACTAAACAAGATACTTCAATTGCAAGTATTTGATATTAAGGGGGAATTTTTTGATGTATGATTTTAAAGAAATACAAAACGATTATGCTTTCCACTTTTTAAATGACATAAAAACACCGGTTATTCAAGTTACAGCTATAGGCAGACAAACAAGAATTAATAAGGATTATTATTGGAATAACAAAAACCGCCGTGAATGTTATCTGTTTCAATACACATTAAACGGCAGCGTTACTGTTGAAATTAATAATCAGAAATATATTGTTGATAAAGGCAAATGCTTTTTCATAAAAATGCCGAGTGATACCAAGTATTATTTTGATGAAGAAAAGAATGTTGCCCCGTATAAATTTATCTATGTAATATTTAATTGCAATATGGCAAAGGAATACTGTGATTATATTGAAAATCACTTAGGCAATGTTTTTTCTGTTCCGTTTTATAATTCTTCAATTCAGCTATTGTTTAACATTCACACTGAAGCTAGAAACAATTCTATCAGTAGTCCATTTATGCTCAGCAGCAAAATTTTTGAATTTTTGTGCACACTTTGTACCTATAGTGTCAACCGAGAACAAAAAGAATTGAGTGTTGTCCATAAGGCCAAGGAATATTTTGATAAAAATTATAGCAATCATATTGGAATAAGCGATGCAACAATTTATCTGAAAATCAGTCAGAGCCATTTATCAAGAGAGTTTTATAAGCAATTCGGTGAAAAGCCTGTTGAATATCTGACTAGACTCAGATTAAAAAATGCAATAGACTTATTGACATCTACCTCGCTGACAATTGAGGATATAAGTACTCAAAGTGGTTTTTCTTCATCAAATTATTTCAACAAGGTTTTCAAAAAACATATGAATATGACACCGAATCAATTCAGAATTTATGTTAAGCAAGAAGGTTATTCAAGTGTGCAGATATAATCTATAATATAAAAGCATAAAACGAACAATATTAAATGGGGTAATCAAATGAGAAAACATTATACAATAAATATTAATTTAATTTTGATATGTTATAAGGCTTAATTTTATTTGTTGAAAATCAGGTTGGCATATTCAAGTGGATATTATCATCTTTTTTAATAAAACGACTCGGCAATCATAAAAAGACCGCCGAGTTAGCTTTTTCAATTTTTACGGTATAATTCGGTTTGTTGTGATAAGATCAACTCCTGCCATTCTCAAAACATCCATTGACAAAGTGTTGTCTATTGTCCATGCACCAAGTTCAAGACCTTTTTCCTTTGCATATTTAATTGCGCCTGTGCATGCAATCAAATTCGTTCCATAAAAGTCAATTCCCATGTTGCCATGCTCAACGCACATGTCAACGGTTTCTTTAGTTGGTGTTTTGATAAGATACATCATTCTGAGATCAGGATTCAACTTTTGAAGTTCAGTTAAATAATCAAATGTAAAAGAAATTATGACCACCTTTTTAAGTAAATCATGTTCTTCCAGCGCTTTAATGAAACTTGGAAAATACTTGACATCACATTTTTTCAGTTCGATAATCGGAATAATATCGTTGCCATCGCAAACAGAAAGCGTTTCCTCAAGAGTCGGCACTTTCAAATTTTCATAATTTTTGATACCGTTTCCGTTGTCAATACTGAGCGCCCTTATCTCGTCAAATGTAAAGGATTCAACCTCACCTTCACCGTTTGTCATTGCATCAACTGTATCATTGTGTATAACGACCCATTCACCGTCCGATGTCGTATGGACGTCACATTCAAAAGCATAATACCCCGCTTCAACCGCAGCTTCAAATGCAGGGATAGTATTTTGCGGATACAACGATGATAACCCTCTGTGAGCCGCATATAGTGGCTCATTTTTACAAATCTTTGCAATTGATAAATCACTGGTAACCGTTTTTGATATTCGTTGAGGAATCGCTACAACAGCGATTACGGCAATAATTACCAGAAAAGCTGTGAGTATTTTTTTGCTTTTCTTTTTTGTTTTCTTCTCTTTAGTTTCTTTTGACATAGTGTACCTCTCCGTATTTTCTGTATTTTCAGCCAAAGTCTATATGCTTTCGCCTACTTAGAGAATACTATAACACCTAATAAAAAGCAATATTTATATTGTAAATTTTTTTAGACCTTATTTTTAGCGGGTTATAAGAACAATATATAGAAGTACTATACGAATAAATCACTCTCAAGCACTATGTATTTCTACGTTTTGCAATTTTCTTACAAAAACGAGGATTCGTCCCCACATTTTCGATATGTAAGTTTTATACGCTCGATTGCAAGATTTGCTATGTTGTTTTTATATTCCGGGTGCGTGTTGCAATATGTTTCGTACTTTGACACATCAATCAGAATATGATCAAAATGCTCTTTTGAATGGCTGACGTGATGAAGCAGCTCGTCGTTAAAGCGAAGTATTCTTGTCCTGCAAGAATCGGCTTCTCTCTCGTCGCACAAATCACGCAAATCTTTCAAATCAGATCCTAATTGCTCAACTTTTGTGATAACTTCACCGTTTACAGCTCGTCCAATCTTTTGAGCAATAAAGGACCACGGATTGAATTTAATCGGCGCAATTTGCACAAGCGTGAGCAGTATCACTAATCCACATCCACCACCGGTTACACCAACTATCAAATCGGATAAATTCATGCTTTGCTACCTCCGTTTGCAGTGTCAGTTTCCGAATTTTTCTTTTCCGCTTTCTACAAACTGGGTAAAAGCTTGATGTAAACCGGTTGATGACAATCCCATCAATGCTCCGTATACAACGGTTTCCACTGAAAATCCTCCAACAACCGCGTTCAACACTCCACCAATTACTGCAAGAATAATAGGAATATCATCGTTAGGGATCCATTTAAGAAAACTTGCGTGCTTGATAATATAACCTACTATAAGACATGCAAGTAATACCACAAGAACAAAATGTTCAGTCAAAGTTGTAAAATCCATGTTTTTCACCTCGTTATACATTCACTGCCCCTTCAAATTCGGGCAGTGTTTTTAAATATTCGTATGCTTTTTCAATAGTCATAGTTGGATCATACTCCGTTTCATATGTAATGCTTCTTTGATAAGGTTGAAGTATAGTGCATTCTTTCTCCCCTATGCGAGAATCATCATCCACATATGAAACTACAGCTATTGAATTTTGTCTGTTTGTTGTACACATTAAAAACAGGATGCGATGATAGTTGGTAACTACTCCGTCATCCTGTCTTATTTTTTTATTAAGAGCCATTTTGAATTTCTCCTTATGAGAATGTTATTGTACCATGCCATCTGATACCGATCGGACTGTTATTCGTGGCATTCGTATTGTTATTAAATGTAGCTATAATTTTTATGCCTATTCCTGAAATGTATGATACCGTGTATGTAGCAGGACGAGCGTAAGTATTCATATCCGATGTATGGTTACTTCCATGCGTATATTTTTCATTTTGTCGTAGCAAAAATCCATCGCCCGTTGTAGCTACTACCTTAGGAGAGCCGATAATTGGTTTGGCAATCGGAACGAAAAAATATACTTCTTTACCGCCTGTCGTTACGTAACCGGCAGTATGAATTTCGAATGTAACACTATCGCCAGCTCTGTAATATGGTCTAAAGGCATCATGTTTAACTATACTAACTTTATTTTTGTCATCTACAATATACGTCGAAATACCCAAATGAATATCAGCACCGTAAATATTAGTGTTTCCAACACCTCGTTCATAATTTCCATATCCTACAATAGTGTTGCCACTGCCGTTACACGGTAGAAGAACTTCAACATCTTCCAAATTATTGCTTATGACATTGCTGTTCTTATCCTTGTATTCAATAGTCTTCTTGGCGTATATACGTTTACTGCTATCGAAATAACTATGATCGCGATGCATGGTTTTTATGCCGAAGTCAGCATAGTTTTCTAATTCAGCAGCTTTACCAAAAGCCATGCCATCCCCGCCATTTAAGATATCAATGATGAATTTAGAACTTGGCAACGTTTTCGAAACGGTTGTACTTCCCGATTCATCTGCTACTGTAACGGAGATCGTATATGTAACATCAGAACTAAGCGAACCGCCTATAACTGTATTAGATACCGTTCCACTGGTTCCTGATGCAGAAATAGTGGTACTACCCGTAAAACTTGTTCCTGTTTTCCATTCAACCTTAATGGATGGGTCTGTTTTATCACAAGCCCAATTAAAAGAGATTAATGCGTAAGTACCTGTTTCAGCTGAACTTCCATCACTATTGCAACGCTTGATAGTTAAACCCGTAATTCGAGGCTTCACATATGTGATTTCCCAAACTGCATATAATGTAATAGATGCATTAGCTGTGTAAGATGCTCCTGCTGCATATTTAACAGTTGTGGTAGTCGATGATGAAGCCCAACCTTTAAAGTTGTATCCTGATCTGGTGGGTTTACTAGACGACAGTGTCAACGTCTTGGTATAGTATTTTGTTTGTTTATTTGGTGCTCCGCTACCACCGTTTGCATTATACGAAACTGTGTATGTCAGTTCAATCCATACTGCATAAAGAGTGGTATTCGACGAAACAGTATAGCTATTTTCTCCCGAATATGTAGCTGTGGTCGCTGATTTAGAAGTGCTCCAACCTAAGAATGTGTATCCAGTTCGGGTAGGTTTAGTGGAAGAAACTGTAAACTTATAGCTCGTATTAGAGTTATATACATATGCACTTTGTGACGAAGGTGCGCCGCTGCCGCCATTTGCATTATATGTAAGGGTGATTTTTTTCCTCCAGATAGCATATAACGTAATGCTTGCGTTTTTCGTGTAATTACCACCTGAACTATAATCAACTGAAGTGTCACCGGTCGACGTTCCCCAGCCCATAAAAGTATAGCCTGTTTTAGTAGGTTCGGTGGAAGACAGTTTCAGTGTAGTACCATACCACTTAGTTTGAGATGCAGGTGTTCCGCTGCCGCCATTTGCATTATATGAAACTGTGTATGAAGTTTTTTTAGCTATAGTAAATGAACTGCTTGCCGATATTGTTCCTTTGTAGGTACCATTCCAAGTAATTTCAATATCCATGGAACAGCTAAATGAGACACTTCGAGAAGATGTACCTTTACTAATTTTTATGCTACCGCTTTTGATTGTCGATGTGCCGGTTTTTCCACCTATGTTACAAGTGCCACTGGCAACTGATTTACCATCAATTTTAACAGTATACGATTTAGCAACGCTGGAAGAAGCCGCATATTGAGCAATGTATTCCAGTTTCCAATCATATGTTACTGTGGTATCAGTGCTTGATGCTGTAGTAACTGTTAATTTAATTTGTGGTGATCCGGTAGACCAACTGGCAGACGTGCATGATGCCATAATTATTTCATCCTTTCCATACCAAACCTATATTACCGTTATTTCTTGTGCTCCATACAAGATTCCCTATTTTGAACTCGTCATCAATGATAGCAGTATCTATATTCAAGGCATCATCATTTATATAAGCCATCTTTGTATTATCTTTCATGAAGCTTATTTCCTTGTTAGTAATCAGAACTTTAAATCGATTAGTTTCATCATTAAGGATTCCCAATTCAATGCGCGGAGATCGATCGTCATCTGCTAGTTTGAATTGAATATACGGACGAATATTCCCATCATAGTCACTCATACTGGAGTTAAGCCTATCAATCTGTCCCTTAATATCGTCGATACTACCGTTAGCTTCTTCTATTTTTGACAAAGCTTTGGTTAAATCAGCGATTGTATTATAGAAGTTAAAAGTCCATTCTGTACCAGTTTGATCCAGAATAGTTGCAGAGCCTTCTTCATCTACGACCAACATACTAATTGCTTCGGTCAACATCTCAATTTGAGTCTTTGCTTCAGATAATTTAGCGTTTAAAGCATCCATAGAAGTTCTGGATTCCGAAATATAGTCTGTAGAATCCTTGATATCAGAAGGAGTGATCACCGTTACATCTTTTATCAACGCTTGGCTGTTATCAGGTTTATTATCAAGCACATTTTCGCTTTTCACGTATTCATTGTCATCTACTGTAACCTGATAATATACAGTTGTCTCTTCGCCGTCTTTATCTACGATACATTCGCAAAAATAATTTACGTCGTTGTCATCTTGATAATAATATACGATGTCGTCTGATACAGTCCTAACATATTCTTCAATATAATTGTTAAGACGGTCATCAATTTCTTTTTCCACATTTTTTCCGTTAGCGCCAAGTTTTAATGTGCGTGCCGAAATCTCCAACGTAGCAGCATCATCTGAATCCTTATGATATTTAATATAATTACTCGAATCGCCGATGTTAACCTGACCGTCGCTATCCAGATATACACCTCTGGCAGCATTATGAACGGACTCTTTAAATCCTGAATAAATCGAATTATTAGTTATTTTGAATCCGCCAATAGTAGCGTCAAATGCTACAAGATCTCTCACATTGATTTGGGTTGCTGTAATGGACTTAGCTTGTATAACGCTTCCGTTAAGGCTGTTGTATTCGTTCTGATCAACCATTACATGACTATTATCAGGTTTATTATCAAGCACATTTTCAGTTTTTAGATATATTTTGCCATCTACTATGACCTGATAGTATGTAGTGGTTTCCTCACCATCTTCAACCACGATACACTCACAAAAATATTTTGTGTCGTCGCCATCCTGATAATAATATACGATGTCATCGGAAGTAGTCTTAACGTATTCTTCGATATCTTCAGATGTAATCTTGACACCGTCTGTATTAAGTTTGTAATAAAGGCCGTCCTCGCCCATAATGACAAGCTTGTCTGCTATAATTGTATTACCTTGGATCCGGTCACCACTGATAGTAACACCTACCAAATTTCCGGTAATGGTCGCATCGCCAATCTTAACATCTTTAATTAGTCCCGACTGTGCATATAGATATTCCATTGTAGCTTTACCGATAAATGAAAAATCGATATTTGCATATTTACTTTCAATATCTGTCGCTGATATTTTATTAGATTGCAAATCCTCGATATAACCCTCAATAACGCCTAATTTGCCAGATGTCAAAACCACAAAATCGCCGTACGTTGATTTTAGTGTATCTATTTCGGCATCGGTAGCTTTCAAGCTATCAATAGTGGCAAACGTAATATTTGCATCGTCTGCCGACAACTTATTAGCACTCAAATCATCAATTTCAGCCTTATTAGCAGTAACAGTTCCCTTGATTGCGACATTTTCAGCCTCCAACGCTTCAATTTTAGCAGCCTTGGCTTCAAGATCTTGATTCACCTTAATTGAATCAGCTTGTAATTCACCAATAGTGGCTTTACTTGTTTCCAAATATTCTGTAGTAACCGATTTCAAAGATACAACTTCATCATTCAAGTCGTTTACTGTACCTATTCGGGCGGCAGGAGAAGATGTATTGCCTGTGACAATAGCAGAATGATTTTTGATAGTAACCAGAACACGCTCATTCGTCTTCACCTCGGCAGTGGTCATCACCGGGGTTAAAATATTCGATCCGTCAAGAATTACATAGTTAACCCCATTTTGAACGACTATTCTGCCATATACAGAAGATTCCTTGGATTTTTTTGTTGTATCCTTTGTGGTTTTGACAAATTGTGATATTAAATCATTTGATAAAGCCATCGGTAATCACCTCCAAAGTTTTGCTGTAAATACAGCCTTCTCCGTTACAGGACATCCCGGAACACATTCGATATTCTGACTTACAACCTTTGCTTTTATGTCTGTAAGTCCGGCTCTCTCGTAATTCAATCGTACGCAATCACCCAATCGCACGGGACAATATCCGTGTTTATACGTAATGGTGTATTCCAGTGTTGATAATTCCTTGAGCAGCATCTCTGCATATTCGTCTATTTGTGCTTTTGACGGTACACCAACCATATCAGGGTCTGTTATGCGATGAATAATTTCTCTGCCTCGGTTAACAGTAGATGTCGGACTGTTCGGGTCATCGTTAACAACTCTTGCATAATAGCTTTCGCTACCGTTGGAGTATATAACTTCAACAACATTTGGAACGCCGTACAAATCATGGTCCATACTTAGCGTAGGATATAATATTGAACTATTACTATCGTCGTATGTCCAAACAGGCTGCAAAGAAGCCGTGTCCTGTTTCGGTGAGAAAAGAACACGACCCATTTCATCAATATCAAATACGTATTTAGCATTCGCTATCAAATCAGTAGTGAATGTCAGCTGCGTATCGCTGGTGTCAGCGACAAAATCGGTTAATAGTTTTTCACTGCACTTAGCTTCTACAACGGGAGCCCTGACATTTTCTCTGACAATCTTATATGCAGCATCCATGATGTTTTCGCCTTTTGCTATATAGTATCCTATCAGAGGTTGCTTTTCTTTAAGTTCAATCAGAGGTGTATACGCATCCATAGTAACATCACGAACTTTGCCATCAAAGCCGGATGAAGGTGTCTGCACCATTACCGTTCCTAGCGGAAACTTTTCTCGGATTCCATTTTGAATTGTTATCAGATAAATTCGTATGTAACATTCGCCAACCGCATCTGTTATGTTAATAGATGCCGACCCGAGTGTCTCAGCATCAACATCTCTGCTGACAGAGGAACTTTTTACATTATCAAGTTTCTTGACATCCTTCCATGTACCCGGATCGACGACATAATACTCGTACGTTTGCTGCATTGAAGCAGACCAATCAGGCATATTAAGCCCCTCCTTCCACTCGGGTTATATTAATAGTTACAGGTATGCTCATCTCACAATGTTTTTGACTAAACGAAACTGCTACATTTGCCCAATAACCACTTCCGGACGGTTCTCTGACGTAGACATCGCCCATCCACATTGCCAATCTTCGAAGCATATATAAAGTATCTTTATCGCTTTTTTCGATTTCAACGTTCCATGTAGGTTTAATACCTAATTGTGTACCGTAATAACTGACGGGATTCTTACGACCTATGTATTCAACAAGTGATACATCTGGTTCATTGCTTTCCGAAACGTCGATATTATATGGAAGCCTCAGCATAGATCCAGCCCATGGCGGTTCTTCAAGCTCATCCTCTTCAGTCACGTTAAACGGCGTCCAAGCCTCGTCCCACTGAATAATTACAGCAGTTTCACCAACCGGATAACCCGGAATATCAGCGTAAGTTATTCGACCGGTTGTTTTAGATTTAGCAATGATGCGATATCGTGCCAAGTCCAAAGACGGATGCATATCAACAACTGTAACACCTCCGCCGTCAATATCTTTTTCTATTTCAGTAAAAGAACCATCGAACTCACGCCTATAAACAGAAAAGAGAATATCATTTATGACATCGTATCGAGCCTGTATGCAATAATACAATTCATTACCGTCACTATCTACACCTTTATACACAACCGAATTTCCGGATGAAACATTTGCAGTATTAGTGTAGGCTCCTTCAACCTCTTCGCCATATACACCATCGGCTTCTTCATCGGTAACTACATATCTATCATTAGCATCATCATAGTTTACCTTAAGTATAACCGAAGTTTCTTCCTCACACTCCGGAGTGATAAAAGCTACTAAAGTATTTGGGTCAACAGCTATTTGAGCACTTGGGGTATATGAAGTTTCGTCTAATGCCACATTAAACGTCACTGAATTTTCAGCAGTTAAACCCGAATCCATGGAAACGGTACAGTTAATTGTATAAGTTACACCATTTTCTAAAATTACATCACTCGGAGTAAAAGATACTAATAAATCAGCATCGTTAATGTCATAATACTTTGAATAGATTTCTTCGCCTTCGTTAACAAATTTATCGTTACCTAGTTCGTCTGTAGTTGGATAAGTAGACTCAGGTACAATTGACACATGATATCCTATCGCATTTTGAGT
This sequence comes from Ruminococcus sp., assembly GCA_023665555.1. Classification (GTDB taxonomy): domain Bacteria; phylum Bacillota; class Clostridia; order Oscillospirales; family Acutalibacteraceae; genus UBA6857. The sequence goes on from JAMPDR010000001.1 coordinate 32,189, forward strand.
TCTCGGTCCCGGAATTGCTTGAATACCAAACGGATAACTTCTAACAGTAGAATCCTCTAATCCAATCAATTCATTGGTATTTTCATATATCACACCAAGTTCCAAAGATAAGGTTGGTGGAGCATATACGTTAATAACTCTCTGAACAGACCAATCGCTCCACTTGTCAATAATCCCTTTTGTGCGAACTCGCCACTTTATTGTAGTTCCTGAAGTATATTTAGACGTGTCAATAGGATACGAATGAGCTTTGTCAGCATCATCTTTTGATTTGTTTGGTACGGTGTCAACAACCGGTTTACTACTACCAATAGTTATTTCCACTTCTGCTGTAGTTTCACTTGAACCGTCTTCAGAGTTATGAACCCAATATAAGTTCAATTTCTCACCTGTAATAGCAGTAGTTGTTGAAGCCCACGTAGTAGGCACACCCGGTTTTGTTCCTATTTTGATTGATTTGGCTTCGGTCCACGAAGAATTACCTTGATCATTGCAAGCTCTTACTCTGAAGAAATATTCCTTGCCGGATTCAAGCCCCGTAACTTCCGCATGATTAAAATTTGTATCTTCATTGACTGTAATGGACTGCACTTCACCCGAACTATCAAAGTATCTTTTTTGTTCAGTATATTGAACCTCATATTTTTTAGCCCCGGTTGCTTTATCCCAATCAACATATACTGACGTTTCAGACAATGCCGTCAATTTCGTGATTTTTTTAACAGCTTCGGGAATAGTGCCTTGATTACTTGAATAATCAGACCAACTGCTATATATTCCGCCTTTTACAGCACGGCAACGAACCTTGTATTCTCCGCCTGATGGAACGGTGCATGTAATCGAAGCGTAATTCTTCGAAATTGTCGCTGTTACGGTCTTGTAAATAGCCGTGTTATTCTTTACAACCTGAAATTCAATAGACTTTGCGTCAATGTATAAGCTGTCCAATTTTGCTTTTAACTGATATCCGTCTATAGACACACTTGGAGTTGGTGGCGTTTCAACAGTTTTGGCGAAATCGTGCTGCTTCCACGCTGTCCATTCGGCTGTCCAATGCACTGTATCTTTATTATTAACTTTATGAGTTGTAGCAACAGGCTTAACTCGAAACTTGACCCGCTTAGCATTTGACGGTGCATTGTATACGCTTTGTTTAACAGTCTCAGTTTTTTCTTCACCGATAAACCACACATCATCTCCCGTACCATAGTACCATTGAACTTTATATTCTTTTGTGTGAGTTTTAGTCCAATCCCACGCAGCATACATCGTCCTATCGGTATCAGACTGAACACCAAAATGTTTTATGCTTACCATATTAGAGCTGGCTTTTTTCGTACTTGAGGTTTTCGTCAAATAAATCTTCTGACCAACAACAATGAGATTAGGATTTGATATACCATTGATAGCTGCAAGTTGTTGATATGTAGCACCATTGCTAATACTTTTTACATCGAGGTTAGAAGCAATACCGGATAAGGTGTCACCTTTTTCAACTATCACATATTTATCTTCTTTAAATATTTTCAATGTTACCTTCTCCTTTCCATACGAGCCGCTTGCACTAGAGTTTGAATAGCCTCGCTGATATTGCTTCCGTCGTCATAAGTAATGCCGTCAATGTAGTTTTGTACCGACGGTTGAATCTTACCTATGTCTTTACGCAATTTATCAATCGCCGAAACAACATCACCGTTTCCATTTTGATTTCTGCGGTTCATCATGGTACTGATGGATTTTGTATCTGCTGTGACACCAACCGAAGGATGTAAACTCAGCATATTACTCATAAGATTAGCACCTGAAGATACATCACTTAGATCTAATACAGGACGAATAGTGGGATTAACTTCAATGTCGGTATTGAAAACTTCTCCCATTCTTCGTACCGCATTGCTTATTCCATTACGGGCATATTCAGCAATACCTGAACCCGCTGAATAAGAAATAGACTGATAATCATTCAACGCGTTTACAAAGCCCTGACCGGCATAACCACCAATACCATAGAATACTTTTGATGGAGAATTAATGTCGAGTGCTTCTTTAGCAGCACGTGCCGCAGCGGATGCCATAGCAGCAGCTTTTGCCGATGCTATGTAAGTGTTTACTGTTATACCATTTGCAAAGCCGCTCACTAAATACGAGCCGCATTGGTAAAAATCGTCATGATATTCATTAATAGCTTCAACACTGGTGCTCATGCTACTTGTTATAGTTTTCTTAACTGATGTCTTTTTGGTCTCAATACCTTTTGACATTTCATTGAGTAAAGCAGAGCCAATTTTGTTAAAGTCATTTTGTTTGGCTTTGATCTGTTTTATTGCATTACCCAGTATAGATGAAAACGTCGCAAATATTGTAGACTGACTCGATCTTATACCGGAGTTAAGCGATGAAGTTATATTAGCTCCTGCCGCACTGATCTCAGAAAGTTTACTATTAACTGAGGCAGACAACCCGGCAGTATTTACATTGCCAAGAGCACTAATAGCGTCACTGAGCTTGTTAACACCGCTGGTATCCACAGCAGAAAGTTCAACTACAAAATCTTTCAGTGACCTTGCTGTAGAAATAGAAGTTGTTATAGCACCTGTATTGAGGTTGGATACTGAAGTGCTATAATCAATGAGCTTCTTACCGAAATTGTTAACTGTCTTACCAAAATCATCAAGAGTAGTTTTTCCGTCAAGCCAATTTTTCTCAGGCAAAGCTTTTTGTAAATCCGACATAAGCTTTCCCGAGTCAGCCGCCATTTTGATAGCCGATTGATTCAAGCCGTCGTTTGCGGTTAATGTTTGTGAAAATCCAACTATAGCATTTCCGAAAGCTGCTATCTGACTGCCAAACATTGCCATATCTTGTTCACCGAGCAGTTTCTGTTTCAGTCCGCCCATTGCGGGTAATTCTTGATTTAAACTGTTTAGTAACTTCCCGGCATTAACTGCTGATTTAATAGTTTCTTCACTAATATTTTTGCCGTTAATTGTATCCGCAAATCCCACAATAGCAATTCCGAAAGCACTGATAGATGTTCCGAATGCAGTCATGTCTTTCTCGCCAAGTATCAACTGCTTCAGACCACCTGTGCCATACAAAGCCGATTGCATTTCGGCCATAATTTTGCCCGCACTAGCGACGGCAGTAACGGCATCTTCGTCAATCTTACCTGCCACAGATTCAGAAAATTTAGCCATTTGTTCTCCGAACGGAACAAGCTGTTTACCGAACTCTTCGAAAGTTGTTCCACCTGTCAACCATTTAGTAGCACTGCTGATAACATCAGCACCGGTTAAAATAAGCAAGGTCTGAGCCAATGCTTTTACGCCGTGCATAGCAGATTCATCAATACCTTTTACACCGTCTATAAATCTGGATGCATTCTCCATGAACGCAGATAAATTTTCACCAAATTCAGGCAAACCTGCTGTTATCCCAGCCAAGGCTCCACCTATGATATTTCCACAGAACGCTCCCAAACCGTATCCAATCTTTTCAAGCAAAGGTAATCCCGTATCAAGAAATGTTTCCAATTGCGGAAAGCGTTCTGCTAATGCACCAATTCCAGCAATTAGGCCGCCAACGGCCGCAACCAATGTAATTAACGCACCGATTCCGATAAATGCAGCCGGACCTGTTGCACCCACAACACTCAATATTGCACAAGAAGCCGAAAGAGATATTAACAGCAATGAAAGTGATGCCGCAATTTCAAGCGTAGACCCGACGTTCATATAAGCCAACACACCAAGAATAGCAGCTAAGCAGCCAACAACCAATGTCATAACAGCGACCGAAGCCATTGCGGTTGCTGACATCGAACCAAAATTACCTATTATAGCCATTGAGCTGGCAAGAGATAATAACAATATAGACAGTGCAGCAGCATTTCCCAGCGTCGATTCTATTGGTAATCCCGAAAGTAAATATAATATTCCGCCCAAAGCACCAACCGCAACAGTCATGACAATAAGCGAACCTACTGAAGCATTCATTGAGCCGGATGCTTTATTCAGAATCGCAAACATTCCCATCAGAACCGACAATGCTGTTGTAGCACCTGCAAGTTTAGAACCGTCTATCAGTGAAAGTGCCGACACTGCCCCTGCCATAACACCAATCGCAACAGACATAACTATCAAATTGCCCTTGCAATTTTGCGCATCTTTTGTGGATTTAATCATCAGTGACATTACTCCGCCTAAAGCGGCGATAGCCGCAATGCCTTTAGCCAATCCTTTGCCATCAATAAGACTGAGTAACATTGCCACACCTGCCAGAATGCCGATTGATACAGACATGGCTATTAATGTTGTTGCCATTTTTGCAACAGATTGACCTTCTTCAAGCACTTTAACCATTTTGACCATGAGTGCCAAAACGCCAACCAAGGCCAAAATACCTGCTCCACCTTTGATAATTTCACCAACAGACATGCCCGCTATAAGTTTCATCGAAACAGTCATAAGCAAGATTGATGTAGACATCGCCAACAGCGTTTTACCCATTTCGGCTATCTTGTCGTCTTTACCTATAACTTTTACAGCTCTTGTCATCAATGCTATTATTCCAACGAAAGCTAAAATCCCAACTCCACCTTTAATCAAATCTTCGTCAGGAATCTTAGCTATAAGTTTTATTACAGCTATCATCAAAAGCATCGAAGTTGACATTTTAATAAGCATGTTGCCAAGATCTTTCAAACCATCTCCACTTAACTTGGATACAGCAGTAAGTGCAGCGATAACTCCTGTAAAAGCAATAATAGTTCCACCGCCTTTAGCAATGTCTTTTGGATCCATACCGGAAATAAGCTTCATGACGACCACAAACGTAAGCATTGTAGAAGCCATTTTAGAAACTGCTTTTCCTGCTTTATCAATATTACCCGAAGCTTTTCCTATTCCGCCATAAATGGCCAAAATACCTGCTATAGCAATAACTATAGCAGTGAGACCTTCAATACCCTGTCTGTATTTTTCAGGTTCCATTGAACCAATATTTTTCAAGGCTTTGGTTATAAGGAGAATCGACGTTGACATAGCTAACAAAGCAAGTGAAAACTTACCAAAATCGGTTGCTTTGTCAGATCCGAATTTTCCAATAACAACTGAAATAACACCTATAATCGCACCCAATGCGGCAATTGCACCAACTGCTCCCCATAGTTTCTTAGGCTCAATCAACGACAACACCGCAACAGAACCTGCTAATATAGCAATCGCTACTGCAATATTCTTTATACCTTTAGTTTTTAACTCGAATGAAAAAGATTTTATAGCTTTAGCAGTATTTTTCAATATTTTATTGATATTCTTTGTAGAGATATTTATAACAGTGCTGGCACTTTTGAATATATCACTCAGGCTGTAAATCGGACTTGCAAATTTACCTATTGCATCGCCGAGTTTCTTCATGACAACAATTAGACCGACACCTATTCCGCCTGCAAGAACTGAGTTCCAATTAATGTTTCCAAGTATTTCCTTGAATTTGGAGCCGACACCCTTTAAAACTTCAGTAACTTTTGAAATTTTGCTCTTTACACCGTTAACCAAACCATCTATAGCATTTTCTCCGACTTCATGCATTTCTGTAGACGGAGAATGAATACCCAAAACATCTTTGATTGTTTGCAATATTTTCTTGCCAACATCGGCTATGACACTAAATAACGTCTTACTTCCGTCATTTAAGCCTTCTATAAAACCATCTATGATGTTCTTACCGATTGCTTTGGTACCTGCAACAGAGTCGTTAAACGATTCCAACAATTCTGCAACCATAGGAATTTGTTTAATTGCATCAATAAACTCCAGTATTTTTGCTTTAAACTTGTCCAGTTTATCGAGTATGTTATCCCATGTAAAAGCTTCTTTGAACTCTTTGATTGTATTAACAACAGCGGGAAATTCTTTGAATTTTTTGAGAAACCCGGATGATGACTCAAGGATTTTATTGAATCCCTTTGCTATAGGATTGGTTTCCAATACGAAATTTCTGAACCAACCCAACAGATCACCAATTGAGGCGGTTATATCTAAAATGTCGATATCTACTAATCCTAAGATTTTACTAAGCGTTTTAAATGCAATTCTTAAAGCTCCGCCGGTAATGGTTCTGACCAAGTCAAGAATCGCAAATACGCCTTTAAATGTTCTCTTAAGTTTATCAGCTTTTTCGTCGGTAATCTCCAGATATGTAGTAAACTTATGAAAAGCCGCTACAATATTATAGAGTTGGTCAGACGTCATCGGTTTAAAAAATTCTCGCCATGCCTTACCGATTGCCGATAAAGAAGTCGAAATACTCGTAAAAATATTACCAAAGGAACCTAATAATAATTCCTTACCACTAGGCTTAGCTAAACTTTCAATAAGTTCGTTAAGAGGCGTACCCGTCTTCTCTGCTTCCTCAGCTAGTTTTTTAAATTGTTTTATCTGCTCTTTGGTATAGCCGATATTCTTAAGTTCATCATCGGAAAGGCTTGCCATGGCTTTAGTAAGCTCTTCGGCACTTAAAGTACAATTATTCCATGTGTGACCGTTACGTTCCCAAATATAATTTACAAGGCCTTGCACCGTGGCATATTTATAGCCTGCTTCTGTAAGAGTTTTAACTCTGGCTTCACCGTTACCAAAATCGCCACGAATAACCTGTCGTACAACTTTGTTGAAATACTCTACCTTATCAGTAATAGTATCGGTAGCATCTCCCGCTGACTTCGCAGACGTTGCAAATTTCTTGAGCGTTTGAACAATAAGACTTGTGGAAAGCTTGCCATTCTTAAAGGCGTCGGCAAGAGAGTCTTCTTTCTTGATAATTTTGTCAATTGCTATACCGCTTTCTTTTGCAACTTCCTTAAGTTTAGACTCAAAACTTGAAGTAGATATACCTGCTTTTTCAAGTTTCTTAGTAAATTCATCCCATTTTGCATTTTCTGCAAACGTTCCTTTTAATAGCTTATTGATTTTATCAATAGGAGTAACGAATATATCATATAATTCTTCAGCTACATTTGTCCACAAATCCTTCGACACTAAATAGTCACCAAATATAGTTTCAAAAATATTTGCCCATTTTGTACTGGCGGCATCTTTTACAGAGTCAATAGCTTCTTGAAATGTTTTAGCTTCCTGACCGGCTCTAAACGATTTTTCACCAAATTCCATCGTTTTATCAGTTAACTCTTTAAACATTGATGTCAAATCTTTTACCGATACTCCTGTCTCATTAGAAAGCTCCTTCATATTAAGGGTGCCTTCTCTATAGCTATCCATTGCATCTAAAATTTGAGATGCTGACATTTCAGTTTCATCGCTAACTTTATAAAGCTTGTTTGTAAACTCTCCATACATATCTAGTGTTTTCATAAGAACATCGTTGGTAAACCAAGAATCTGACAAAGTAGTATTGAATGTTGAAATTGATACAGCGTGTCCCTTTAAGGTTTTAAATGTTCCGTCAGACTGCTTTTTTAAGGTACCCATAGCAGCAGCCGTTTCCATAGCCGTTTGTTTAAATTCAGCTGTTGCCATATTAACATTTTCTATGCTTTTCCAATCTATCAACTTTACAGAACCAGCTGATAAAGCCTGAGCTATATTATACATAGCTCTGCTCGCACTTTGTGCATTAGCACCAGAAATAGCAGCCCAGTTAGCAATACCTTGCATTGCTGTAACTGATTTATCTAAAGCTATGCCGTTCGAGGTGAATTTACCAATATTAGAAACCATATCAGTAAAATTGTATGATGTTTCATCTGTAAACCAATTTAACTTTTCGAGTTGGCTGTTGACGTATTCCATTTGCTCGCCGGTATCATTGAACTGACTTGAGGTCGCTGCCATAATAGTCTGAACAGCAGATGTTTTATCTGCGTATTTCTGCCATCCTGATGAAATTTGATCCGTACTTAATGACTTCACCAAGTTCTTTCCGGCATCAACAATCGAGTTTGTAATATTTGCAAGAGCGGTTACTCCAACTACTTGCAATGATGAAATTTTCATTTGCACAGTATCAACGGCATTACTTATATTAGATAAGTCCACATTTTTAGCCGCTGCATTTATACTGTCAAATCCCTTTGCTGCACCTTCCAAGTTCAGACTTTTTTTCAGCTTGTCAAGTGTAGACATAGATGTTGCAACATTCTGTTCGAACTGCTTATTGTTAAATTGCATCGAAACTACTTTCTCGTCAATTTCTTTCTTACTCATAGTTTGGTAACCTCCCTCCACGCTTCTTCAGCCAACTTATCAAAAATAGGTTGGATAGCAGGATTGATATAATCTCGTCCCTCTACCCAACCACCGGTGCCTGTTCCGTGTCCATACTGCAATATAATTGCAATAGGAACACCTTTATTAACATTTGAATTTTTAAAAGTTATTGAAACTGATCCATTTTTACGTTCGATTTCGTAATACCAAGATCTTGCTGTAAGACCTGAATCCACAGGTGTAGCGGCGGCAAGAGCTTCCACACCTTCTTTACCATATCGATCAAGGTCGCCGATTTTCACTACTTCTTTTGCTCTTTCCAAAAAGCTGCTTAATTTGGAGAAATCTCCTTTTTGTTTGAACGTTATCATTAAATCAGTCCCTTTTGTTTATTTCTTAAACCCGTGTTTTTCCAATGCTGCAAGAGTCAGCGGTCCGAAATAACCGTCAGCCTTTAAACCCGATCTATTTTGAAATTCTTTGACCGCAGCTATGATATTGGGTCCATATGTATTACCAACAGCTTTCGCATTTGTGTAAGACGGAAACACCTTTCTCATGAATGTTGAAATCTTACCTACATTTGCTGAAACATCTCCCAGTTTGAAATAACCTCTTTCAGGGAAGAACTTGTCCGCAGTAGTTTTTGTAGTTGTTGTTTTAGCTTCATCGGCAACAGCCGGGTTATAAATAAAGCCGAGGAACTTATACGATGTTCCACAGCCCCAGTTACCGTTTGAACCTTGTTTTCTTGTCTGGTTCCAGAAAGGATTCTTGTTGCCGTATCCACTTTCAGAAGTAATAACTTCGGTGGCACTGACAACTTTTTCAACAATTGCTACATGTCCAGCTCCGTCTGATCCGGTTTGAGTAGAGCCTTTAGACCAAACCATGCAAGCACCGACTTTCGGAGTTTGTCCAGTATTGCATGAACCCTTATACTGCATAAACTTTTCAGCATTAACAGGTGCAAGATACTTACAACATCCGTAACCGCCAATTTCATTAAAACGACCATATGCATATCCAACGCAGTTTGAAAGAACATCACAATCAGGATCTGCCGGATATCCTTTAATTGCATTTGAATAGCCACCGTTTACTTTTCTTGTGTAATACTTATTGCCTTTTTTAGGCTTCGTGGTTCTCATAGTGAAAGCCATGTTTATTCCTCCTCATTACAGATTTCGCTCATGTCATCTGTATTAAATGTATCCTGTTCGGGAAAATCGGTAATTTCTTCTTTAATATCAATCATTTGTATCATCCTTTCGAATTAAATTTTCTTCTTCGTTCGGCATTCCAAGCCGCATTTCGGCTCATTATGCTTCGCTTACTTTGCTTCTTAGGCGGAGCGTTCTTTATGCTGCATACTCGGATCAATGTGAGCAAACGCGTAAAATGCCATTTCTGACATTCAAGCGGTATGTTCAATGCTATCATCCAGTAATAAATCAGTTCCGCCGTAACTATTTCATGGTTACTCTTATCGCTGCCATCTTCACGAAAAGTGGTAGCTGTCATAGAAGTACCCATATATTTGTCTATTTGATCTATGAGATTCGGCGAGAGCGAATAATACACATTCGGGTCGACATTCTGCGTTATGGTCATGCATTTGATATAGTCAATAGCCTCTTCATACGTTAGCTGTTTCTGTGATAAGAATGGCTTTTTCCACTTGGATTCCCATTTTGAAATCGAAACAAGTGAATGCTCTAACTGTATAGTTCGCTCTTTTACATAGACGAATTGTTCGTTAACTTCGTCCCATAATTCAGTAGCCGGTATTGTAATCGAGAGCATTATTCACTCCTCCGTGATCGTTCGGTTTTACACATTCGGTGCAGCAATTGACGCAATGGCCGCCTGCTTTGCTCGATCCTGTACCACCAAGCCGTTAATAAATTCAGCAGCTGCGTTTTCATCCGTTGCCAATTCCATAAACAGTTGAGAATATGCCGGGGTTTGCGAAAATGCGGTTCGAAGCTCATCGTTCTTGATAAATCTTTTGCCATCGGGGCTTTTTTCGCCGTAGGCTTCAAGAACAATCTTCTTAAATATCTTAACGATCTGCGGACCATCAAGTCCTTCCGTGATCTTTTTAATGTTTTCAGTTAATCCGCCCGAAACACCAAGTTCAAGTTCCATGAGTTCAGCTTCTGTGAAATTAAACTGAAAATTCTCAGTACGTTTAGTACCGTTATAGTCGATATAAGTAATTGCTTTAGTAAACATAATTAGTAATCTCCTTTCGATTTACGCATAAAAAAGACCTCACCCTGTTAAAAGCGAGGTCTGAAATATAATATTGTCGCTTATTAATAATCTTCGCTCAGTGAATCAACAGTATCGCCAAAGAGCGCAAAGACTTCATCCGGAAGCGGCAAACGTGCTTCTTTTTCTTCTGTACCGTAAAGAATATCTTCGAGTTCGGCAAGCTTTACTTTATCCACTTTAGTAGAATCGAACACGATATGTGAAGTCGGCTTATAGTTCTTTACTGAAACAGGAGTGGTTTCACACTCCCATGACATTGTGGCAGCATTCGGGTTCTCATTGATAGTCTCATTCTCTTTCTCAGACGGAGATGCTGTAGCACCATATACAAGATGAAGCTTGTAACCGTAATCCGTACTTTCTTCATCATTGCCGAGGATGGTTCTGTAAGAAAGTCCAAACGGCTTACGACCCTGCTGACCGATAGTAACGCCTGCGACAACTTCAACAGAGCCGTCACATTCAGCAAATTCATCGGGATAATAGAATGCTTCTAATGTAGCACCAAAATCTTCTGCTGCTCTGATGGACAGATATTTAATATTATCAGCGTAAAAAGCTGTCGCCTCGGCACCTGAAGGTTTTTCGGTAATTTTTGAAATACCGTTCCATGCAACGCCCTTAGGATATACTCCCTGTTTTTGCTGATAAAGTACGCATTGTTCAACACCGGTTTCAAAAAAACGCTTACCGACGTCATCCCATGTAATTCTAGACATTTAATTGTCCTCCTTTTTAGTATAATGTAAAAATGTAATGATTTAGATTATCTGATTTAAAGTGTCTTGCAAAACGACATTTAGGGAACGTTGACACTTTATCTATGATCTCACTGTCCGGATCATAAGTAATGACTGTCACTCTATAGACCTTGTCTTGCTTATAAACCAGATTGTCTGCGTGCATGTTCTCAATTGTTTCAAGAGCATACACAATTGCCGGGTAGTTCATCTTTATGGTTGGCGGAGGTTGAAAATAGACATTTCGACTTCCGAGAATTTCTTCAAACAGTGCTTGAAGTTCAAGTCGTTTCGCCATTGTAAATGCCTCCCAACGTAAGTATAAGTCGTGGAAATTGTACTTCCACATTTGTGACTTTCCAGTTCGTTCCCATAAAGTTCACATATTTGATTAAATGAAAATTATCCACTGCATACGGGTCTGCCAATATACTGATGTCATTTGAAATGTTGATATTATCATTCAAGTTTTCAGAAGTTTGTAATCTTCTGTTATGCTTGATAAGATCGCCGTAATACATTCTTTCAGTTACTCTATCAGTCCAAATACCCGGACTTGTTTCGACCGATTCTGCATACCCAACAGCTCCATAAAATTTAGCCATTTTGAAATTCCTCAGCCGTAGATTTTGTTTGCAGCAGAATAAACTGCACTGGCTTCTGACGAAGCTGAATAAACACGAGCGTTTTCGTTGTCTGCGTAAACGTTGTTTTTGGAAAATGTAAGCACAACGATTACGGCCGCATTCAATGTTCCGGTAAGAGTACCGCTATGAACTCCATCATACTTCCAACCCTTTTTAGCTTTGATATTCTTGATTTCGTATGTTGTGCCAACTTCATGCTGCACATAGTAATCTGTAGCATTTTCAGAAACCAGCGATCCATTAATATACACATCTGCCGTACCGACTTGCGAAATGTTACCTGACGAACCACCATTAATCCAGCCGTTCAGATCCAAATAATACTTTGTTTTTTCCCATACAGCTGTATATGTAACATCGACTTCGCCCGCCTTTGGCAATGTTCCTGTGTATGTTGTAGAACCATTCGACCACCCCTTGAACGTATAGCCATCTCGTGTCGGAGTGCTACCGAATGAAACCGATACACCGTAATCATACATCGTAGTTTTTGTTGTAATACTCTCGCCTTTAAACGTAATGTAGCAAGCACGTGTACGTGTAATTTCAAGCTGCAAGTTTTGTGAGTAGCATCTCAAGTTGTTGATATTGTCATTGGTATAATCCAATCTTAAAGCTACATATCTTTGATTTGCAGTAAAAGCTTGTTCGAAGTCAACTTCAAAACTATTTTCTGTTTGCCAATCGCTGGAATGCGAAATGGTTATAGTTTTTTCAACTGTTTTAGAACCGCCTTTAATACTCGACAGTTTTGTACCCGAAAGAGTTCCCTGCACTTCCAATAGTCTTAGACGTGCCTTACATTTTTGTGCTGTAACTGTATTTGTGATGAGGCGAACTCTGAACTCAGCATTAGTCAGTTTAGCACTAACCAATTTGCATGCACTCGAAATATTATCCCCGAACCATCCACACCAAATCAAATAGTCGGCATAAAACCACGATGATGTAAACGCATCCACAGTTCGGTAATCTGTACCGCCGCCCACACAACCGGATAAGTTACCATCTGCCGCCGAATAACTTGCTGTTTCCGTCTTTGTGATTGTCACTGCCATTAAATCACCGCCTTACGATACAAATGTAATATGCTTCGGATCTGTTTCATTTGTAGGAGCCTGATTTGACTGACTAAAGCTCAAACCGCCTAAAACGTCATTGAGAATCTCGTTCCTCAGTTTTTGAATTTCCTCATCAACATATGTTGTGTCTGATTTTTTGCTGATTAGTGATTTCAAATAGTTAACTTTATCTTCTATTAGTTCCATAAAACGTAATAAGCTTTCATCAGTAAAGCCTTTAAGACCTTTAATAATATACATGGCTGACACCCTTAAGAACTGAATACATTAGTCCACATTGATTGGATTTCATCAGCAGTAAACTCGACAAGATCATCCTGCTTAACATAGCCGGACAAATCAACATCAGTTGTTCCGATGCATTCAAATGTGCCGTTTAACCAAATGTATTCTTTATATGAATCATTCGCTTTGCTGCCAAACGGAACGAGATAAATATAGTTGCTCTCGCCTGCAACGGTTGGCACAAGTGTGTCATGATTATACTCGGTTCCCTCAAGAATTTTAAATGAGATACTTGAAAATCCCGAAACCGCACTTGCAACATAGTCTGCTACCGCTTTAGCCGAAGCTGCTTTCATAGTAGAGCTCTTATCTGTTGCCAAATCCGTAGATAACAGCGGCACCGGTATATCTACTGCCTTACCTTCAACGACAAGTGTTGTACCATTAACTTTAACCAATTCAATAACATTTTCCTGCGCATTGGAAGGTGCGTGTGAAGTTTGACTGTGAGTATAGGCATTGTCATATTTAGATTTAAGTTCATCAGTTAAGTTGTTATCGGTCATGGTTCGATAATCTGATGTACTGCCCGTTTTAAGTTCCTTTTTTACAAAGGAATTGAAAGCATCTTTAATCAACATAAGTAATACCGTAAAAGAACTTTCGCCAAATCTTCTCGGCTTACCGTCTTCAATAACTGGCATATTTTTCACCTCTTTTAATTATTCATTGTTTTGTTCCACATTTCTATAATTTCAGCTGCTGACATTTCATCCATTTCGTTTTCAAGTCCTAAATCTTCGCCTTTCATATCACCCAGCACAGTATTACCGTTGATGGACGGTAAGTCCGTCAATTTTTCATAACTACCTCCGTTATCAACGGTAATGTCGTTGAGTTTGTCCATAATGGTGTTGTAATTAAGAACTTCTGTTTCAGTATAAACGTAATCAGCAGGCTTGGGTCTGCTCTTCACTTTAAACTTAAACAAATTATGCGTATGAAATTCTTCGTCATCGGATAAACACATAAAAGCGATTATCTTTTTCCCACTTTGCAAAAGAATGTTAGGAACATCGACCATTCTTCTGCCGTCTTTTTCATACACTTGCACAACAAGAGCGTTTTCATCACCCTCGTTGGCGAAATGGATGTAATTATGTGTGGTATCGCTGATATATAGTTTTTGGTTCAAGTCCCACTGATAAAAGGTGGGACGACCGTTAGATATTTGCATAGACAATCCATCCTTTCATCTCATGTTTCGTGGAATCTGATTCCATTTTGAATTTTTATTCAGCGTCACCTGTATTATTAGAAGCTGCGTTAGTCATCGGTTCCTCAATAGCGATTGCTGAATAAACTCTTGTAAGTGCGCCTGACTTTCTGGTTTCAATCAACGACTTTTCTTGATTGAAGTCGATGTCGAAATCGGTAAAGTGAGTAACTTCACCCTTCTTTGTAGCACCAAGAGTATAGTCAGTAAGATTTACAATAAGACCGAGAAGTTTCTTAACAGAACCGTCTTCTGTCTTTCTCGTCTTATCTGCGAACTTTTCAACTGTATGAATATCGCCTACATTGAGCGCCATAGCGATATCTGAAACTGTGTTGTAAATTCTTCTGCCGTTCATGTCACGAGCAAGAAGCATAACATTGAGCATATGCGGAGTGCAGAAGAAATCGGGTTTACCTGTACCACGATACTTCTCTCTTGCATGAAGAATGGTGTTAATCATTGACTCTGCATAAATGAAGTTCTTGCCGAAATGTGCACCGGTATCAGTACCCTGAAGCTCTGTCTTCATAGCATTAATGTCAACATCAACGTGAAGAGTATAAAGATCGTTATCAAGCCAAATCGGTCTGATATGATCTTCCGGAATTTTATCGTCTGAGCCATCCTCACGACCGTCACTGATAAGAATTGCTGTTGCAAGTTCTTCTTTCAGCATCATAAGGTCAATTCCGTACATATACGCAACATAATCGAAGTCGATATCAACTATATCGTCTCTGTTTAAAGCATTCTTGACGTAAATTGTATAAGGATCGGTGGTTCTGGAAACCAGCTTAAAGTTGCCCGTAAGCTGTTTTTCTTTACCTTTCTTATAACCCTTCGCTCTGAGTTCCTTAATTTCACGAATATCAGCCTGACGAGTTCTGATTCTTGACATCGGAGCTTTGTGAACTTTTCGCATAACAGCTTCAACCCAACCTTGGTCATCTGTAATGAGTTCAGGTGCACCGGGTCTCACGTCCTGATAATCAGGGAACAGATCGTGAACTGAACCCTCACCTGTCTGCGCAAAGCCACCGCTAAGAGCATCATGCTGGAGATTATTGTCTTCTGCATATTTCTCCATAGCTGCTCTCAGGCTGCCGCATGAAGATGACTTAGCCATGTTAAGAATCTGCATCTGAGCCGAATGGGTAAGTACATTTTTGTCTTTTGTATCATTCTTATCGAATACATTGTGTTTCATAGTTTTGTTTCCTCCTTCTGGATTATCATCATTTGTTTCGTCGTCTTCATCTCCCTCAAGGGTCTGAGCGACAATTGCATAAACTGCTGTTTTCTGCTTTTCACTCAAAGAATTAAAAACTTCTCCGAGTGTTTCTTCACCATCGTCTTTTTCGGATTTGCTTCCTTCTTCATTGTCATCCTTATCCGAATGAGCCAACGAAAGGGTTTCTCCTGTATAGATGATAGCTTCTCCGTCGTGGTCATCACTGTGCGCAATTACGGATTCAATAAACGCACCGGGGTTAGCTCCTGCATGAACCAGACTGAGTTCCCTGATGTTTCCGTATGTAACATTCGGACCTTGCTGTTTTAGCTGATTCGCATAAATTGAAAGCTGATTAAGGTCTCCATGCTGAACAAGAACCTTTGCCAGTTTTCCTGATTCGGTGTCATTGAATGAGCAATATGCGTACACGCCTTCTTCACGGTTTTCAAGCAACGCATGCCCCAAAACGTCGTCAGGTGAATCATGCTGATGATTCCAAACCAACGGTACGGTTTGTCCGTTGTTGTTTTTAAAAGCATCTTTATTAATGATTCTTCCATCGGAGCATTTAATATTGGCTTTAGTTGCCCAACCGCTAAAATCAAAATTTTCCATTTTGAATTTATCCTCCTTCTTCTGTTGATTGTGTTTCAGTATTTTCGCCGACTTCAGCCAATCTTTCATTTGACTGATTGATGTTACTATTTACCAACTGATCAGCTTTTGGATCGTCTGATGGTTTCATACCGATTACTTGTCGGATCTCATTCGACGTCATAATCTCATTTCGTGTGAACTTGTCCGCAATTTCAGCCATGCTGTTAACCGGTACAAGCCTGAACGGATCTCTGAAGAACAAGATCGTGTTGTGTTGTGTTCTTGCTGTTTTTGTAAGAAACTTTCGTCTCATTTCCTCGACTATCGCCAAAACAATTGGTTCGATAGTGCGATTCATATAGTTAAGCATCGTCTGCTCGTCAGCAGTACCATCTAATATGCTTTGAGTGATTCCTAACTGGCTGTATAGCATACTCGTCAAATACTCAATCTGCTTCATTAGATTGTTGTCGACAGGACGATTTAACTGTGTGATACGTTCGGAAGCATCTATATAACCGATACCGTATTTAGAACCGTGTAATTGTTGATCCAAATCCCTGCGGCGTTCTTCTGCTTGCTTACGCCGAGCTTCGGTTTTAATCATGTAAGGCAGCTGAATAATCATATCCAATTTTCCCGATCCGCTTTGCTCATCAATGGCGTCAAGAATGTTCAGCTTTCTAATCAGACGCTGCATAGTAGAGTTAGGTTCGTTAATAACTGTATAAAATGGATTTTCAATGATTCCCACAGACTTTTTCGGAAGTATAAGATCTTCTTTTAAACCCGTCCGATCGTTATATACCCGAACCTTCACATCTCTTGGATACCAGTCCAATATTCTGCCCGTTCGCATAGACTCAATATCATAGCTACCTGTAGTGATGTCCATGGTTGTATCTACCGGCACCATGGCAACATCTCCATCATCAAGCATAGATAGAACTACGTCATGAATAAAAGCTCTGCCCGTCTGATCGACATTCGCTTCAAGTGTCAGGCACTTGTTCAAGCCGGTATCACGAACTGATTCAAATCTACCATTCTCATCCAATTTGCAATGATTGAGATTTATCGCTGAAACATCCAATGCAATCTTGTTATATACAGATGTGACTATCGAACGTTCATTGCCTCTCGAAAATCTCGTGCGATCCGGTCGGTAAGAATAGCCCATTCCTATATCATGGGAATAGTTTGTCGGATCCTTGTTATTCACAAATGCATTCCAACCATGCTGAAGTCTGGTTCTTATACTCATTTTGAATTTTTATCCTCCTTAATCAAATGCATCTCTATTAACTTTAAAAGCGACATAAGCATCCATCAGTGCCGCAACGGCGTCGATTTTATGCTCATATCGCGCTTTTAACAGTTTTCTGTTTCCGTTTGTGTCTTCCATAACAATACAGTTACCCATGGTATATGTCATGAGTTCCTCATCGAATAAGAGCATTCTGTCCTCTGCAAGTTTCTTCAACTCACCCAGCGGAACTGATTCAGTTTTCATACCTTGAATTATTTTTTCGATTCCGAACGGTCCGTTTTCAGTCGACCAACGTTCAACAAATTCCTTAGCGTTATATGGGTCGTATCCGAAGCATCTGACATCGTAATCTCTTTCAATAATATGGTTGTCTACATCTTCATACACCTGCATCATGTCAAGCACGGTTCCCTGCATAACAATTAGCGAGCCCTCATTGATAAACTCTTCGTATTTAACACGCATTGCCATCGGCAGTTTATTCAATGTACGTTCGGTTATATAGTTTCGTGTCTTTATACCGAAAGAACCGTTTGACAACGGAAACAAGAACGTAAAGGCACAGAAGTCATCACCTTGAGAAAGGTCAGCTCCAAGCGCACAAGGCAATTGCCAATAATCACGTTTACGATGTTTGAGAGTTTCCTCATATGTAAAGAAGTACGTGCAGCCTTCCATTGGCAAGCCGAAACGTTTCGCAAGTATGTCATTTCTTGCTGCGGGAACTTTCTCTGCTCTCTCGACTTCACGCTGATATGTTTCATAAGTTACCGTTTTGCCGAGATTCGGGTTAGCTTTCAGCCACATTTCAGGATTTGATACTTCGTCAACAGAATCGAGCTTGTACCACCAAATAGAAACGTGCGGGTTGATGTATTCTCCTTTGAGAATACTCATAAGTTCCATCTTGATTGTGTCGCCAACACCGTTACGAACAGTACCTTCCGAACTGGTAGCGATAATCAGATAGTCATCGACTTTCGAAGCACCCTGCTCTATAGCACCAATTACATCTTCCTTCGTATCGCCGGAAAGCCATTCATCAACCGTGGCATACTTAACTCGCAAGCCCTGAAGTTTATCAATAGCCATCGGTCTGACTTCGAGCAACGAATTTGTAAATAGGTTTTCAATTCCTTTTTTGGTTGAAGCAAGCTTTACCCTATTAATTTTCGAACCTGTGGTATTTTGAATTGAGCCGTATGTCAAGAACTTAAACAGAGGACCTCTCGAACGAGCGATTGCTGTACGAATCGGTGACATTACTTCATCAGCCAATTTCATGGTTGGTGCTGTGGTTATCTGATGTGTAGTAGAAGTATCTACATTTTCACCATATGCTTGCATCCAAGCATCATATAAAGATTTAGCAGCACCCCTTCCAACGATGAGGTACTGCTTATTAATCAATCTTCTTTTAATTTTTCTCAGAACATAGTGACCGCCATGTCCGTTTGCATTGGGTTCATAAACGCTTCTCTCTTCGAAGTAAAACCAACTCAAAGCTGCTTCTGCCCATAGTTTAAAACTATCGAGAAGTTTTACATCAGAGCCATCGGTCAGTGTCATTTCGTCTTCACAAAACTTAACCCAACCGTCAATGGCTTCGTCGTCATAGTAAACACCGGGATTGGCGATCAAGTCGTCAATTCGGTTCATCTCCATGGCAACTTCTTTGTTGACTGGAATTTCGCCTCGAATTACGGCATCTCTAAACCTGCCGTAATACTTTGGTGTGGCAGTATTAGATAATGACATTTTTTGCTCCTATATTATTGATTTTATTGTTGATATATGTTATATTTTGGATAAATATAAATTGAGGTGATTACATTATATGGAACGTAAATTGTCCACTAAAGAGCAAGAAGAATTTTTACATAATGGCGTGGAAATAATAAAAGATTCCGATAAACATGACAATGAGCTTAGTTTCAAAAGCATGGATTTAGATGAAACCGCAATACAAGCCATAGCTGACATCGCTACTTCTGATATACCGAAAGATGAAAAAGATACTGCCATTCAAGCTGTTAAAGAGATAGTACGTGACAAAAATGTGCAAGTTGCAGAACAAAAAACAAGTAATCGTGGATCCAAAAAAATCGGCAACGTCTTATCATTTTTCGGCATAGTGGGCGCAGTGGGCTTCACGTACGTATTCACGCATAATCCGCAATTAAAAACGGCGGCATCAAGTCTTGTCAAACGTCTGAATAAATAATTCTTAAAGCAAGGTGGTGTAAAGTACGTTGAAAAATAGTAACTTGGGCTGGTATCAAAAAATAGTAGTTTTGGCTAAAAAAGTTGGCGGGCCTATTGTACTTATACTGCTTTTGCTGATTATAGGTGGTATGCTTCGCAGTCTTGTTCCGTCGATTACTTTGATTTTGATAATAGCAATTGTATTAATCAGAAGACACAATAAAAAAGCTAATAAGTAATCATTTATTCTTTGGTTTAGGTGCAATATAGCCTGCTGCTTCTTTACCGTTCCACTCTTTCGTTAAGCCGCCTTTAATCAGGTATAGCATAGCACCGGTGACAACAGTGGTCGCCACTTTTTTACCACTTTGAGATAAAACATCTGCAACAAACTTACTGCCCGGTTTTATCTCTTCTTTGGTCATGTCCTTAAGCTGTTTTTCAAGTTTAATACGCTCGATTCTTTTCTTGATTTCCTCGTCGGACAGCGTTCGTCTGTTCTTCGAGGCTTTTTTCATCTCACGTTTTCTTTCTTTGCGAGCGTCTTTTTCGCTGCGTGCCTGAGATTGATTTTGATTTTGTGAACGGTCAATCGGATAAGGCGGTCCGTTCTGTTCGCCCCATTTCATGCCTTTGATGCCATGATGTTCAAGTGTATCGCTCATCAGCTTTCCTCCTCTTTTGATTGAGATGTTTCTGCTTGGTGGTTCAATCTCCATTCCAACTCAGACACTGTTCTGGTCATAGCTTCCATAACTGCTGAGCTGGTAGGAGGATCAAATACGAGTTTAACTTTCATATAGATATAGGTTTTGATTGCACTGAAGTTTTTAGAATCTTCTTGGGGCAATGTCGAAAAGAAATTGTCCCAAGTCGGCACATCATCGTCTATACTAAACGGTGCGGAACTCCCGACTCCGATTTGAGCCAATGTCATAAAAACAGTGTTGATATGAACGAGTATATCTTCGTCGAAATATGTGTAATCTTCGGTAATGCCGAGGAGTTTTTTTATTGTTGCAAGTATACTTTCTTCCATTTAAAATCTCCTTGTGCTATGTAGGCTTTATTCAAATTCGATAATGGGAATCTCATAATCCTCACAACACTGATGCTCAATTCGACATCCTCGTGCCTTTTCCCACCCGGGACCAAATACAGCAATGTCAGCCTCACTTAACATCTCAAGGGATTTACTGAGAAAATACAAAGCACTTCCAGTGTAATCATCGAAGAAGCTATTTAAAACCTCAACTTCTTCGGTACACAATTTCTTTGCTTTTTCAATAATTGCTTCTCTTTCGGCAAGAATCTCCTCATCGGATCTGCCTCTCATACATTGCGAAATAAATAGTTTTGTCATAATTCAGTTTCCTTTCTCACTTGTCTCCATGGACAAGTGTCAAATTTTTGTCGTTCAATAGGCGAACTACTGATTAACAGCGATTCATCTCCGTAATGAATAGCGTCATGAGTATTCATCGAAGTGCAAATCAAGTATTCAGGATTCAACAAATATTCACTCACATCAACAATATCACTTACAGTAATCGGATTCATATGATGAATTAATAGTCGTCCCTGAATCTCTCGATCACCAATCCCAAGGTCACATCCGCAATCTCTGATTATAATTTTATCCCTTACAGCACGCCACTCAGGCGATTTGTAAAACATTTGATTGATATATCGGTCATGTCCAAAAGTCGCTTTTCCAACCTGACCGCTTAAACGCAAATATCTATAGCGCTCCTCAAACGTGTCAAGCGTAATCAGTTCGGAATATGTTCTAATCTTCTTCATCACTTTGACTTCTGTAGCTACTCATAGCTTTAACTGCATCCTTGTAAAGTGCTTTCAACTCATCTTCTGATTGAATAGACTTTGTCTTTGCGGTAACGAGTTCCTTCTGCTTTTCAAGAATCTCTTTTTCGAGCTTTTCTCTGGTAGTACCCAATTTCAGAAAATGAGTTATAACCTGTGAAGAAGCAGTACCGTCCATCAACTGCTGTTCTGCAAGGTCAATAGCCAAAGCTATCATCTGGTTTTCCCTTGCTTCTGGAGTCATGGCGGGACGCCTTTTACGAGTTGTTCCTGTACTTGTAGTATTTTTAGGTTTTGGCATTCTTTTCGTCTCCTTTAATATAATTTTCCACCACTTATGGTTAAGTTTTAATAGTATTTAGCCAATATTTAAAAGGACTCGCAAAGCCATACAAAAATCTTGAAAGGAGAAAAATACGAAAAGAAAAAAGGACACGAAGTGAAAAAACTCTGACTTCACAAGTCCCTTTAAATATCGGCTAAAAACATTTTCAAAAAATAACCTCCGGAGAATTTTTTAGGAGGCCGGCGATGCAGGGGGAGGGGTGTATTTTTCGTACCCCCTCCCTATGCCATTATTGTTCTGTAGAGTATGCTTTCTGGTATATGTTCAACGGATCATACTTGATTATCTCATCAATCGCTCGCTCTATCTCCGCATCGTTCTCGGAATCAGAGAGTTGATCCGAAGTTCTTGCGATTCTTCCAAGATATTCACAAGAATTGTAACCTTTTTCAACATCAAACAAAAACCAAGCATCAAATTGTTCAAATGGATCAAAAGGATTGTCAACTGTTGTCAACATAACTTTAGACATTGATAGAATTACTCCTTTTTATTGGTTTAAATACTTTGTAACTGTACTAGAAGAAACACCAAGCGCGGCAGCAATTTCCGAAGTCGTATAGCCCGAAATTCTCATTGTTGAAATCTTGTTAATTTTAGCTTGACTCAGTTTTGTTGTTGCTCTTGGAGTAGCTCTTTGACGCAATTCATCAAGGTCAACATTATTAATAATGTCTTTAAGCTTATTTTCACTAATTGCGCCAGCTTGAATTGCTTCCCATTCTCTGTCAGTCAACTTAATAGATACTCGTTTAGCGCCAACAGCCAGTCTTGCTGCCGTTAATGCCTGTTGAGATACTTTCTTTTGCTCTTTTTTAGACATATCAGGGTTATCTTGTTTCTTTGCTTTCACTGTAGCATTAGCTATTAACTGAGCTTGTCTTTCTCTTGGCGCATTTTTTAATGCCAGATTCAACTTGGACTCCAGACAACTCACCTCATACTTGTAAGTTTCTTTAGCCGAAGCTGAAAGAGGTATTTTGCCGGTTACCATTATCTCTTTTCGTGCCTGATTGGCAAGAGACTTCATCTTATTGGCATAGTCGGCATATATCTCTTCTTTCTTGGTGCCTGACGAAAGGGTGTGTGCATCTCGGGTCTCCGCCATCTTAGTGCTAGCTTGAGTCCTGACCTTAACTTTTCCTGTTTTAGGATCAGTATATTCTTCATAGACTTCTTTATATTGCAATTCGCCTGTTTCAGGATCTGGTTTTGGGGTACCCTTACGCTTCAACACCGATACCTCTGACTTGGCTCTGGACAGTAGTGTGGCGGCTCCCTCGTGATACTTGCCGTCACTATCAACCGTACCCTGATACTTTTTCTTTAAAGCCGCTATGCCGTTGTCAATCTCACTCTGCTTGTAGTCTAACTTATGCTTCTCTGCATCTATGACTACCATACTGTGTCTAACTGCTCTGGCAAGTTCATCTGATGTAGCACCCTTCAGGGTCATATCCGTAATCAAATTAGATATTTTACCCATCTCTGTCTGGGTATTTTTCATAATCTTCATGCCCTCACGCTGAGGATATGACATTTTAGGATCGAACCCTTTCAACCCCTCCAATGCCGGTGTAGAAGTTATCTTAACTTTTCCACCAGTAGGTATTACCATTACAGTGTCACCATCAAAATCAGCACCGGACAAACGTTCAGCAACCTTACTATTGATACCTACAGCGTCTATAGCATTGCCTAATATTCTTTTAGCATCCGCCTGCTTATTATTAACGGTAAGTATCGGTATCTCGAACGTTCCGCCATGAGGATATCTTATAAGTGCTACTTGCTCGCCATTGTTATAATTAGGGGCATAGACTTCGTTATCTTTCATTGTCGTAATCGGTAAGATTACCTGATACTTCTGTCTTGGTAATGCCGCTGCCTGCAAATGAACAGCTGCTGAATCGCAATCATCCGCAAATGACTTCAACAACGCTTTCTTTACAGTCGGATTAGTCAAAGAACAGATTTCATCATATTCAGCCTGTTTATCCGCTGACGCCAAATTAAGTTGTTTGGTTATCAACGACATACTCTGTTTCGCTAAGAATTGAGATGGAAGATGGTCACTCCATTCTCCCCAGTCACCCTCTTCTGCTCGTTTATTGATAAGAGACAATGATTGCTTCTTACCGGTTATTGGATCGGTGTATTTGCCATTAGGATCATCATAATAGCTCTGACCACCATGCTCTTTAATCAATGAGCCAAATGGATTATCCGGGTCATCTTTAATCTTTTTGAGAACCTCTGTTGTTGGGGTTCCGACTTTTTTATTAGTGTTGAAACGCACATCAATGCCATCGGGCAAATCATCCGAATATATAGCCATGCCTTTGATATAATGAGTACCATCAACCATGATACGAACCTGAGCATAATGTGAATTGCCGAGCGATAGATCTTCAACACCTCTTCTGATTTCAACAACACCATCTTTATCAATTCCGCCTTCTTCGGCATAGCGAATCTTTAATCTGGATGAACTCATACTCTCAGGATATTCAAAAGCTTTTCGGAATGAATCGCCACCGTCATATGATATGTAATCATGCACTGAATGAATATTCTGGAAATCATAAATATCTTTATACTCAGTTCCGGGTGGGCAGATAACTTTAATATTGGTTTGCTTACCGGGATTGGTTACCTGCGGAACGCCTGCTCCGTAAACAGGATAACCTTCGGCTTCGAGAATAGACAGTGCTTGTGTGAGCTTTTCTCGTGATACATTAAGTTCACGCTCAACTCCGGCACCAACGTCAATCATACCCTTTTCTTCAATCTGGGATTTAAGGAAATCGGCTGTTTTTCTTGCTTGCTTCATGCGAGCTTCAGAATCTTCGTTGAGAAGCGATCTTACAGACGAATCATTGTTGTAGCCCATCTTTGCAGCAATCTCATTGAGTGAGTATCCTTTATCTCTGAGACTTTTTGCAGTGTCAACATCAATGGATCTTTGTTCTGCTTTAGCTAATGATTTTTGAGCTCTGAAATCAGTAGTTGTCAAGCCCATGCTTTTTGCAATTTCGGTATCACTCAAACCTTGCTTCTTCAATTCGCTTATGCGGCTGAGAAAATCGCCGCTATGTTGATAAGGATTATCTCCTGATCCCCACGGGTATCTGCCGGAACGTCTTTTTACACCATAATGTATCAATATGTTTTCTGCTACAGGATTCATAACTTAGCACTCCTCTGATTTAATTTTTGAAATGATTTTGTCAAAAGTAATTATCTTGTCCATAATTGGGGCAATATCTTCGGCCGTCGGTTTATGACAAAGAACTTCGTCAGACTGATAAAGTCTTAATTCCATATCAATGTTTCCCGGCTTGACGTGATATTCCAAACAAAATAAAGCAGCATATATCTCAAGCTGCTTTATATTAGCCGGTGATGTACCAGTTTTCAAATCATGGATTCTCAGAAGATTTTTTCTGAATGAGATAGCATCTGCTGTACCGAAACAATTCTCTGAATAAAACAGAGGTTGTTCAGGTGTCATCTTATAGCCTATCGCATCATTGACATACATATTCAATGTCTTTTGTGAATTGCGCAATTTCTGACCCAGCTTGATACATTTTGCTGCGAACTCGTGAAGTTCGGTTCCTTTTCTGATTGCCATTTGCTTTAGGTAAGTTTCAGCGATTTTGTCTTCACTGTAATTAACCCAATGATACTTACTTGCGCCCAGAAAGGCGTGCTGTCCTTCGAGGTTGTAATGCTTGTTGAAGTTCATATAAAACTTCCTCCTTGTTCTTTGGATAAATAAAAGCCGCGAATGACATCCTGTTAAGCAGTTCTACATAATAATCTTGATTAGGTCGGTATGGCGCATCTTCATCTTGCTTACCTTCCAATGCTGCCCATTTATCTTTATATAGCATCAATAAATCGGGAAAACCTTGAATTTCATTTGGGTCAACATGTATTATGATGCAACCCGGAAAAAGTTCATAAAGCTCATTAACAAGCTTTGTTTTAAATCTGTTTTCTAACACCTTTTCCAATCCTTTCGTTAAAAATAGAACAAAACAAAAGAGAGTGTAATATTCATAAAAATGGATATTCTACTCTCTCTTCATAAAAGGCTGTGTTTTTTTCGCGTGCAAAAATAAAACCCCATGTCGTTAAACACAGGGTTAGTTAAAAATTTTAATATTCTTTAGTCTTGAACTCTAAAGTCGGTAACCATACCAGTTTTTGCATTATACATAGCAAAAACCATCGTATCCCTTTGAGAGTTATACTCGTTGGTTATGGTTACAGGAACTTGAACATACCATTCTCCGTTATCGCAATACTCTACAGACGAGTCCATCTTGGCAAAGTGGAAATCAATTCCATAAGGAAACTTTTGCTTGCCATAATCTTTAACTGCTTTGATAGCCCACATTTCGTTGTGTGCAGCTGCATATTCATCTTCAGTGGTAGGTTCTTCGTCCTCTTCCGGTTCTGTCGTGGTAGTCTTTTGAACCTTGGTAGTTTTTTCAGTAGTTGATTTCTCGGTAGTATCATCCGATGTATCAGACTCACCTGTTTCGGGATACGAGTGATAACTAACTACGATACGTATATCGGGATAAAACAATTCGCCTGCACTATATTCAATACTTCCGCCAACAGAAACTTCTTCAACTTCATTTTCATTGGCGAAGAATGCTATTATCAAATCACCAAGCGGTTTTGTTTTTACGTTAGTGAACCCAAGAGCTTTGAGTTCGGAAACAACTTCCTCATAATCAAGACCTTTGTAACCTTCAGAGGAAGACTGCATACGTATTCGTGTATCTACTGTCGTAACAGCAGTTGTAACGGTATCTGATTTATTGTCTTTGCATCTATTGCAAACAACAATCAACAGCAATAAACAAATACATACGACTGCTATAATTTTGTTTTTCATTAACGTTTTTATCCTCCTTACCTTTTGTAATCATTCATCATCTTCAATGTATCCATGCGGACAGTCTGTGCATCCGGGATACAGATTTCCGCAAGTTTCGCATTTAGGACCGGGCGGTGTAGAACCGATGTACTCAAAAAATTCTCTTCTGCTCATAACACGGTCACATTCAGGACAAACATATTGACCGTCATGCCATGTCATCAGTCCGTCGCATCTGTCGCAATTAACAGAGTTGCCATCTTCATCAAAGACTTCTTCATATGACTTGTCGAGCTCATAACCATACACACGATCATATGAATCGCCGTATTCCGGTTCCGAATGTTTTGAACCTTGTTTGTTGCCATAGATAAAATCGTACTCATCATGTGGCTTCTTTGAATTAAACAATCCCATATTTTTCTCCTTTCGGCATTTTTAACATCATATCACATTTGTTAAACTATTGCAAGAAAATAATATTAAGGGATCATATTTTTTAATCCCTTAACTTGGTGGAAAAATCTGCATTTTAATCGCATCCTTTCATAAAAAATTTGCTTATGGCCAAATGCCCACTTATTTTTGCTTATTTATATAATTTAATAAACTTTTTATCACAATTAAATAGAAATAAAAGTGGGCAAGTGGGCAAAAACACAAAAATAAATAAAAATTTGCGCAAATCGCCAAAAATAGGGGTAAAAAGTGCCAAAAATGGCCGTTTTCAGAAAATTGAGCAAAAAATTTAAGCCCACTTTTATATCGCAAAAATGGGCTTTTGCCCACTTATAAATGGGCATATCTTCAATTTTAGAATTATTTTCGGAACGAATTTCATTTCGTCCGTTTTTCCGGTCACTTTTCGTCCGCTTCATAACCGCAATTCGGGCACCATTTTCGGCATTCCGGGTAAGGTTCCATTCCACAAACAACGCATAACGGATCGT
The DNA here is from genome assembly GCA_023665555.1 of Ruminococcus sp. GTDB lineage: Bacteria > Bacillota > Clostridia > Oscillospirales > Acutalibacteraceae > UBA6857. Next base: position 59,996 of record JAMPDR010000001.1, read on the forward strand.
GCCTGCCCTCGGTTGCTGAAAAGTCCTGTTCTTCCTCATGCGATACAAATTTAACCTCGCCGTCTTTTTCGATTATTTCTGTTACCGTTACTTTCATGGTAGACAACTCCCTTACGTTATTATTTCGAGAAAGACTAAAAGGCCATGTGTTTCAACAGCCTCTTAGCCGGATTGGCGTTAAGCTTATTGAGTCAAAATTCTGTACTTTTCCTCAAGCTTTTGAAATGTTTCTGCATTTGCTTTTACATATATAGAATATACTATTTTACATTTTTCGTTTTCACAAACTTTAACAGTAAACTTTATATTCTCTGCGTATAGCAAACGCAAGCACAAGTCTAATTGTTTAGGATTTTTAGCCAGTAATGCCCTCATAAAGTTCAACCTCCTTTCCACAATAGGAGGTGTACTTTTTGCGCATTTTCTTGATTATATCATATAGAAAACGTTTTTTCAATGATGTTACGGCATCTATTTAACTCTGCTGTAGTCTCAGCAAGTCGAATTTTTAGGCTTTCAATAACTCCTATTTGCTCGTAATATTCACCACGCACTTCTGTAATTATTGTAGCTTGTTCCATAACTCTGTTACGATAATTATCAAGATAACTAGCAGCTTCAAGCATCATATTCTCGATACAAGTAGTATGGTTAGTCCTAAACGGACATTCTTCACAATAAGGTATTTCATCATGCCCAGCACAATTTCTCAATCGTTTGATAAGTTCGTTAGTTGTCATTTTCTTTTAGCCTCCTCTACTCCTCGCCACTGCCAAAAATCACTACGATTTACATTTGCCCAAATCCAATCAGTGCTTCGTACGCAGCTGTGACAGACTTCTGTGTTTAAATTGCCACAATATTGGCACCCATTACCTTTGAACCTTGTGGCGTCCGATAAGTCATTGACTGCCGCCCGGAGCACTTTTCTCGTGATGTTAAGTTTATATTCAAGAAACACACTTTCTAAAGTTTCGTCATCACATGAATTAAACTGTTTTCCACAGAAAGGACAATTATCAATAGGTACTTCGGCAGCGTGATTACCATCAGTACAAATATAAGCTTCTACATAACTTTTGAATCGTTCAAGCCTTATTTTTAAGCCACTTTTCGAATCGAGAACTATTTCACTTTTGCCACCAATGGGGCAATACTTTAACGCATTACAAATTTTACAGTTCATTGTTGTTCTCCCATCATATCTGCACCGCAATTCGGGCAGTAGTTATTCGGAATATTAAATCTTGTTATCCAGTCATCAATAACAAAATTCTGATGACAAACAGAACAATATATACGATTCGGTTTTGATTCGCTTGTTAACCATTTACCGTGTATTCGTCCGTCTATTTTTTTGAAGCTCGTACCCATAGCACAATTCCAAGCCTCGATTGCCCTTTGTCTACCATCCTCTGCTAAATACACACCGTTTTTATTTCGGACTATATTATCTACATAATATTCGGTTCCGGTGTTACACCTCGCACACTCTACTCGCCATTTGTATATGTTACGTATATTATCCGTGACGGGTGCGATTTCCCCGCATTTTTTATGAATGCTGTTATAGTCTGTAAACATACTACTTACTACGGTAAAAGGTAAATCAAGTTTTTTAACCACAAGTCTTGCTTTGCCGCCACATCCACATGGCAATAGTTCATCCATTCAAACCACCTCGCATTCTTCTTTGGGCAAATATAATCTTAATCCTCCCAAAGTATCATCAATTACCACGTACGAGTCGTTTGTTATGTCATAAACGTTATAAATTTCGCTATTGTAAATTACTTTCATGTACTTTTGCTCCTGTTCTTTTCTTGATAATGTTTGCGCCAGACTTTTTGCACAGAATTGTCGTATTCAACTTCAAATTCAACAGTAACAAATGTATGACCGCAAGCTCCGCACTTTCTGCGTCTGTATACTTCGTTTTCAGGGGTGGTAACACTGTCCACCCCATACAACTTACCATTTCCGCATTCAGGACACTTCATCATGGTCTTTATCCTCTGAAGAATCCAGCTTCAGTTCAATCTTGTTTAAAATTAGATTGACCGTTTTTACCGTGTTCGGATGCATTTTAAATTTCTTTTTATTGGTGTCATACCATTCAAAAATTTCTCTCACATTACTTTTCGACCAACTGAACGACCACCAATCGCAAATCATTTCGATTATGTAGTTATACGGCATCTCGATGACTGTTTCTTTGCCGCTGTCGTGATTCAAAACCCAGTGCTGCCAATGGTGAGGATTTCTGTGAATATGTATAAGCCATGCTCTGTCAAAATCTTCGCTTACCTTAAACGAACGCTTATTCTTGTTACCATAGAACCAAGCATCGTAAGCTTTGTATTCGTCTTCGTTATACTTGGACATATCATGATCCTGACAGATTTGTTTTTCTAAACCGTTGACGTCATCGATTTCGTCAAAAAGTTCTGGGAGATTATCCTTAAGAAAATAAAAAGCCGCCATAACATACCTTTTATGATCGGAGAGGTACTTGTTATACTGAACACTCATTGGTTTTACCCTCCTTAATTTTCATAAACTCTTCCAATTCATGTTCACAACTTACACACAAATCGTATGTGCCCGGTTCAAGTTCTACTGTATAAGCTGTAGTCGGTTTAATTATTTTCTTACATCTATCGCATTGAACCACCTTAGCCATTAGTCATCGCCCCTTTCGCTGATTTCGTCTCTTATCTTTTTCTCAGCTTCAAACAAAAATTCTTGAATGATTTTGCTTGTCGTATGGTTATCTGATATTGATTCATTAAGGAGGTTTTTATTATAAAAAGCCAATATTTCTACGGCTCTTGCGATTTTAATACATTCTTCTGCACTACAGTAGTCGACTATATCGCCTACAAGTGTTTTGATTCCCGATTCATTAATCATTCGTCATCTCCCCTTTCACGGAGTTCAATACGTCTATCAACATTCATTTGTCCAAGAGATACAAGCGTGTCTGTAATTTTCATAAGATGCTCGTCGATTTCACCCGCACATGCAGCATAACCTGCCAAATCAACAAAACTGTCAGGACTGTGTCCTGTAGCGATACGTGCAACTTTCAAAAGAGCCATCATCGCTGCGACATCTTTTGGAGTGATGTTAATCGGCATCTTCAAGTGTGGATTTGTTGCGGTAAGATATGCTTCCCAAAATCGGCTGATAGTTGTGAAGTTATCTTCAGGACTGCCGTAATCCCGCTCTCGCTGACCGCAAACACACTTTTTTGCTTCGTCTAAAATTTCTGATCTGTTCATATTATTTTTCATCCTTTCTAAATTCAAATCCGTACTCAACATCCAATTCATCGGAATAATTAACGTATTTACCCTCTGCCGGTAATGGAATTTCATCCCAACGTTCCAACAGATATTCTTTGATTGCTTCATCGCCCTGATTACAAATTTTCACCGGTACTAACCATTGTTGAAGACCGCTCATAGTCCACATCATGTTAAAAGTGACAAGTTTATTGGGCTTTTTGAACGAAGCACCGTTGGGCATGTATTTACAACGCATAGCTTCGATACCTTCTCCTAAAATATCCGCTTTAGATTTTCCGGTCGTATCGGCTAAAAGATCTAAGATATCTAGTTCGGTATCATCCAAGTGAACGTGAGGTATTTTCATACTTTTCATCCTTTCATGAATCACCATTTAATATAGCGTGATTCGTTAAATTTTTTCTTTTCGTTTAATGCTTTGTTGATAGCCAAATCTATACCTGATCTGGTTCTCAAATGATAGTAATATAGGTCTTTATACGGCGTATTCAGCCTGTCTATTCGACCCGCGGACTGCTGCATAATCTTATATGAGTAGTTCTGAGAGTAAAATATAATAGTGTCCGTCTTGATGCAGTTCCAGCCCTCAGCTCCGGCTGTGTATTGAACCAAGTAAACCCATTTTTCACTCTCGGGTATCGGCTGATGCTTGTGACCGTTCCACTCTGCAACTTCAATATCATCACTGTATTTGATAGCTTTTAACAGCTCCAATTCATAGTCGAAGTTATAGAATATAATTGCTCTCGGACTTTTCTCTAAAATTTCTAAGATTGCCACCATTCTGGACTCATCGGAATTTACGATTTTTCGAAGCGTATAACAAAGTTCACTTGCATTTTTCAGTGGTTTGTTTTCATATGGATTCCACCGATTTTTCATGGTGTCTTTATAAAGTGCTATATCGTATTTCACGAATACATCCTCGTGATGCGATGTAGTCGTTCGCTTGAAGTCCATATCCACAAGAATGCGATTGCGAAGCCTGATAAGACGACCCGTATTCACATATCTATCTACTTTAGGAAACTTACTGAATCTGCTGTAAATGATATGTTCACGAGTAAATTCGGTCTTATTTTTATAGAATCCGTTAGCAATAAATACAGGAATATAATCTTGCCAAGTATCACCCGGAGTTGCTGATAGAAGAATCCAGTCGTTGGCTTTGGCTATCTTTAGAAATGCTTTTACCCATGCACCGTAACCAACCAATCTTTGTTCGTCAAAAATAAAGAAAGCACCCCTGACATCGGAGTACTTTCCTATATTGTTCCAGCTATCAACCACTATTTTGTTATCGTAATAGTTAATTTCTGAATTTGATGAAAAAAGGAACGGGGCAAAATCACACTCCCATTCCAATTGATCTCTTTTTCGAGCAGTTGTAATGATATACAAATCCCTAGGCTTCTTTTTTATAGGTTCATATGGATCAAGACAGCCACCCTCTTGCAGGAAATAATAAGCCAAGGCAGTTCGAGATTTACCTGAGCCGACTCCACCAACCAAAATGCAGCCGTTTCTCATGTTTGCAACAGCAACTTTTTGATGCTCATATAGTTTTATGGACATTGGTTTTCCCTTTCTGCCTCTTGAACAATGTCCTCCAGCATAGCTAATCTTTTATATATATAACCATATTGAACTGTACGATCTTTACGCCATTCAGGGTCAGTTAGTCTTTGGTAAGGCTTTGCCCATATTGATATTTGCTCTAACAGTCTTATCCTTGACTTAAAATTAGCCAGCACGTTGGTAGCCGCTTTAACAATTCGAGCAACGACATCCTGAATGCTTTTTGGGGTTAATTCTTCGTCAGACAATTTGATATGTTCCTTGAATACTTTATGAAACTCAAATTCATTGCCAAACGCTTTCTTAGCAATCGCCATAGCCAAGCCCTTCTCAGGGTCAAATGATTCATCGTGTACTTTGACTACTGTTTTAGTATTATCTTCCCATATCACAATAGTTGCGGGATAGTTAAATATTACTTTTTTAATTCTGGGTAAATAATAATAAGATGGTGCCTGTGAATTTATGAACTGATAATAGCCTTGGTAGTCTACAGGTACAGCTGGTAATCTATTATACATGTTCGTCATCTCCCTTATACTTATATTCTTTTACGCACAATTCAAGCCACACGCTATCAAAAATAGCACGAAAGTCTCCAAATTCAAGCTTGCGATTATATCTCTTAATCCTGCAATAGGCTTCTGACTGTATGCGAAGACGATCGTATTTTCCATCGACAACAGATGCTTTAATTGAGTGTTCGATCCAAAATTCAAGTTCATCACGCTCGAACCATTTTTTGCTCACAAAGACTAAATCGCCTATATAAATCGCAATTAAGAATAATGCTATTAATGTTAAAATTTGTATAACCATAAAAACAATCCTTTCTTTCGGCTGTTTCCTCTTATCTCACTTTGATGCACCAAAGATTGATACCTTACTGGACATTTAACCGACATGCGAAGTCAGCACCGATAATTTAATCTTCGGGAAATTCTTCCTCTGCCAGAAGTTCTGCAAATCGGTCATATTTCTGCGTAACGTTCATACCTTTCAAATATGCTGTACGACCGAATTTTTCGTCAGGTGTTCCCTCTTGAACAACCCAATCATAAGGACGAATATCCAAATCAACATTCAAAATATCAATATGATCAAGCATACTGACCATGTCTTCTTCAAGTTTGATTCTTCTGCTTCCTGTCGTAAGACAAATAATAGGTCCGTGATCATTAAACTTTACCTTGACCGGCAAATACATGAACGGGTCTTCACCCTCTTCTCTGGCACTTTTAATTTTTACGTTCCAACCCATGTCAATGAGTTTATCTGCCGTTTCCTGATCAGGAATCACGACAGCAAAGTTTCTGTCGCCGTCACGATTAAATTTGGATTTCTCACCTGCGAAGTTACGAAATATAATTTTTGCATCGTCAATTTGCAAAATTTCTCTGGGTGCATATGTTATGTTCATAATTCAAAAACTCCTTTAAATAAAAATAAATAAACACCACAGACTGAGCAATGCTCTTTTTCCATGGTGCAATTTTTTGTTGTAATATTCCATATCCGTCGAATTTCTAAAGCCCAAGTTTTTTGCGGCGTCATTAAGACATTCAGCTTTCTTTTTCTTGTGCTCGATTATGTTGTCCGTAACCGTGTAATTATTGGATACAAGTTCAGATTGAGCAAGAGAGTCGTATGCATCGGCACACATCAAATCAATTTTTGCCTGTGCTTTACGTTTGCGACTGACAAATGGATTTCTAAATATAATTTTCATTTTTGCTCCTTTCAATTTTTATCTTACATCAAATTGAGTTGATTGCGGTTCAATCCACGGCGGAGTATCAGGCATGTACGGTTCATCGGATACAAACCACTCGAAATCACCATATTGGGATATAGTGTCGATTGCATCGTTCACTAAGCCATCATAGTAAGAACGGTCGATATCTTCAAACTTATCAAGCTCTTCAACCATTTCAGATTCAAGCCAACGATAGCCTTTAGTGCCTGCTACAGCATAATATTTGCCGTTCTGTTCTCTAAAGAGTTCGCCACCACCGCAACCGGGCTTGATCGGACAGAATGAACCGACTTTGCCGATGAACTGATAGCTGTGACCGTCATTAATTTTTCGAATCATACAATCAAGTTCAGAATCACCACTATTGCCGCTAAGATCCATTTTGGCATTGAACTCTTTAGCTTTTTTTACAATTCGTTCAAGAACTTTTTCATCTTCAGATACATCGGGTAAATTTTCGTTCATATCCAAATATAATGCTGATTTCACGCTCTTAGTTTCGCACATATCTACAAACCCAATTGACTCCTTACTAAACAAAGTCTTGAATACATAAGGTACTTGGAATTGTGTTCCGGTTGCAGTCCAGTCACCGTCTTTATACTTTGCAATATACACCGCATCGTTTACAAGACACATTCTGTCATATGTAGCCTCGTGCTCAAAAGTGTAGCCATATTGTTTTCCGTAGTCCATTACATACTGAATTATTTCAGGCGTTGCATCAGGAATCTTTATTGAGTCCGTTTTTATATGTGCAACTGTGAAGCCTTGCCTTTGGACTTCGTGTTTAAGATTAATCATAAATAACGCACCACGCTTGGCTACAATGTTATCCTTGTTGCGAAGATCCCTGAACGGATTCTCAAAATTAGCCGATGTTAAACCATAAACCGAGTTAATTGCAATCTTCAATGCTTGTGCTAAGTCAGATGCGGCATTTTCATCTTTCAGATACTTTGCTAATTTTCCATCCAGCATTTTTCGAGCCTTATCAAAATCCTTGTGCTTAATAGCAATTCTGGCATCAAGAATATCTTTAAATCTTAAAGTGTACTTTTCTCCGAAGAGCTGCTCCGCAACAATGCTGCTCGGATGCATCGAGGCAATGTCAAGCAATGCCACGTTACCATAGATGCCCGGTTCGGCATATACATAACCACCTTCACCGACTGTTTCACCACGATACATCGAAACACCCGCTTCATACTTATATCCGGGAAATATAGGTCTGCCGTGTTCGTCAAATACAGTATATTTTTCATCGCCAAAGTTGTTAAACAAGTTATTGTCAGGTGTAGTGGTAAAATTAAATATAGCACTATCATCGGGAATGTATCCCATATCACGATAATTGAACTGATCTTGTGGAGTGCGATTCTTACCAAATATAATTCTGGTGGTCAAACTGTTTGTCGTATCGTTTACAGTCATGCTTGCCAGATCTGCCAGAATTTGTCTTGCCAAGAAATCCGCTTTTCGTGCATTGAACACTGCTTCGGTTGCAATTACGTCATTATCACAATATTCAGCGACTTTCTTCCACATATGTTCAGGTACAGGTTGATCCCACGGAAGTCCCAGTTCCTGATGATGTATACCCAGCTCAATCTCAAACTTTTTAAGAGATTGCTTTTTTGAACTGAAGTCGTATACATCGGTGTAAGAGATGTTATATGCCTCTCCAAAGAAAACATTTTTATCTCCGTTAATAATCTTTTGTGACAACTCATACAACTGCTGATTATCATATCCCATCAATCGAGCATACAAAATATGATTATCATATCGTCTGCAATTAAATCCGACCAATCTGAATTTCAACAATTCTTCAACATCATAAGAACTTGGATTAATCATTCTGACAACAGTTGCATTTTCGCCCTCATACTTCCAGTTAATTAAAAATAAGTTAGGAAATACTTCCACATCATAGAAAACCAATTTTGATTCATCGTTTCTCACCGAATCGGATATTTCATCGGATTTGAACCTCATTTTGTTGACAAGTTTGATGCAATAGTCAGCCTTGTTTGTACTTTGTGCTGCAAACGCAAAAACAGCATTACGCATATCAGTGACATCGTAATGCAGTCCGCTTGTGTGAGCATCTTCGAGGATTTTATAAATGAAGTCAATGCTTGGTTTCGTTCCCGGATGTATTTCTTTATTAAGATTACGTTTAATAAGTGTTCTGAGTGCTTTTTCGCTTTTAATAGATTCAAAATTTACCATAGTTTTTTCTCCTTTCATCGGTAAACCGGAACTTATAGTCGCAATCGGTAAATCGTTACATTTCGTTAGTTTTCGCCTTAATGAACTTTTACCGGTAAACACTTTGATTTCTATGTGGTCATCATAAATTCTGCTGAGTAAGCGGGGATCTCCGGTATAAATATAATGAAGATGAATACCACTTCCGCTCTTGCTTAATTCCGCATAAGTAGCAGGCCATTTACTTGCTGCTTCAAGATTCTTTTCAAAGCACTTTTTGCCCTCATCATCTGTAAGGTCAAAATCTATGACAATGTGATTTTCAGGAACTTTTACAAAATGGATTCTTGAAGTATCCAAGTCGGATAATTTTGTTTTTGTCTTGTCCCATGCCGTAGTAGGAGTTTCCTTCGGTGTGGCATATTGTGCAGGACAGTCAGTACAAAACTTATCAAATATTGAAGGCTGTTCTTTGAAACATATTTTATACTCCTCTGTCGCTTGGATTTGCTCGGCATCCCTTTTAAACTTATCACTTAAAAAACCGCTGTAATAGCTTCTGACACGAGTGCCGTTATCAAGGTTGAAACGCTCCTTATACTCTTTGAAATAGTTCTTTAGTTCCTCTTTAAAGACACGCTGCGAAAATGGGTACGCCACCTTCGCTTCATCGCAATAGGACTTATACATTTCCCATGACGCCTTTAGTGTAGTGCCATCTTCTTTGACAAACACGTGATATGAATCAATAATGAAGTTATAGAAGTCATTAGAAGCTCCGAGCATGGTAATTGGAATATAATTGTCATACATTCTCGGATTACTCAAATAAACCTCTTGACAGTGGTAAGCTATCGCACCCAATTCAAATTCAATCTGTTTCATAATGGTCTGATACTCTTTTGTAGGAAGCTTATTTCCCGACGGTGAGACATCAATAAGTCTTCTGATAAGACCTGATTTGCCGTCAGTTATCTTAACAGGCTTATTTGTACCAATGAACAAGAAGCATTTGAATCTGTTGGTATAAGCTGTCTTGAACTTTTCATTTACTGTCATAAGTTCGTGAGAAACCAAGCTATTCAATCGAGTGTTGTCTTCAATTCTTGACAAATCGCCATCATGTTGGATAGCTACAAGCGGATTACTTTTAAATGCCTCCAAAGCAAAAACATTACTCGATGAACCTAATGCTTTAGCATCAAACACCGAGTAATATCCCTCAAATAGCTGTTGAATTATATTAAGAACAGTAGATTTACCCGTTCCGGCAGAACCATACAAGACCATAAACTTCTGAAGACTTTTAGACTCTCCTGCTATAACGGATCCGATAGCCCACTCAATCTTTTGCCGCTCCTCTTCAGAATATAATGTGGATAGCAGCTTGCCATAAGCAACAGTCTCGCCTTTTTCAAGTGGATACTTTAACCGCTTGCTGGCATAGTCTTTTTTATCCGTAACAGTGTTGGAGAATATAAGTTTTTCATCCAACATGTGGAACGAATCACGCATTTGCTTTTGACAATATTTATGCCATGTGTCGATCATTCCTGTCTCGGCATCCCACATATGTAAGACTTTTACATCTGAATCAAAGTGCTTAAGATTTTCTTCTTTATATCGGTCGAGTTCTGCGTCAATAAGTTGCAGAGCATCTTGTTCATCTGTGGACCACAACTTTTTATCTTCCAACCAAATTGCATAGAAGTCGCCGCCTCTGATCATTAAATCGGAGCTTTTTTTAATAATAAACTTCGGATAGATTTCTATTACCCCACGCTTCGTGCTACGTGTTGAAATCATCAAAAAGTCGATCATTTTCATTCTCCTTTTTCGCTTAATGCTTTTTCAAATTCTTTTTGCAGTTTTTTGATAGCTCGGCCATGCTTAACACTGTAAATTCCCATGACAGCCACATAAAGTGTCATAATGGTTGTAAATTTTGCAACTGTTTTGTTGATTCCCAACTGCTGCTTCAAAAGTTTCTGAATAGTGGTCATGGTAACATCGAACTTTTCCACTTTTTCAAAAATATAATCCATAAGTACAGGCATTTTCATCACCTCCTTGAGTTATTTTTCTTCGAGATTAGTCATCGCTTAATTCTTCAGCTTTGAAATTTACACACGTAAAATCATCTGCATCAAGAATATATTCACTGTTACGCCAAGCATCCTCTACTATTTGTTTTGCTTCAATTTTGTCAGTTGCTTCGACTTCAATTTCTCTTTCTAAAGTTTCTGTAATAATCACTTTGTACTTTTTCATAAATTAATCTCCTTTACGCAACACTGTTCAAGTACCAGTTCATCTGATACCATATTTCAACCGATCGCATATCATGCTTACAATCTCTGACTCGGAACAACCCGCCTTTTCCGTCACGCTCGTATTCGCGGTTTAGGAATCTGTTTACTACGTCTTCGACGTAAGCCGGATCAAAATCTTCATTGGTCATATACCTCAATCCAAGATTTGAAATCATGCTCCAGAATATTTTTTCGGCTACATCGTCGTCACCTATGATCTCAACATTACATCGAATAGCGAGTGCTACCATCATTTCAAGAATGCTGCATGGCTTATTATCCAAATATGCCGGAATCATAGCAGGTGAATAACCGAAATCCTGTGCAAACCTGTAACGCATATTTATGCCATCTTCAACTCGGTTTCCGTCCATACCGATGATATATGTGAACTCTGTGTTGTGCAAATGAATCAAAAGTTTGCGATAATGATTTCTTTTAATATCATTCTTACATACAGATTCACAAAGCCAATCGAAATATTCATGCATCATTGTGTTAGTATTCATTCATCCTCCATCGGATGTGGTTTGGATTTGACAATGTCGGAATAGTTTCTCAGATCCTTAAGAATCTCATAGTCGCACTTATATCTGTCATTTCTGACAAATACCGAATCATCTTCGTATTCACCAAAGTGATTCAATGAATCCAATCCAACAACATCATCCACATCCTCAACCAATTCGTTGCAATCGTCAGTCAGAACGCCGTCTGCATAATATGTAAGACTTATTGCTTCATAGCTGTCCAGTTCATCAAATTCTTCAGGAGAAATCACATAAGGTCTTTCGTTGAACGGTTCGTCCTCTTTGGTTAAAGCCCTTTGAGGTGATGCAACATAATTAGAGTTACCGAGTATATCTATATACTCATCCATTTCGGTATCATCCTCTTTTTCAATGCCGCTATCAGGCTTTTCCTTTCTTGAAAAAGCCTCTTTTACAGACTGTATTTCTTCTTCTGCAATTTGTGCAAACTTCTTTTTAACGATTGCGTATGTCGATACTGCTCCGATTGCAGTACCCGACAAAAATATAATTGCATTTTTCATTCTGCTATTCATCTTGATTTTCCTCCATAGAGCTTGAAGTCATAAAAGTGAAAGCTAACCCACCGAAGAACAATGACAAACTAAGCAGCATCCCGCCGACGATTCGTCCGTTCTTCTTTGTGCTGGTAGCATACTCAATGATAGATGCTATAAAATCAAAATTATCCAATTTTATAACCCCCTTGCAAATGATAACACTGCAACACCTTTAACGAAACAAATGCCCGCCATTGCTGCAAATACGTATGATACAACGTTTCTCACAAATACAATCTCCTTTCCTTATACGCTTGCAAAATAGTGATTACCAACTTGGAACAGCGGTGTACCATATTTTCCAAATGCACCTGCTGTAAAATACACCACTGCATAACTAACCTGTGATTCAAGCTCCTCTCGAACCAAATCGCAAATATAATCAGACACGTCACATCTGTTTGAACGTCCGTTCCACATGGATGTAAACTGATTAGGTTGATACACTACTTCATTTACAGTATCAGGCCACTTATCCGATTTCATCCTGTTAAGAATCGTGTCAATCACTAATCGTTTGCCAAATTCACACTCACCTTCGGCTTCTGCCATAGTAACCAACGCTATTAATTCAATTTCTTCAACCGAAAGTGTCATCTTCGGTTCAGTGTACTCAATAAAATGGAATTGTTCTGTTACCGGCTCGGGTTCGGCTTCTGTTTCGCATAATGCGGAAGTGATTTCTTTTTCGTTATCAATAGCTGGAAAGCTGCTGATAACTATTCCCGAAAAGCAGGCGAGTATAAAAATCATCATAATAATAAAACTTATTCTTTTGCTCATTACAATCTCCTTATCTTTAAAATATAATCACCCATGGGGGTACTGTTTTCACAAATACCCCCGGGTGGCTAAAATATAATTTTTACATTGTTTCCCAAACGTTTCCGTCAACGTTAAAGTCTAAGACAATGGCACGCTCATATCCGTTTACAAAGTCTCTTGCTTTCTCGTTGTTGACGTCATACAAACCAAAATCAACATAGCTATCGCTTGTTCGACTTTCCGGATCATATACCCAACCGACAACTTGTCCTGCTTTAGTCGGTTCAAAGCCGAGTGCATCATAAACTTCATTCAGGAACAGTCTGCCTGTTACTCTCAATTTATCGTTTGCCCAGTTTTCAACCTGCTTGATGAACACAAGATTATATTCGGCACTCTTTTTGTAATTGGGATTAGTTTCATCAAATACTTTGGCGAAATCGCTGTATTTGGGACGTGATGCAACTTTAGTGACAGTTTTCTCGGTTTTTGCATTACCATTTTCATCAACGGTAACTTCTTCTGACTCAACTTTTTCAATACCAAGTTTCAGTTCACGTTCAATTTCATCGCCAAAACGCTCGGCAACACGTTTTCTATAGCTCTTAAAGCTGTCATTTACCGTTGCGAAAGCTGCTGTGAGAGCGACATTTCTCTCCTTAATAATGTGATGCGAACCGAGAATGCCTGTAACAGAAAGTACGCCGAGAATGAATGCCGGAGAATATAATTTAATAAATTTCAGTCCGGTCTGAACATATACAATAGTCAAATCTTTTTTACTGTCTTCAGCAGTATACTCTTGACCCTTGATTTCACCTTTTTCCACTCCGTTATGGATTTGGTCAACTTTTTCTTTTGTGCTTCCCAAAATTTCGTCCACTTTTGTTGTGGCAACGCAAGCAGTGACGATACTGCCGATACCGCAAACAATTCCCGCAGCAACAAGAAGTTCCGGACTGTGTTTTTTAAGTTTAAATCCGACATTGCTGAGTTGTCTTGTGAGTTTTTCGTTTATAACTTTCATTTTTTTCATGATTAATCAATCTCCTTATAAATTTAAAATGATAAAGAATAAGTGTCTCCCATTTCTTGAAGACACTCTTTAACGGTTTTTCCTTTTACAGAAAGGTCTCGCTCAATAGGTAAAGGAACTTTTATTGACTCAAGTTCGTTTAATGACACACTGCCCCATTCCCATTCGAAAATATGACAGTAGCCAAACAAGAACCAATCACCGTTTTCTTGCTTTTCAGCTTCGGTAATAAGCCATGTACCTGTACCCCACGGGTTAAAAAATTTCGCAATAACAATGGCGTTACCGCCCTTTTCATCTTGCGAACCATATGGATATTCAGTGAATATCTGCTCTAATTCTTTTGCCATTAACATTGATAGACCTCCTTTTAGTCGATCGGCAGAGCTCTCGGAAGCTTGATGACATATCCATCATGCACTCTCAGAACTTCTGCACTTGCAATATCCGTCCAACCGTACTTATTGCTCGTATACGGCTGTTCAAGTCCTGCCATTTCATACATATCGGCAACACTCACCACATCATATTGGTCAATAATTTCGTCCATCTGCGTAAGTACTGCCTCTGCATCCCCTCTCGATCCAAATATAATATCGTTATAATCGAATCTTTTAGAGGAAGATGATGAATTGGAGCTCTTGCGAGTGCTTGGACTGTCATAATAGTCCCTGTATGAAGCTCTCGGTGATGTACCACGGATTCTGTTTCTCGCCTCATCTGCATCGTATACCATCATGTTGGCACCGTTTGAGATAATATCAACAAAAGCCCTTTTAACATTCGGGATGATGACATCATTTACGATATAAGACTTGACGTTACTGAAGTCGCCAGCCAAGAAAATACCGGTAATCTTTTTAAATAGACTCTTTTCTTTAGGTTTTGCGACACCTGCAACAACCTTTTCGATTTTCTTTTCCTTAGCCTTTTGCTCCTCTTTGTACTTGTGAGAATTTGGTGTGTAATTTGTCATTTTTATACTCCTTTCGCAGAAAATAAAAGGAAAAGCACCCGTTTAAGGCACTTTCCCTTGTGAGAACATGATTCTTAATCATTCGCCGTCTTTAACATCGACAACTTCAACATCATATTCCGCTGATTCATCTTTGGCTTTTGAAGCTGCTCTCTTCTGCTTTACCTTAGAGATAAGATTCGATACTTTTGGTTTAACGAATTTATCAATCAGTTTAACGGTAATCATACCGCCTACTGCTGCCAATCCGATTCCAATAATCGACATACCTTTCTCGTCGGAACTTTCAGTGATAACTTCAGTATCCTCAATAATCTCGTCATTAATCATGTTTGTGTTTTCGTCCATTGTAATAGACTCCTTTCGAATTTAATTTTTTGAGTATGTTTCTCATAATACGCTGTGTAAATTTTGCGAACTCACGCGAACTTCTGATAGTCGTATTTTGGTTCAACATTATAGTTAATTACCAAGCACGGCTCATGTTCAGGTGTGAGCTGCGATGTGAAATATAAGTCAAGATAACCGCTGTTAATATTCCAACCGATATACTCACCGACACATATAGGTGGAATCCCAAGCTCATAATACAAATCATTTAACGAGATATACATTTCAGAAATCATACGTCTGTTCAGTTGATTCTCGGCTTTTTTAATCTTATCTATATCGGATTTGAAATATCGTCCTGACAGAATGTCATAACATAACGTATCGCCCTTTTGTGTGATGATAACTTCCCTGTCTTTCACAGGATTAGCCATGATTTTATCTTTCGCAATTTCATCTCTTATTGACTGTTCTTTTTTCTCGCCGATAGTTTCGACTACTTTTTCCTGATACTCTTTCAAAGCCGACTCCGATAATGTATACGCAGTAGCCAGTGCCATATTTTTTCGTGCATTCTTTGCGTTTGCACCAATGATGCAGGCAATGGATGCCACACCCGATATGACAGTTGGAATATAATATTTCCATGTCAGCTTAACCACTTCAATAGCAGAAAGTTTCTCATCTTTCGGAGTATTTTCTTCAAGAATTTTCATCGCTTTCGGCGTTGCTTTAACTGCAAATATAACAGTGGTAACCATACCGGCAATGCCGATTCCCGTAAGTATTTCAGGACTATGCTGCACGATAGAAACACGCATTTTCTTTGCACATTGCGATAACTTAATTTTGTTCATTTTACAAAATCCTTTCATAAAAAAATAAAAGAGCCTTTGTTAAGACTCTTCTTCATTTGATTTTTCGGCTAATGCTTCATTGACTTTTTCTTCAACGGTTGCTTCCATCTGTTTATCGCTCACCCAATCGCTTAAGAGTGTTGCACCCATACCGATAAGTGTAGCGGCAAATCCGATGATTTTCATTAAATTTTTGCTCATGAATTTAACCTCCTTTCATAATATAAGTTGTAAAAAATGCGAATCAAAGCCATATAGCATATTTTCATAAATCATCTAAAAATTCAGATGTCGGATTAAACACCATTTCAATCGTATAACACTCCAGCCCATCGTCATATACAACTTTTTGATGATCAAAGTCAATCCAATATATCTCTCCACTATAAGTTGACCAACCTATATCGTCGCCGCCATCAACAGGATCAAGTCCTAAAAATTCATAGAAATCGTTAAGACTTTCACACCCGAAAAACATGAAGTTTCTGTTAAGATGATATTCTGCGGCTATTACTCTGCCAAAAGTTGACTCGAAATATCTGTCGGAAAAAATATCATAAAACAGTCTTTTTTCTTCATCATCTTCTTCAGGCGGAAGCAAATACGCATTTCCACACATTGTTTGTGCGTATATGGGAACTTCTTTACACTCAGATTTAGCTATTGAATCCACGATATTCTGATGTGCTTCCTCTCCATACAGTTCTTTTAGTTTAAGCTTGTACTTTTTATATGAGTTATCGAGTAAAGCATAAGCACTTGCAAGTGATGCCTGTTGCTTTTTGCTAAGAGCGTTTGTGCCAAATATGCAAGCCACTGTCGAAGCACCAATAACCACCGTAGGAAGATATACCGGAAATATAATTTTCATCTTTTCCGTAGCAGTGAGCTCGTCGCCCTTTT
Source organism: Ruminococcus sp. (assembly GCA_023665555.1). Taxonomy (GTDB): domain Bacteria; phylum Bacillota; class Clostridia; order Oscillospirales; family Acutalibacteraceae; genus UBA6857. The sequence continues at coordinate 77,124 of JAMPDR010000001.1, forward strand.
CCTTTACTGATTTTTTGAACAGGTCGTCCGCTTTAAGCGTCGCTTTCGATGCCGTAACAGCAACCGCAACCACTCCCACAGCACTCATGCACGTGAGAAGCAACGGTGAGCCTCTTTTGAATTTTACCAATGCCTTTCTTCCAAACTGTTGAACTTTTGAACTACCTTTCATTTTGGTGTTCTCCTTTCGTAAAAAATAAAAGAAACAGTAGCACAAAGTCACCGTTTCTCCATAATACAACATGTAATTTTTGCGAAGAAAAAGAGAAGCCCTTGTTAAGGCTTCTTTTTGATAAGATGCTTTATATCTTCTTTGATACAATCCGCAGATACACATAAATCATAACAAGTGTTTATAAGCTTAAGGAATGTTGTGGCCGGAATCAATATATACCAGTCGGCTGTTACTCCTTTTTCAAATGCGTCACAAATACCATCCAAACTCTGCTTTGCTGCATCAATTTGGTCTTGTGAGACACCCATTTTTGCCGTCAAGTACACTGCTCTAGCACCTTCTGCTATAGCTCTTCTCGTTAAGCTATCTTCTACGTGTTCTTTAAATTTCATTTAAAACACCATCCTTTCATAATATAAGTTGTAATTTTTGCGAATGCTAAACTTCCCTTCTGTCAAACAATGTTTCCCAGCGTTCTCGTTTAATCGGCTTCATCTTCAATGCCCACATAATTTGCCTTATAGTAACTGTCGGATACAGTCCATTAACAGGTAATCCTGCTCGCTCATCAAAAAATGCTTTAAACTTCGGATGTAAATATAATTCATCAGTCAGCCACGGATCCACCTCACTCCACCAAGTGGTTTTCTTTTTCTTGTCAAATCTTTGCTGAATAACAGCTAATCCTTTATCGCCTATCTTGAATAATGTGCATTTATCGTAGACAGGGTGTTTGCAAATATAATTTATTCCATACACAGATGCGTATATATCAGGTTTTTCATAATGGTATCTCATACTGGTCTCCGAAGAAAAAGAAGAGTCCTTGTTTGGGGACTCTCTTTCATTTGTCTTTCAACCTTAGTTTGAATCATGATGTGAATACTTTTTTCGCATAAGTCCATAGCCAATAATGAAGCCAATCGTATAACAAATAACTACGAACAATGCATATCCTTTCCAATGCATACGCAGCCATTGTCTTGTTGGCATTATAACCATTTCCTTGTAATCGCTGAAAAATCTTCTAATCATTATTTTATCCTCCTAAAATTAGATTTGTTTTTCATAATACAACGTGTAAATTTTGCGAAGAGAAAAATAAAGAGCCTGAGGTAGGCTCAATATTTATTGCGTTTATTATAAAGCTTTTTCAATATCCATACTATGATGAATATGCATACAATTACATCGCCAAATACCATGATCGTTGCTGCCCCTGTCGTTGCTGTGACAAGTACAGTAAGAACCGCTAATATTGCCAATACAATTACTAAAATCGTAAATAGTATCATATCAAATAAGCCTCCTTTCACAATATGGCGTGTAATTTCTGCGAGAAAAAACGAAAAGCACGTGTAATTAACGCACTCTCCGTTCGGAACTATATTAGTTTATTTTTTAGTCGGTCTAAAACGATTGAATAATCCTTTAAATGTTGCAGATGTAAACGATCCTGTTTCTTCAAACTTCAACCCTCTTTTCATCCAGACACCGTAGAATATCAAAGGAAGAATAAGTTCAGCACCGGCAATTCCAACCTTAACAAATCTGTCTCGTCTCTGCTCTTTTATCTGATCTCTTTTAAGATTTTCTTCGTTAATATGGTTAATATCATCTATTTCAATCTTTCTATTATCCATATCACGCTTTTCTCTCTTATCTTCGATTTCAGATTCCATCTTGCATTCCTCAACATACAATCTGTGAAGTGTTGCCAGTTTATCCATAGCCTCCTTCTGTTCTTTTGCGTCTGTCTGAGATGATTTCAAACCTTGAATTTCAGTTTTAATCTCCTCTTCTAACAAATTTTTGATTTCGTCACTCATTTTGTTGCTCCTTTCAACAAATTATTTAGTTCCATAATAGAGCTTGTTATTTGTGCGTAATGAAATCTTCGTTCTTGACTTCGAGTATGACATATCTCTTGTTCGAGATTATGCTCAAAGCATCGTGAAACTCTAAGAAAAGACAAGGCGGCTCATCAGGCTCTGATCTGTCGATTCGCAATGATCCAATGCTTTTGCTTTTCCAAATGAAAATAGCTATCACAATGCCTATCGCTATCGCTCCTGTTATGTATCCGCCAATAAAACTCATAAAGTTCATATCATAAACCTCCTTTCCGGTTAAATTTTGATATGTATAAAAATATCACACATTTCCGTCACCTGCGTACGGTAATTCGAAGTGCTTTTTAATCTAGGTTAAAAAAAAGAAAGAGGCTTTGTTACCTCTCCCATTTCTTCTTTTTCATTTTCAGTTCAATGGATTGTTTAATGTTTTGTGCTTTCATTGATACCGCTTGTCGCACTTCCGGAATAGCCATAGTTGTAGCGGCTAAAGTTATAGCCGGAACAAAAATCTGTCCAATCCAAAGTCGTGCTTCTCTGCTTGCTTCAATTTGTTTGTAAGTCATAAAAATGTCTCCTTTAAACTTTATTTTCATAATAGCACTTGTAATTTCTGCGAACAAAAAAGAAAGAGCCCCTGTTAGGACTCTCCCATCGTTTGTTTAATATGGCTTATAGCCAATTCGATACCGATAGCATGTTGTATTGCCATTTTGTATAGTCGTTTATATCTGAATCGTCTAAGTGGGTTAAATGTTTTTTTTAACAAATTTCTACTCACTGTCGCAAGGTTCATTTCTTGCCTATACTGATAATCCAACATAGTCATAACGTTTTCGTAATTCTTTTCTACCATATAATCACCTTCTTTCATAATATCACTTGTAATTTTCGCGAGGAAAAAAGAAAGAGCCCTTGTAACAGGACCCTTTTGCTTTTAGTCTGTCGAGTTATCATTATGTTTGTTTTTGTAATGCTTTCGTGCTTTAGTAACAATCTTATATACAATGACTACCGCAACACCTTCTATGGCAGCCGCCCCAACAAAGGCGAGCCCCAACAAAGATTTCGCACTTTCATTTCTGAACATAAGCGCTGTTGGTTTTACTACTCGAACTACATTGCTGTTATCCATAAAAATAACCTCCTTTCACAATATGGCGTGTTATTTTCGCGCCTCGCTAAGCAGCCAGAAAAATCGTCTGTAAAGTTCATAGTAAACATCTTTGCAGCACGGTATATTAAACCTAGCTTTCAAATGGTCATACGATAAACCTTCTGTTACAGCTTTTAAAATATAATACGATAAAGCGTAATCGGTATCTTCAGCGGCTTTTTCAACCATTTTGATTTTTTCGTAATAGAACCATTGAGCTTCCACACATTGTTCAACAGGTTTAGCCATCAGATTTGTTTTTGACACACGCTCGTAGTCAATCAATCCATTACGATAAACCTCGATGTTGTCGTAAGCTTTTTTCCAATTATGATACTGCAAACAAAAATGTTTCAGCTCATAATAGCGGTGTCTGTCAATCCAATACTTGTTCTTTTCGGATATTTCCGGGCGTATATTTGTTCCCATTAAGTTCGTTCTCCTTTCCATACATAGCCGGTTTCTTCCCAAAGACGTTTAGGCGAGATATAAAAATTTATTCGCCCCTGCTTGGAATCCATTTCATTAATGTCCGTGATCAGTTTTCCGCCTCTTGTAGCTTTTCCAATCGGAAGCCACCCGGATATAATTCCTGCTCTTATCCAAGTTGCGTCTTTACCGTATACCTTAGCCGCCACTGAAACAGGAACTGAACCACGTCCAAATGTAACTGCGTTCATTTGCTGTTACCTCCTTTCAACGGCTATTCTAGGATAGAAAGGACAATTTGTTAAACGGAAGTCGCTCAACGCATTTGCTTCTTCCATTCTTTTATAGTAGTTTCACAGGGATAATCTTCATACTCTAAGTCGAATGACGTAATAGATCCGTTGACAAATCCTTTTATAATATTCGAATCATAATGCTTATAAGGTAACAAATTTTTCGGCAGTTCTCTATGCTCTGTACCGCATACAGCACAAACCATTCTTCGAATATGTATACGCTCAACTTTTCCGTATTGACTTCTTAATATGCGTTTCACCTTACCATAATACTTTAGCTTTCCTCCGCAAATCGGACATTTTAATTCTCCCGCACTAACCATATTTACTCCTAAATTCATTTATTTTTACTGTTACTCCAAGGATATGGAGTATATGAGTTGACAAAACCTACACCATCATATAGTATCAATAAAAATAAATCAACGAGGAGGAATACGAATGCTCATGAATTGTCCCGAATGCGAATTACAAGTAAGTGATAAGGCCATACTTTGTCCGCATTGCGGTTATCCGATAAAACCAAATTCAGCAACTAAAATCGCACGCGGCTCAAACAAAAGAAAACGCTTACCCAACGGATTCGGTCAGATAAGCGAAATAAAAAACAAACGGTTGAGAAATCCTTTTCGTGCTATGGTCACGGTAGGTAAAACACCGGAAGGCAAACCAATTTGCAAGCCATTGAAACCTCAATCATACTTCCCTACTTACAACGATGCGTATGCAGCTTTAGTGGAATATAACAGAAATCCATATGATTTAAACCCGACTATTACCGTACATGAATTGTACGAAAAATGGTCTGAAGAATATTTTAAAACAATTAAATCTAAAAATCGCATCGTGTCAGTACGAAGTGCGTGGAAATATTGTTTCTCGATATATGATATGCCAATATCGGAGATTAGAGCTCGACATATGAAAGGTTGTATCAACGATGGAACTATTATAGTTAAAGGCGAAGTACGACATCCATCAGCAAATACAAAATATGAAATCAAAGAAATATTCAACATGTTATTCGATTACGCACTAGAATACGACTTAGTGGACAAAAATTATTCACGATTATTTAAATTGCCTGCTGATGTTATAAAAGAAAAAACGACTGTAAAAAAAGATCATATTATTTATTCTGATGATGAAATGAACAAACTTTGGAGCAATATAGATGCACATCCATTCACAGATATAATACTAGTTCAATGCTATTCCGGGTGGCGCCCCCAAGAAATTTGTTCATTAAAATTAGAGGATGTTGATTTAACAAATTGGACATTCAAAGGTGGCATGAAAACCGAATCGGGAACTAATCGTGTGGTGCCTATACATACCAAAATAAGGGATATCGTATTCAAAAAATATCAAGAAGCAGTTTCTATGAACAGTAAATATTTGTTTAATTCATATGATGTAAAAAATCGTTCTCAGAGTTATAGACTAACTTATTACAAATTTAAATACAGGTTTGATAGTGTCATCACGGATCTTCACTTAAACCCTGAACATCGTCCGCATGATGGACGCAAACACTTTGTTACATTAGCCAAAAAATACGAAGTTGACGAATATGCAATAAAATATATAGTCGGACACGCCATCACCGACATAACCGAAAAAGTATATACACAACGAGATATTGAATGGCTTAGATCGGAAATGGAAAAAATAAAATAGTTTGTAAACAAAACAAAAAAGCCCGCTGTGAAAGTATCAAAAAGATATCTAACACAACGGGCTATAAACATAAAAAATTGTTAGTGTAGGAATACAAGTATATAAATAATGTAGGAATAATATACGAATTACCTACATTTGGCAGCAATTTATTACCACGTAACACTATATAAAACCTTTATTTTACTGGGATTTCCGCAATTTGTTGTATTTTGCAATTTATATTGTAAATTTTTTACAAATGTGTTAGTATTTTTCGGAAAGGACTGATATAAAATGAAACTTATGATTCGTGAGTTTTGCCAGGATGATATTGAATGCATGGCTGAGATCTGGAATGAAGTTGTTGAGGATGGAATGGCATTTCCTCAAATAGATACATTGAACGCCGATGATAATTCGTGCATAGAATTTTTCGCTTCCCAGTCGTTCACTGGAGTTGCTGTTGATTGTGATTCAAATAAAATTTTGGGACTTTATATTTTGCATCCTAATAATATCGGACGATGCGGTCATATTTCCAATGCAAGTTTTGCTGTTTCATCGAATGCAAGGGGGTTAGGTATAGGCGAAGAACTTGTTAAACACTGTCTTGAAAAGGCGAAAGAACTTGGGTTTGGTATTTTGCAGTTTAATGCAGTTGTCAAAACAAACACTGCTGCCCATAGACTTTATAATAAGTTAGGGTTCGTTGAACTCGGAACAGTACCTAAAGGGTTTCTCATGAAAAATGGTCAATATGAAGATATTGTTTTATACTATCATACATTATAATAAAAAAGCATCCGGCTGTTCTCAATCAACCGGATGCTTTTTTATATATTCAATCAATTTTGTTTTGTCATTTTCAACTTTATCTTCAACAACAGCATCAACAAGCAGATTTAATGCACAGCCGATTTTTCGACCGCTATAACCGAGTGATATCATATCGTTTCCGTTAACGGCAAGTTTTTTTACACTGAAACACTGGTTTTCCGCCTTAACCTTATCAATCAACCGTTCCAGTTCATCAAATTTTTCTTGGCGAAATCGAAATTCCGTAGCCTGCCCTAAGTTATCTGCCCGTTGAAGAGCAATCAAATCTCGAAATAAGTCTTCACCCAAGCGATTAAGTTTTTTCTTGACCGTTATTTCATCTGCTTCAATTGGTGAATCATGAATTCTGACCAGCTTCTCTACTCTTTTCTTTGTGAAAGTGTCAAGTTTCAGATTATCCATAGCCATACGTGCTTTATCAGCACTTACAGATGCATGAGAATAAAAATGTCCTACTCCATGTTCATCCAGTGAAAAGCAATCAGGCTTTCCGCAATCATGAAAAAGTGCCGCAAGTCTGAGATGCGGTTTTGGCTCAATGCTTTCTGTCACAACAGCAGTGTGTTCAAGCACATCATAGATATGATGAAAATTATGCTGATTGAAGTTTTTCATTTTTGCAATTTGCGGAATCAGAAATGCTATTTCATCAAAATATTCCATCAATACACGTTTTACATCTTTACCCATAAGCATTTTTATAAGTTCAGATGCGACTCGCTCTTTCGAAAGATTTGGCATGAGTCTTTTGCAACTATGAATCGCTTTTTTTGTTTGCGTATCAATAGCAAAGCCTAATGTGCTTGAAAAACGTATCGCTCTGAGTATCCGCAAAGAATCTTCATTGAACCTATCTTCTGCATTACCAATGCAACGTATTAAACGATTATTTATATCATCAATACCGCCGAAACGATCAACAATTCCGTCACGCGGATTATATACAAGCGCATTGATCGTAAAATCACGACGGGAAAGATCGTCATAAAGACTGTTACTGAAACTCACTTTATCCGGATGTCTGTTGTCTGAGTATCCCGATTCGGTTCTGTATGTTGTTATTTCAATCGGATATCCATTTATAATAACGGTTATTGTTCCGTGCTTAAGGCCGGTTTCTATCACATGGTATGACGAAAAAACATCTGCTATCTGATTCGGCCTTGCAGCAGTTGTTATATCAATATCATGGCTGGGCACTCCCATCACCATATCCCTGACAAACCCGCCGACAAGATATGCTTCAAAGCCTTTGCTGTTAAGTTCATCTAAGGCAAGTTTTGCCTCTTTGGGTATTTTGTACATAAGTCATCTCCGTTAATATTGTTAATACAATTATATACAAACGTAAATTTTTTTCAATAGTATTGCTTTTTATATGTCTGATATGGTAGAATTTTAACAGTAAATATGCCCGAATCACTCGCATAAATCGGGTAAAAGATTAGAGGAATTTTAATAATGGAAAATATTAACACAGCCATCCGCACTGCATTGTTTGGCGGATTCAACAAAGAGGACGTTATAAGATATATCGAGAACCTCAAGAATGAATTTTATGATTACCAAAAGAAAGCTGAAGCAAAAATTAGCGAACTTGAACAAAAAATCAGTATTCTTGAAAACTCAACTGCCGATGAAATCAGAAACTTGGAATTGATGGACGAGTTGTCAGAGGAGATTTTTACAAGAGAGGATATTCCTCAAACACCATCAACACCTGCTTCAGAAATTAATGCCGCTGCAAGCCAGCTTAAAGAAACAGCTGATAACATCTGTGACTGTTTAAATGAATTCATGGATAAAATTGCTGAAAACAGTATCTCTGTCACAGTTGAGATGCCAGTGGAAGTTGAAACCGATGAAGCGGCGAAAGATGACGAAAAAACAGGTATCAGTTCATTGCTTTCTTCATTACTCACTTTTGACGAAGGCAAAAAGAATGATAACAGTGATAATAGCAACGAAAGTATATTCTCTCAAATTGTTTCATCAGTTGTTGAAAATCAAGATAACAATGCCGATAATCAATGTGACACAGTTGCGCTGGAAGAGTCTGAGGGGGAAGACTCAATCCTTGACAAACTGCTACCAAATTCATTGTTCACGGTAAAATAAAAATCGGTCTGACATGTTTATCTTTTGTTGACATGTCAGACTTTCAATATAAAAAATTACAGGAAGTGATATTTTATGAATAAAAAAATTAACAAATTGTATCAAATTGTCATAACCACCATTATGGCGGCAGTCATATCCTTGATTTGTTTGATTCCGTCTTTTGCGGCAACAGACAGTGCTTTTGAAAAAACACTCTCAGGTTTTCCCGAAAGCTATAAGCCATATTTGAGAGAACTTCATTCTGCTCATTCCGCTTGGAAGTTTGTTCCGCTTCAGACAGGCCTTGACTGGACTGCTGCTGTTGATGCGGAACAATCAAATAACCGAAGTCTTGTTCAAAATGGCAATGCTTTTACAGACATCTTCAAAAGTAGAAATTCAGGTGACTATAACGCATCAAAAGGTACTTTTATTGAAAAAGATTCAGGATTTGTAACTGCCAACAAACTTGCAGTTTCATATTACATGGATCCGAGAAACTTTCTCACAGAGGAAGGCATATTTCAGTTTGAAGATCTTTCGTTTAATTCTTCCTTCAATACTCAGGCTATTGAAAATGTTCTCAAAGGATCATTTATGGCTAACAAGACCATTAGTTATTATGACTCCAAGGGAAAACTTGTCAGCACTAAAGAAAAATATTCAACTGTAATTTATAATGCCGGTAAAACTTATAATATCAATCCCGTTTTTCTGGCGGCGAGAATCATGAAGGAAGTCGGTGCTGCCACTGCCGGAACAAGCGTAAGCGGAATTGATGAACTCTATCCGGGAATATATAACTTCTATAACATCGGTGCTAATGACGGCTCGATTTATATTTGTTCGAAATGCGGTTCAACATCAAAAGAAAGCGGAAAATGCTCAAATGATAAAACCGCAAGAATTTTACACTCTCCTGCACAGCGTGGACTTAGATCCGCACAAAACGACTCCGGATATTCAAGACCATGGAACACACCGCAAAAAGCAATTAACGGCGGTGCTCAGTTTATTGCAGAAAAGTATATCAGCAAAGGTCAGTATACGGGATATCTTCAGAAATTCAACGTTAATCCGAACGGTTCATACAAAGTATACGATCATCAATATATGACAGATCTTTCAGCCGCTGTTGTTCCGGGATATTCGAGTTACACTTCATATAAAACTAACGGCTGGCTTGAAACTGCATTTATCTTCTCAATCCCCGTTTATAACAACATGCCTGCCGCAAGCAATATGACAGGTACAATTCAAGCTGCAGATGCTAAGAATCAAACAGCTACTATACGTAATGGAATTGCACGTTCTGTCAGAACTGAACCAACAACAGAACAATCAAATGTTATAACTTCTGTTGACGGTGGAGCATCAGTCGACGTTCTAAGCAAAAAGGCTACAACTGCCGTTGATCCAAAAAACGTTGCATGCTATCCATATTGGGGACAGATTCAATTCAAAAAAGACTCAAAAACCTACAAGGGTTATGTTTACAGCAACTTTTTGAATTTGACAACAACTACCAATGTTCCTACGGGTAACTATACCCCAATTGAATTCAAAACAAACAAAGCACTTGAATTGCGATATATTTCATCAGACCCGTCAATAGCAACGATTGTGAACGACAAAACAATAAAGTTTCTTAAAAACGGAAAAGTTACGATAACAGCATACGATTCCATCGGTCATTACGATGTTATAAGCTATAATGTATGCTCCAATGCATCGGATTTATCAGTCAGCGGTGTTGCTGTTAAAAATATCGGTGATACAACTGCCACTGTATCATTCAAGAAAAACAGCAATTGCACGGCATACGAAGTTTATGTTGTTAACACAAACAACAAACTTATCACCTCAGCGGTTACAACATCAACATCTGTTGATGTAAAATCATTATCCGCTGAACAAAACTATAAGGTATATGTCAGAGGTCTTAAGCAGAGTGGAAACAATAAGTCTTATTCCACCTATTGTGCACCTGTTTCGTTTACAACCGTTTCCCCTGCTCCGCCAAGCAAAGTCAGCGGTCTTAAGACTGCTGCCAAGGGATATGACACTGTCACACTGACGTGGACTAAGATGAGCAACATCACAGGCTATGAGATATACACTTACAATGCAAATACCAAAGAATATAAAAAACTGGCTTCCGTCGGCTCATCGGCAACTTCATATGCAGATAAATCCGCCAATGCATTGTCAGCTACTCAATATTCAATCAGAGCATACAAGACATATAAAGGAAGCAACATTTATTCTCCGTATTCTTCGATTGTAACGCATAAACCTGCAACTATAACCGTCGGACAGGTTACAGGTCTTACACAGTCGAGCAGTACAAGCACTACTATCACTCTTAAATGGAGCAGTGTTAAGGACGCAACAGGATATAAAGTTCAGAAATACGATGAGAAAAACAAAAAGTATGTTGATGTTGCAACTGTAAGCGGAAACACTTGCACAATTAAATCACTTACTGCTAACAAATCATATAAATTCAGAGTCAGAGCCTATATCAAGGTTTATACTAAAACGGTTTATGGTTCATATTCATCTGTTCTGACCGGATATACCGGTCCTGACACAGTAAAAAAATTGACGCAGAGCAATACAAGTTCAACAGCATATAAAATTTCGTGGTCAGCTGTCAAAGGCGCAAGCGGATATAGAATTTATAAATATGATTCATCTTCAAAAAGCTATAAGAAGTATAAAGATACAACGTCAACTTCATTAACTGTTTCAAAACTTTCGGCAGGAACTGTTCACAAATATCAAATTGCGGCTTACACAAAAAAATCCAATGTAACCTATTGGGGCAGTAAGAGTTCTGCTTTCACAATTGCAACAACTCCTGCTAAAACAACCGGACTTGCTCAAAAGAGTACTTCTTCCACTGCTTACACACTTTCATGGAAAGCTGTTAAGGGTGCGACAGGATACGGTGTATACAGATACGACTCTTCGTCAAAAAGCTATAAGAAAATCGCAACAGTTAAAACCGCATCATATAAAATCACAAAGCTTTCTCCTGTTAAAACTGCTAAATATAAAGTAAGAGCTTATATAGACACATCAACGGCCACACGTTGGGGTGCTTACAGTGACGTTCTTTCGGCAACAACTGCACCTGATAAGGTAAAGACAATTTCTCAATCAGGTACAAGCAAAACAGGATATACACTTAAATGGTCTGCTGTCAAGGGTGCAACAGGATATCGAATCTATAAATATGATTCTTCATCAAAGAGTTATAAAAAGCTTAAAGATGTAACCTCAACATCTTATAAAATCACAGGTCTTTCAGCCGGTAAAACGGCCAAATACCAAATTAAAGCGTATATCAAAACGTCAACGGGAACATATTGGGGTTCTTCAAGTGCTGTTTTCACCGCCGCAACAACTCCCGATATGGTTAAAAACCTGACACAAAGTGCAACAAGTACGACAGGATATACCTTGAAATGGAAGGCAGTCAGCGGTGCAACAGGCTACAGGGTTTACAAATATGATGCGGCATCAAAAAGCTATAAAAAACTCAAAGATGTAACTTCAACCTCATGTAAAATTACAGGTCTTAAAGCAGGAAATTCAGCTAAATATCAGGTTAAAGCATACATCAAAGGAACAGGCGGCACTTATTACGGAACTGCAAGCACTGCTTTGACAGCAAAAACTAACACCAAGTAAATTGTTTATCAGCTTTCACGGTTGACAAACATAATCAAAAACGGTAAAATTATATGGTTAATATCTATTAAAGGAGAGATTTGAATATATGGATAAAGGAAAGTTTTATATAACAACCGCAATTGCATATACCTCAAGAAAACCGCACATCGGAAACAGCTATGAAATTGTTTTGACTGATGCGATTGCAAGATACAAAAGATTGCAGGGATATGATGTATATTTCTTGACGGGCACTGATGAACACGGTCAGAAAATCGAAGAATATGCAAAAGCAGAGGGTGTAACACCAAAGCAATATGTTGATAAGGTTGCAGGTGAAATTAAGTCTATCTGTGACACACTCAACACCACTTATGATAAATTCATCAGAACAACCGATGACTATCATGAAAAGGTCGTTCAAAAGATTTTCAAGAAACTCTACGATCAAGGTGATATTTACAAGAGTGAATATGAAGGTCTTTACTGCACACCGTGCGAATCATTCTGGACAGAGTCACAGCTTGTTGACGGTAAATGCCCGGACTGCGGACGCGAAGTAAAAAAAGCAAAGGAAGAGGCCTATTTCCTCCGACTTTCAAAATATCAAAAGCAGCTTGAAGAATATATTGAATCAAATGACAACTTTATTTATCCCGAAAGCCGAAAAAAAGAAATGCTCAACAATTTCATTAAACCAGGACTTCAGGATCTATGCGTTTCAAGAACATCATTCAAATGGGGTATTCCTGTTACATTTGACGATAAACATGTTATTTATGTTTGGATTGACGCTCTTTCAAACTATATCACTGCAATCGGATATGACCCAGACGGCAGTAGCGAACAATATAAGAAATATTGGCCTGCTGATGTTCATATCATCGGAAAGGACATTGTTCGTTTCCATACCATCTATTGGCCAATTATGCTTATGGCTCTCGGCGAACCGCTTCCGAAACAGGTATACGGTCACCCATGGCTGCTCTTCGGCACTGACAAGATGTCAAAATCAAAGGGAAATGTAATTTACGCTGATGACCTTGTTAAACTTATCGGTGTTGACGCAGTAAGATATTATCTGCTTGCAGAAATGCCTCACGCAAATGACGGTTCCATCTCTTACGGCACTATAATTGAGAGATATAATTCAGACCTTGCTAACACCCTCGGCAACCTGGTTAACCGAACAATTGCCATGACAAACAAATATTTCGGCGGTGTTATTCAAAGTTCACAGTATGTTGAGGATATTGACAATGAACTTAAAGCAGCAGCACTTGATGCAGTTGCCAAGGTTGACAAGAATATTTCTGATTATCATATGGCTGATGCAGTTGAAGCCGTTATTGCTCTTGCAAAACGTTGCAACAAATATATTGACGAAACAGCTCCATGGGCGCTTGCAAAGGACGAGAGCAAAAAAGAAAGACTCGGAACAGTTCTTTATAATCTTCTTGAAGGCATCCGCTTCATTTCTGTTCTTCTTTCAGCTTTCATGCCGGACACATCCAAAGCAATTCTTTCTCAGATGAACTGCGATATTGATTCTTATGACAGTCTTTCATCTTTCGGAGCACTCAATGAAGGTACTGTTGTTGGAACAGCAACTCCTCTCTTCGCTCGTATCGATGCAGAAAAGATGCTTGCTGACATCGAGGCTAAGCAGAAGGAATCAGCCGCTAAAGAGAAAACTATTGAAGAAATTGAGGGTGTTGCAAAAATCACAATTGACGATTTTGCAAAAGTTGACCTTCGTGTTGCTCAAGTTGTAGATTGTGAGCCAATTAAGAGAGCAAAAAAATTGCTTAAACTTACCCTTGATGACGGAACAAACAAACCGAGAACAGTTGCGTCCGGCATTGCTCAGTGGTATAAGCCGGAAGATCTCATAGGTAAAAAGGTTATTGTTGTTTCTAACCTTAAGCCGGCTGTGCTTTGCGGTGTTGAAAGCCAGGGAATGATTCTTGCAGCTGATTGCAGCGAGGACGATGTTAAAGTTGTTTTTGTTGACGGCATGCCGAACGGAGCGAAAGTAAGATGATGTACAGCGGTATTTTTGATACACATGCACATTATGACGATGAAAAATTTAATGAGGACAGAGCCGAGGTTCTGTCCTTTATTAAAGAGCAAGGTGTATGTAACATAATTAATTGCGGATGCAATCTAAAATCATCTCTAACGTCAATAGAACTTGCTGATAAATATGACTTTGTTTATGCGGCAATCGGTGTTCACCCAAGTGATGCGGAAGAAGCAACAGACGTGGATCTTGAAACACTAAAAAGACTATACAACCATAAAAAGGTTATCGCTGCAGGTGAAATCGGACTTGATTATCACTATGACTTTTCATCAAAAGAAAGACAGCTTGAAGTGTTTGAATATCAAATTCAGCTTGCAAATGAACTTGATTTGCCTGTTATCGTTCACGACCGTGAAGCACATGAGGACACACTCAATCTTTTGAAAAAATACAAGCCGAAAGGTGTTGTTCATTGCTTTTCCGGCAGCACTGAAACAGCAAGAGAAGTGATAAACATCGGTATGTACATAGGACTTGGCGGTGCTGTCACCTTTAAGAACGCAAAGAAACCTATAGAGGTCGCTAAATTTGTTCCTAGTGATAGAATACTGCTTGAAACAGACTGTCCATATATGGCACCTGTTCCTTTCAGAGGAAAGCGCTGTGATTCTTCTCTAATCCCCCACGCTGCTGCTGTTATTGCGGGAGTCAGGGGTGAGGATATACAATCTCTGATTGATACATGCAGAGAAAATGCAAACAGATTGTTTTTAAATAAGTAATGACAAACGCAAAATCCCTACCGAGAAATCAGTAGGGATTAATTGCTATGTTTTATAATGAGTTGATCAGTGCTTAAAGCAGGCATTGTATTGCTTTGCCCATTTGAGAACCTTGACTTTGTTGTATTCTTTTGGAAGTGCGTTTGTGACAATGGTTGCTTTTATCACTTCCTTACCCATGCGTATAACCTTTGAAAGAACATTTTTATTTCCAAATAAACCTTTTAACTTGATCTTTATATCATCAATTTTCATACCGCCAAGCATTGCAGTGAGGCTCGTTGAATCGGCACCTATTGTCATATCTTCGGCATTAAGTATGCCGTTTTCAAAAATATAATCAAGTTCACTGCCCTCTAATCTGGTAAGCATTAACTTAACGCATGCGAGCGGCGCAAGTCCGGCTCCGATTTCATTGTAGAAATCTCTCTGATATTTCCAGAGCGTTTCCGCACTGAAACACTCATCTTTATCGGCAACAACAGCATCGGCAAGAATTCTGCCGGCTTTAAGGCTGTTTGCGATACCGGAACCGATGATCGGAACTGTCATGAATGCGCTGTCACCAATTGCGGCATAGCCATCGGCAACAAGAACTGCAAGCGGCTGACGTACAGGAATATTTACAAACTGACCGCCCCTCACCAGCTCAGTACCAAGGCAACTTTCCGTTTCTCTGAGAATGTTAAGCGTCCTGATCACTTCATCCATATCGAACGGTTCAAACCTGCCGATGAGCACATCAGTATATTCTTCTTCAGCGGCAACCCAGCAGATGCCAAGTTTGTTTTGATGCAGCAACATCACCTTGAATTTATCTTGATCTACTTCAGCCGTCCTATTGAAAAAGCCACGATAAACATAAAACTGTTCATACTCACCTATATTTTGTTGAATTCCTGACGATATAGGCATTTTACTTCTGAGAGGTGAATTTATACCGGCAGCATCAATAATCAAATCAGCGTACTCCACACCTTTATCAGTTTCGACACCAACCACACGGTTACCGAGAAATATCGGTGAATTGACCGTGGTTTCAAAAACAAATTTTACTCCGTTTCTTTCAGCATGAGCGATAATATGCGCATATATATCCTTACGCTCCATCTGAATTTCGAGTTGATCTATCGGAGTATCCTGACGCAACGGTATTGAAAATGACGGACCGAAAAAAGTCATATCGTGCTTTAATTTAAATTTTTCCTTTTCGGGCAGTTCCATTTCAGCACAGATAAAACCATTCTTATCAAATATATCTGTCCAGTCATAACCCATGTTTTCTCTTGAATTCCTTTCAATTACCGTAACATCGAAACCTCTTTTTGCAAGGATTGCGGCGGCAGAAATACCGCCATGTCCTCCACCTGCAACAATAATACGTTTTGACATAAATATTCTCCTTATACAATATTTTCTTCGTACATCAATATTAACATAAAACCAAATAAAATACAACAAAAATCAGTCTGTAAAATATAATACAGACTGATTTTTGCGGAGTGTAATTTAGAAAAAAGTAGATTTTATTAAAGGATTATACAAATAAGTCCGCTGCATCCCTCGTTGATAACACGTTCAAGAGTTTCTTGGAGTTTGATTCTCGCATCAACGGGCATGTGATAAAGTTTATTATGAAGTCCCTCATTGACAAGACTATCAAGCGACTTACCGAAGATATTTGATTCCCAGATTTTCGACGGATCTTCTTCAAAGCCTTTGAGAAGATACATAATCAGTTCCTCCGATTGCGTTTCTGTTCCTACAATAGGCGCAACTTCAGTAGTGATATTAGCTTTGAGCATGTGTATAGACGGAGCGGATGCTTTCAAACGTACACCATAGCGTCCTCCCTGCTTCATTATTTCAGGTTCTTCAAGGCTCAGTTCCTGCATGGTTGGCATAATGATTCCGTAACCTGTTTTTTCAACCTCGTCAAGTGCTTCTTTGAAGCGCAAATAATCCTTTTTCATTGCTGAAAGTTCAATCATGCTGCTGAACAATTCACGGTCGTCTTTTATCTCAATACCGCACTTTTCAGTGAGCACTTTATAGAACAGTTCGGGTTTGACGGAAAGGTTAATTTTAACACTTCCGTTTGATAAATCTACCTTTTCAACCTTGCCATCTGTTATATCCTCTACCTCAAGCAGTTTTGAAAGGACGGTTTTGGAATCCTTGACTTTTTTCATTTCCTTTGCGGCTGAGAAAGCGGCTGAATATATTTCAGAGCGCAGCCAATGATTTTTATCAAGCCTTGATATCCACGGCGCAAAGTTGATTTTCATTTCACGAACAGGAAATTCATAGAGCAACATGCTGAGAATTTCGGTTATTTCGCTCTCGTCAAGTTCCATGCAATTTACAGGTATGACACCAACAGAATATTTTGCACTTAGTTCTGCTGCAAGCTCGATTGCTGCTTTTCCATGCGGATCCGTACTATTGAGCAAAACAACAAAGGGCTTTTCTATTTCACGAAGTTCATCTATTACACGTTCCTCTGCATCTGCATATTCACTGCGCGGTATATCTCCGATTGAGCCGTCAGTCGTTATGACAAGCCCGATTGTTGAATGTTCGGTGATAACTTTTTTTGTGCCTATTTCGGCAGCCATGTTGAACGGTATATCTTTATCAAACCAGGGTGTTTTAACCATTCTTGGATTATCATTTTCAATATATCCGAGTGAACTCGGCACTATGTAACCGACGCAATCAATCATTCGAACATTGAACTTGGTCGTGTCGTCAATCGTAAGTTCAACAGCATCCTCAGGAATAAATTTGGGTTCGGTTGTCATTATCGTTCTGCCTGATGATGACTGCGGCAGTTCGTCAAGTGCTCTTTCACGTTTTGCATCGCTTGATATATTAGGGAGCACCAACACATCCATAAATCGTTTTATAAACGATGATTTACCTGTTCTGACAGGCCCGACAACTCCGATATATATGTCACCTTGCGTACGCACTGCAATTGAATTATAAATGCTTTGGTTTGTCATAAACATTCCTCCATGCTCAACATTTTCTCTTTGTTAATTGATATGCAGGCATGAGGTTGTTTATGACAGGCTTATTATGATATTATGATTTGTTTTATACAACAAATTATAAACAGCAGG
The DNA here is from genome assembly GCA_023665555.1 of Ruminococcus sp. Taxonomy (GTDB): domain Bacteria; phylum Bacillota; class Clostridia; order Oscillospirales; family Acutalibacteraceae; genus UBA6857. Next base: position 95,252 of record JAMPDR010000001.1, read on the forward strand.
GTATCTCTACCCTGCTGAAAATTATTGCTGTTTCTTGCCTGTGCGTATAAACTCAATGAGTTCGTTCACATCAACAAAATAATCATAGTCACCAATGATACCATTACGGTGATAGACAATTCCGTTTTTCTCATTGCGTTCCAAAGCATCAAGCAATGCGTCAGTTCCGAATTTTTGAGCATACAAACTGAATGTATACGGTTTAATCTTATTAAGTAATCCGTTGCGGCACAAACTATCGCAAGCATAACAGCCATCGATTCCTTTTTCAAGTGAACAACATCTATTTACGCACCATGCTTTATCCTTGCATAAGTCAGAATTGCAACCAGAACAAGTATCATTTTCGCTACACAAGCAACAAGCAAGACCGCATCTTGCGATGCCTAATTCACGTTTCATTATTTCTTAAGCTTAATAGCCTCTTTAACTTTAGCTTCTATATGTTCAGCATCAAGGCCGAAAAGTTTAAGAAGTTCCAAAGCAGGTCCTGAACGTCCGAATGTATCTTCGACTCCAACACGAAGAACAGGTACGGGACAGCTTTCAGCTACAACTTCTGCAACTGCACCACCAAGTCCGCCGATTACACTGTGTTCTTCAGCAGTGACAATAACGCCTGTTTCTTTTGCAGCGTTAATGATAATTTCTTTGTCTATCGGCTTAATTGTGTGGATATTGATAACTCTTGCGTCAATACCGTCAGCCTTAAGATTTTCAGCTGCAATAAGAGCCTCATTAACCATAAGACCGGTTGCAACAATTGTTACATCTTTACCCTCTTTAAGCTGAACACCTTTACCGAGTTCAAACTTATAATCTGCGGTATTTATGCGCGGTACAGCAAGACGACCGAAACGCATATAAACAGGACCTTCATGCTCAGCGGCAGCATGAACTGCCTGGAAAGCTTCTATATCATCAGCAGGGTTTATAATTACCATGTTCGGAATTACTCTCATGAGTGCGATATCCTCACAGCACTGATGACTTGCACCGTCCTCTCCGACTGAAATACCTGCATGTGTTGCACCGATTTTTACGTTAAGGGCGGGATATGCAATTGAGTTTCTGACCTGCTCAAAGGCTCTGCCCGCAGCAAACATTGCAAATGAACTTGCAAAAACAGTGTAGCCGGTTGCGGCAAGACCTGCAGCAATGCCCATCATGTTGCTTTCAGCAATACCTACATCTATAAATTTATCAGGATGTGCTTTTTTGAACATACCTGTCTTTGTTGCCTTATTAAGGTCAGCATCAAGAACAAGGATATCATCTCTGTTTCCGAGTTCTGCGAGTGCTTTTCCGTAAGCATCTCTTGTTGCACATTTAATTACATCTGCCATGTTTATGCCTCCATTTCCGCTAAAGCCTTGTTAAGCTCGTCCATTGCCTGCGCATATTGCTCAGCATTGGGAGCAGAACCATGCCAGTCGCACTGATCTTCCATGAATGAAACACCCTTACCTTTGATTGTTTTTGCAACAATGCAGGTCGGTTTACCTTTACATTCCTTAGCCTTATTGAAGGCATCTTCAATTTCATCAAAGCAATGTCCGTTAATACATGTTACATTCCAACCAAAAGCCTCAAATTTCTTATCAATCGGCATCGGTGAGTTAACTTCATCAAGCGAGCCGTCAATCTGAAGATTATTATAATCAACGATTGCAACAAGATTATCAAGTTCACGGTTACCCGCAAACATTGCAGCTTCCCATACCTGACCCTCTTCAATTTCACCGTCACCCATCGGTACATATACTCTGTAATCCTTATTTCTGAGTTTTGCGCTCAAAGCCATACCAACAGCAGCAGAAATGCCCTGACCGAGTGAACCTGTGCTCATATCAACACCTGGGGTATATCTCATGCTTGGATGTCCCTGAAGAATTGAATCTGGCTTTCTGAGAGTTTTGATCAAATCCCATGAGAAAAAGCCTTTGAGCGCAAGTGCACCATAAAGTGCAGGAGCCGTGTGTCCTTTTGAAAGAACAAATCTATCTCTGTCGTCCCACTGAGGATTTTTCGGATCAACACGCATCTCTTGAAAATAAAGATATGTGATGATGTCTGCAATTGAAAGTGATCCGCCCGGATGTCCTGACTTTGCATTGAAAGTTCCTTCAATGATACCCATACGCACCTTGCAGGCAGTCTTTTTCAGTTCGAGTTTTGTATTTGTGTCCATGAAGTGCCTCCTTTATAAGTTATCATGGTTTGCAATGATATATTCAACTAAATCTGCAACTGCACCATGATTACAATGGCAGGTTACTAATTTAGCTATTTTCTTCATTTCATCCGGCGCCTGTCCGCAACATGCAGGCAATCCCACGCTTTTCAGCATTTGGTAATCGTTAAAATAATCACCGATTGCAGCAGTTTTGGATTTATCTATTCCAAGAATCTCGGCAACCTTGAGAACAGCGACGCCCTTATTTGTTCCCGCGTTTACAGTTTCAAAGCTGAACGGTGATGACATCATGAGATTATCGGTATCTCCGCTTCTTTCGGCAACATAAGCATGGATCTTTTTAACTATCCACGGCATGCCCGTGAAAACAACCTTACACCAGTTTCCCTTAGGAATATCATCAAATGATTTGACATATTTACGCGGCAGTTTACTTGACAAAGCAAGAAACCACGCGCCGATTTCAGGCTTGCAAAGATATGCAGCATCAGGTGTTATAACCTGCACACTTGCACCTTTAAATTTTTTAGCAGCATCACTGAGAATCTTCGTCAGTTCTTCATTAACGGCACTAAGCCAAATTATTTTTTCCTCACTGTAATCATAAACACCTGCACCGTTAATAAAAACAGCATAACCTGTGTTCAGATTAAGGTTCTTGAAATGCTTTCTCATTGATTCAACGGAACGTCCAGAAGAAAGAATGAAATTTCCGCCGTATTCATAAACATACTTCTGAATCGCATCATAATTGCGCTTTGGAAGTTTTCTTGCTTTATTGTTAAGCGTTCCATCTATGTCAGATGCCACAAGCCAATCTGAAAGCTTCTTTTTTTCATCTATCACTATTAAGTCCTCCTAAAAAATCTGTAAAGTAAGGCGGCAGTTCACTTGTTATTTCAATATATTTTCCGGTTCTGGGATGTTTAAATCCGATGAGTCCTGCATGAAGACACTGACCGCCAAGCTTCGTTATGATCTTCTTCGGTCCATAAACCGGATCACCCGCAACCGGATGTCCAATATATGCCATATGTACTCTTATCTGATGTGTTCTGCCTGTTTCAAGTTTAACCCTCAAATGGGTAAAATCTTTGAATCTTTCTATAATATGATAATGCGTTACTGCATATTTAGAGTTTTTTTCAGTGACAGTCATTCTCTTTCTGTCCACGGGATGTCTTCCTATCGGTGCATCAACCGTTCCCTCTTCCACCTTAAATCCACCGTAGACAACGGTCTGATATTCACGAGCAAAAGAATGAGCCTTAATTTGCTCAGAAAGATGTATATGAGCGAAATCATTTTTTGCAACAATCAGCAAACCACTTGTATCTTTATCAATTCTGTGCACAATTCCCGGTCGGATAACTCCGTTGATTCCCGATAAGCTGTCCCTGCAATGATACAAAAGCGCATTAACTAATGTGCCATCATAATTTCCGGCCGCAGGGTGGACGACCATACCTTTGGGCTTATTCACAACAAGCAGATCGCTATCCTCATATCTTATATCAAGCGGTATATTTTCAGCTGTAATTTCAAGTTCACGCTTTTGCGGAAGTACGACAGAGATTTTATCACCGTTCTTCACCTTATAGTTTTTTGTTGCAACAACAGAACCTACTGACACAGAGCCTGTTTCAATTATCTTCTGAACCGCCGAACGTGAAAACTTATCATTAAACGCACAAATCACCTTATCAATTCGCTCACCTGCATGCGCTTCGTCAACAGTAAAAATATAAGCATCAATCATCTGTTCTTACCTTTTTTCGTTTTGATTCTCTGACCATATCATATATTTCATATCCGATTATCAAAAAAGCCGAAACAGTAACAAGACAATCTGCAAAATTGAAAACATAAAAATCAACAAACAAAACTTCGATATAATCAACTACAAAACCGCGAAAAATTCTGTCTATGATATTTCCGAGGCCGCCTGAAACAATCATAATAAGACAGGCATATAAAAAGCCAAATTTAATTTTTTTCGAAAAAATCAACGCAAACAGCACAACAAGAACAATGGCGGCTGCGATTATCATAATTGTTGTTTTACCTTGCATCATACCCATCATCGCGCCGTCATTTTCAACATAACGAAACTGAATAAATCCGGGGATAAGCATCTGCTCCCCAATCGGCTTAAGAGAAGCTACAACAAAATATTTAATGATTTGGTCAATGCCAACTAAGGCGGCAATAAGCAACACTGTCATAATTTGAATCATATAAACAATTATTCCTCATCAAAATCAGTTAAACTAGAATCATTAAAACCAAATCCGTTACTTTCTCCGTCTGTGCTTTCATCACTCATATCACCGGATGATATATCGATCAGTTTATCAAAATCATCAAGACTTTTAAAAATCGATGCACTTAATTTTTCCGAAATAACAGAAGGATTTATTTCATCATCAGTGACAGTATCTTCCTGACCTTCGACTTCTGCAATTATTTCATCGTCCATGTCGGTATCATTTTCAATTGATTCGTTTTTCGTTGATTGACTTTCAAATTCTGATGCAGCATACGGATCAAATTTAAAAGGTTCGAAATCCTCAATCGGCTGAACAACGGGTTCATTTTCTTCTTCGTATGTATTATCGCTAGATTCAAACGACGGCAAATCATCGGGAACATCTATATCATCAACAACAGGTGTGATAATTGAAAGCAGACGTTTTGTTTCCTTTCTAAATTCAGCAACCTCAGCCTTTATCTCAACTAATTTTGCATTCGCTTGATTAACAATATCATCACAAGTATTTCTAGCCTTTTGCGCATCACCGTATGCGGCGGCAACAATCTTTGATGCCTGCTCATTAGCATTTGCTATTATAGCTGCTGCCTTTTCGTTAACCGATGCAATATACGCTTCGGCTTCTTTTGATGCCTTTTTCAAAACAGAATCAAGTTCACTTTCTGCTCTTGAAAGATATGAATCTGCATTAGCAGTTTTTTCGGCAGCGTATAAATCTGCTTCCTGCTTTTTTTGACCGAGAATCTGCTCGGCTTGTGAATTGGCTTCTGCAAGAATCTGCTCAGCCTTTTCATTTGCCTGATTAATTGTTTCGTCAGCGAATGACTGAGCTTTAATCATTGTTGTTGCAATTGCATTTTTTCCCTCATTATACTCTTCAACAAGAGAAGCCAAGGATGAGAATTTACCTTTTACAGCAGAATGTTCTGAAAACAATTCACTGTATGCTGTATAAACTTTCTGCTTGAAAGCTTCAACATCGGCTGCTTTATATGCACCTCTGCCCGCTGATTGAAAAGTGAAATTTTTTATTTGATTCGGAACTAACATAATAACGTCCCCTCCATGTAAAAGGTTTTAATATTCCTTGTGCTTGTAATACAAATTTATATATTGATATAAGTAATCGACTATGTCGTATGACGGCGCCTTTACCAAGTTAAATTCTATTAAAAGAACGCGCCTTGGCTTACCTGCTCATAAAAATCACCGGAAAGTTCAATTGATTGCGGTACTATAAGATAAATATTATCTATAATCATTTCAGTTTTTGACTTATATATATATCTTACACCGTCAAGGAAATAAAGAACGCAAAGAGATTCATCTTTTGTAAGCTTGCTCATATCAAGAAGAACAACTGCATCCTGGGCAATCATACAATCAGCAATATTGCGTGCATCATCAGGTTCTTCAAGATAGAAATAAACTACCCTTGTAACTTTGGACGGTGCTTTTGCGTTACTATTCATTTGATATATATTTGAATTCTGCTTTTGAGTATACTTGCTTTCAAATGATGATTTTTGCTCCTGGGGTTCATAAGTCTTTCCGAAAGATGAGGAATTAGAAGAATATCCGAAATCATAGTTAACCTGTGAACCGTAATCATTGGTGCTCTTATCCTCATAATCATCTTCTACATCGTATTCGTCAATTTCATCTTCGTAAAATTCTTCGTCTTCATCAGATACTTCAACAACGTTCAGTATCTTGTCTTTTATTCCGCTGAAAAAATTATTTTTCATACGTCAGTCCTCCATTTAAATTTAATATAATCTCGGTCCGAAAATGGAAGAACCAACTCTAACCATCGTCGCTCCGCATGCGATTGCTTCTCTGTAATCCCCCGACATTCCCATCGAAAGAACAGACATATCTATATTATCTATATTTTGACCCTTTATGTCAATAAACAAAGCGTTCATTTTCTCAAAATATTCACATAATTTTTGATTATCATCACAAATAGGCGGTATTGCCATAAGTCCTTCAACTTTTATTGACTCAAGAGAAACAATTTCTTCAATCAATGGCATCACATTGTCATATGCAATTCCGCTTTTGCTTTCTTCTTCGCCAACATTAACTTCAATCAAACATTTTGTAACAACATTATTTTTAACACTTTGCTTTGATATCTCTCTTGCCAACTTAACGCTGTCAACAGATTGAATCATCGAAACTTTGCCGACAATTTGCTTCACCTTATTTGTTTGAAGATGACCTATGAGATGAGCATCACATTTATCAAGCTTAAGATATTCCTCCTTTGATAAAAACTCCTGCACCTTGTTTTCACCAATCAAGTTGATACCGCAAGCGATTGCATGGTTGATAAACATCGGTTCAACTGTTTTTGTAACCGCCATCAAAGTTATATCTTCTTTTGTTCTGCCGCTTTTTTTTGCAGCCTGCTCAATTTGGTCATTTATATATCTGAGGTTATGTTCAATGTTTAAGAACCTTTCCTCAACCGATAAATTTCTGGTCATGAAGATTTCTTCCTTTCACAATAACTTGGTCATACTGTTTGAGCGAATTTTTAATTTCTTTTTCTTCACCGTTTTCATCCCTTTCTTTAGGTGAAACAGCGATTGTATAAGAATCATTACTGTATAAAATGATAATTGGTTTGAAAACAGCCAAATTGCCTGAATGTACATACACACCGACTTGGCCATTTTCTGACACAATAGCATCGTTGCTGATTTTGAATCCGTTATAACTGTTAATTGTAATATCTGCCTTTTCTTTTCTAAGGCCAAGCAAATCACCATTCATAAGCGAGCACTTAAAAATCACAGAAGCTACATCGTCATTAAGTTCAATTTTTTTAACCGTCATTTTCACTGACTGTATTCCTTTATCGGGAAAATCTACATTTACGGTTCCGTTGGTTTTAAGGTTTGCACAATCATTTGCCGACATATTACAAACAAAATACCAAACATGCTGACCAACTATTTTACCCAATACATTCTCAGTGGATTTAGGCTCTGTTTGCATGAGTTTATCAATCTGTTTTTCAGTTATTCCGCTTTTCTCAAGTTTGTAATAGTCAAACGCTTCCTCATATCCGTCCGCCTTGCTCACAAAATATCCGGGAAACGGCGCTTTAACTGAACTTTTTGATGAAGCAAATTCTTCAAGTTCTTCTTTCTGCGCTGTCAGCGATTTAATTTCTTTTGAAAAATTGATGTCTGAACCTGTGATTATTTGTTTAGATGTCATTTTATAGTTCATTTTTTCAATGAGCTCATCTGCCTGAGAAAGATTGTTGCTGTCAACTATATTCATATAATTTGCAACCACCGATACAATTTCGGAGTTAAGCGTTGACACATCAAGATAGTTTAGATTCTTATTATTCTGCAAAAGTTTTAGCTGATCAATCCTATCTTGTAGTTCGCGGCTTTTTTCATAGTTTTCAGCCTGCTCCTTGCTGTCAAAGACATATGCGATTTTATCATTTTTTGCAACACTGCCGCCGTCAGAAACAACGGGAGAATATACACCGTTTGATGATTTCGTTAAAATGGCTTTGTTTGTGCCGTCTTTCATTTTCATTTCATCTCTGATAACAAAACCATCAATGCTGATAACCTCGTCATAATCAGTTTCAAAGATATATTCAGTTCTTATTGCTCCGGTGCATCTGAAATATAAGCCTTGAACTATATAACCTAAAACAATAGCCGACACCACAACCAATATTATTATGAATGTTTTTTTGCTACTTTTATTTTTCTTTTTAGTCATAAGCATTACCCTCAAAAGTATGAATTATTTCAAGTGCATCATCTAAAAGCGATTTTTTTAAATCGTCAATATAAATCCAATTAATATTTTCGTTTTTTCTGAACCATGTAAGCTGCCTTTTGGCATAGCGCCGTGTCTGCATTTTTAAATTTTCAACAGCTTCATGCAAACTGATTTCATCGTCAAGATACGGCTTAAGTTCTTTATATCCAATAGCCTGCTTTGCAGTTGAGGAGTAATCATTGGTGTAAAACTCTTCAGTTTCGCGGATAATTCCGTCATTTATCATTGAAACAACACGTTGGTTTATTCTGTCGTAAAGTACCTGCCGATTCCTGGCATTTAAACCAATAATGCAAAAATCGTAGTCACTTTCTTTAAGATTGGAAACAGCACGCTGCTCAGATATTGTCTTACCTGTCGAATAATAAACCTCTAAAGCACGAACAATTCGCTTTGTGTCATTAAGATGAAGCTGTGACGCAGTTTCAGAATCAATTTGTTCAAGTTCAGTCATTAATTCTTCAATTCCGTTTTCGCTTACTCTTTGCATAAGTCTTTCTCTGATATCACTTTTTTCATAATCAAGGAAAACAGTATTATTCACAACTGTGTCTATATACAAACCTGTTCCGCCCGCAATAATAGGCTGTTTTCCTCGACGCAAAATATCTTTTATTGCATCAAGTGCCATATCTCTGAACCGTGCAACGCTGAAAGTTTCATCGGGATCACAAATGTCAATTAAATGATGCCTTATACCGTCTTGCTCCTCTGCTGTCGGTTTAGCGGTAGCAATATTCATACCTTTATAAATTTGCATTGAATCAGCAGAAATAATTTCTCCGTCTAGCAATTTTGCAATTTTAACAGCAAGACTTGTCTTACCTGAAGCGGTCGGACCCACAATCACAATAACAAGCGGTTTATTCATTTTGCGGATCCTCCTTTTAATTTTATTGAATTCTTCCGAATTGCTTTTCCAAATCATATTGCGACAATTCAATCAAAACAGGCCGTCCGTGCGGACAATATCTGACATTATCATCAAAGAGAACCTGTTTAGCAAGTTCTTCCAATTCATAAAGAGTATTGTTATTACCTGCTTTTATAGCCGCTTTACATGCCGTAGTATGGAAAATCGTATCTATTTTGTCTGACTGGACATCAGTTTTATTTAACATCAGATTGGCTGCGATTTCAACAACGGTATCCTGTGCATCGTCAACCGAAATCATCATCGGGCACTCTCTTACAATGACAGTTCCCTTACCAAAATCTTCAACAAGAAAACCGCAATCGGAAAATGCATCAAGGTTTTCAATTACTGTACTGTATTCATTTTTGCTAAGCGTCACTGTGACGGGTGATAACAACATTTGTGACGATTCTTTATGCTGTTTTTTTAATCTATTGAAAATCACACGCTCATGAGCAGCATGTTTGTCGATTATATAAAGCTTTTCGTCACATTCACAAATTATATACGTTTTGAATGCTTCACCTATTATCCTAAGTTTAGGCGGTAACTGTGTTTCAATTGCAACATTTGAAACGGCAGGCTCTTTGACTATCGCTTCAGTTGGTTTCAACGGCTTTTCATCAGCAGTCTTTACTGTTTGCAGCGGTGCTTTTTTAGGAAAAGTTCTCGGTATTAAATCCGGCTCATCTTCAGATAAAATATATGGATTTTCTCTTTTTGGTGAAGCTACCTGTGCAGCTGCTCTGTAATCCGCAGCAGAAACACTACGCCAAAAATCACGCTTCGGTTCAGATTTTTGATGAATCTGAGCGGTAACATGGTCATCATTCTCAACCATTTGCAACTGAACAGCGGGGTCAATAGATTTCCTTGCAATTTTGTTTATATCAAGCTGCGGTCTTGTATCCAGTTCTTCAAGAGCAGACTTTGCAGCATAATAAACAGCGCTGTAAACTCTTTTTTCATCGCTAAAGCGCACCTCTGTTTTGGCAGGATGCACATTAACATCAACATCATGGTTGGGAACAATTATATTAAGCACACAGCCGGGAAATTTTCCGACCATAATCGAATTTTTATATGCATTTTCAAGTGATGCAGTGCAAGAACGAGATTTAATATATCTTCCATTCAAAAAGAACACCTGCATAGTTCTGGATGCTCTGGAACAAACCGGCTTGCAGATAAGTCCGTTTACCTTTATTTCATCAAGTTCGTATTCCGTTTCGATAAGTCCGTCTGCAAACTGCTTACCATAAACAGCATAAACAGCCGAAATCAGCTTACTGTCACCGGGAGTAAGAAGTGCCTGCTTTCCATCACGAATAAAACGAAAACTTATATCGGGATGTGAAAGCGCAAGTTTATCAACAACATCGGCAACAGCATTGGCTTCGGAAATATCCTTTTTCAAGAATTTCATTCTTGCAGGTGTATTGTAAAATAAATCTCTGACAACTATTGTCGTTCCGTTCGGACAGCCTGCTGTTTCATATTGCAATTGCTCTCCGCCTTCAATGCAATAGCATGTTCCGTTATCTTCGTCAGGGCTTTTTGTGAACATCTCCACTCTTGAAACGACCGCAACAGATGCAAGGGCTTCTCCGCGAAATCCCAAAGTAAAAATACTGTTAAGGTCCTGAGCCGAACTCACCTTGCTTGTTGCATGGCTCAAAAATGCCTTTGGCACATCTTCGTGATATATTCCGCAACCATTATCAGTGATTCTGATATATGTTATTCCACCGTGCTGAATTTCAACGGTTACGGTGGATGCACCTGAATCAATTGAGTTTTCAACAAGTTCTTTCACGACTGATGCAGGTCTTTCAACAACCTCACCGGCAGCGATAAGTTCTGCAATATTCTTAGGTAAAATGTTTATTCTTGCCATTCGGTTGTCACATCCTTTTCTTTTGGCTTATTATCCGTTTCGCGCTTTATTCGATAATTGGCTTAAGGTTGTCAATGCCTCAAGCGGTGTAAGTGTGTCCGTATCTATATTTTTAAGCGTATCTATAATTTCATCGTCAAGGTTTGATCTGAGCGAAATTTGCAAATTTTCCGGTTCTGCAACAGTGTCGAAATCAGCAACAGACAATGGCCTTGTTTGAGCGGCTGAAGATTCGAGTTCAAATAATATATCTCTCGCTCTTGCAACAACAGATGCTGGAACACCGGCCAGTTTTGCAACATCAACACCGTAACTGCCATCGGCACTTCCTCTAACAATGCGACGCAAAAATGTTATTGTATCGCCCCGTTTTTTAACAGAGATATTATAATTTCTAACGCCGTCAATCGCGCCCTCAAGTTCCGTAAGTTCATGATAATGAGTTGAAAACAGTGTTTTTGCTCCAACCTTACGCTTATCGGCAATGTATTCAAGTACTGCTCTCGCAATACTCATACCATCAAAGGTTGATGTACCTCTGCCAACTTCATCAAGAATAATCAAACTGTGTTTATCAGCTGACTTCAAAATTGAAGCAACTTCATTCATCTCAACCATAAATGTCGATTGCCCTGAAGCGAGATCATCCGACGCACCGACGCGGGTGAAAATGCTGTTAACAATTGAAAGATTGGCGCGTTTAGCAGGCACAAAAGAACCGATTTGTGCCATAAGGCATATCAAGGCAACCTGACGCATATATGTCGACTTACCTGCCATATTCGGTCCTGTGATTATTGCACATCGGCTGTCGTCACAATCAAGATAAGTGTCATTGGGAACAAATGGCATATCCGTGAGCATTTTTTCAACAACAGGATGCCTTCCTTCAACAATTTCAATTACTGAACTGTCACACATGGTAGGACAAACATAATTGTTTTCGATTGCAACATTTGCAAGAGAGCAAAGAACATCTACCGCTGCAACCGCTGATGCTGTCAACTGAATACGGTTATACTCATTTGCAACACGCTTTCTGACCTGACAGAAAATTTCATATTCAAGTTTAACGCTTCGCTCCTGCGCACCCAAAACCTTACTTTCAAGGTCTTTAAGTTCCTGTGTAATATATCTTTCGCAGTTTGCTAAGGTCTGCTTTCTTATGTATGTATCAGGTACTAGTGCTTTATATGAATTGCTGACCTCAATGTAATATCCGAAAACACGGTTATATCCGATACGCAGCTTCTGAATTCCTGTTTTTTCGCGTTCAGCTGTTTCGATTGCCGTAATATACTTTTTGCCGTTATGCTCAATATCACGAAGTGAATCCAATTCTTCATTGAATCCATCTCGAATCAAGCCTCCCTCGCGAATTGAAAACGGTGCTTCGGGATCAATCGCAGCCTCGATAAGAGAATGTACGTCTTCAAGCAAATCAATTGCTGAATAAATCTGCTTAAGGCATGTTGAAGATGAATCTGAAAGTGCATTTTTAATTGCAGGAAGGTTTTCAATAGTTTGCTTTAATGAATTCAATTCCTTAGCATTTGCACTTTCATAAACAACTCTTGTAATGAGTCGCTCAATGTCATATATATATGTCAAAGCATTGGTAAGCTCTGTTAATTTCATACTATTGTTAACCAACTCATCAACTGCGTTGTGTCTTTTGGAAATCTGCGCAAAATTGATAAGCGGTTTTTCAAGCCATGAGCGAAGAAGTCTTTTGCCCATGGATGTTTTTGTTTTATCAAGTACCCATAATAATGAGCCTTTCTTTTCTCGGTTACGCATAGTTTCAACTATTTCGAGATTGCGTTTAGTTGAAAAATCAATTTTCATGAACTGATTTTCTGAATAAAAGTTGATGTCGGTAATACCTGCAACATCGTTTTTCTGAACATCTTTAAGATATTTTATCGCAACACCTACTGCAATAACTGCCGCTTTATTATTTATTATTTCCTGTGCGGACAGTTTGTTTTCACCAAAATGCTCAATGCACACGTTAAGGCAGGATTCATAACTGAAATAGCTGTCATCAGGCATTTCACATGAAGCTTCAATTCTTTTGTTAATAAAAGCTGAAATTGACGAATTCTCGGCGCATTTTCTGTTGAGTACAATTTCACTCGGAGAGAAAACACCAAGTTCATTTATAATCCTGCTTTCAAGTTTTTTGCCCTCGAAGCAAGTGAGATTCAATGTTCCTGTTGAAACATCCGTAAAGCATACACCTGCCGCTTTATCATCAAGATATATTGTGGTAAGATAGTTATTTTTTGAATCATCAAGCATGTTATTTTCGATGATACTGCCTTTAGTAATAACTCTTATTACATCACGCTTAACAAGTCCTTTTGCAAGTTCGGGATCTTCAGTCTGCTCACAGATTGCAACCTTATATCCTCTGTCAACAAGTTTTGCAATATATGAATCAGCACTATGGAACGGAACGCCGCACATCGGTGCTCTTTCTCCTTGACCGCAACTTCTTCCTGTAAGAGTCAGTTCAAGTTCTCTCGCCGCAGTTTTTGCATCATCGAAAAACATTTCATAGAAATCTCCGAGTCGGAAAAACAAAATAGCATCGGTATATTCTTCCTTAATTTCAAAATATTGTTTCATCATCGGCGTCATATCAGCCATTTTGTTCTTCCTCCCGTTTGATTTATAAATCCTTTAGAAAAAGCTAATTAGTTCAGAGTTTCCTAAACTATCAGTGATGGCAGCTGCCGCCGCATTCGTGGCATGAGCCGTTGCAATCATGTTCTTCAGGCTCACATGTTGCAGGATCAGCACCATTGACGCAAAGACCGAGAATCTGCATGATATAGTTCATCATTGAATCAATTTCTGCTCTTGCTGCTTCATATGCCTGCATCTTTTCGTTTTCCATAAATTTACCATATGCTTCATTGAATTCTGCTTCGTATGCAGTAAGTTTTGAAGTGTCAGGCTTTTCCTGGCTTGATTCACGCTGATAATTCATCTGAATAAGCTGAATTTGACCCATAAGATCAAGAAGCTCCTGATCCTTTTCATTTGCTTGACGAATTTCGTCAAACTTGAGATAGCGCTCATCTTTCTGAATTGCTGCGCCAAGTTCACGTGTAAGTTTAATTACATCCATTTGATTTACTCCTTAAATAATATTTTTATAGTATATCAATAACACCATTTGGTGATATCTTCTTAAATTAGTTCACCTTTTAAAATCCATGTTTTCGGTTCGATAACTTTAACAAAGCAAAATGAACCTATAAGGCTTTCGTCACCTTCAAATTCAATGATTATATTTCCCTCGGTTCTTCCCGAAAGCCATCCGTCCTGTTTGCTTTTTTCCTCAACAAGAACACGGTATGTTTTATCTTTCATTGATGCTGTTCTTTGACCGGCAATTGATTCCTGCAAACTTGTAAGTTCACTGAACCATTTACCCTTTTCTGCGCGCGAAATCGGATCCGGCATTTCTGCCGCTTTTGTACCGGGCCGCGGAGAAAAAATGAAAGTGAACAGCGAAGTATATTTTACATAGTCGATAAGACTCAAAGTGTCACAAAACTCATCATATGTTTCGCCGGGAAAACCAACTATAACATCACTTGTGATTGAAAGTTCCGGCATCAACTCATAGGCATAATCAATCAGCGAAAGATATTTTTTTCTGTCATAATGACGGTTCATCTCATTGAGCACTCTGTCATTGCCCGATTGGAACGGAAGATGAAGATGTTTTGCCACTTTATCACAACTTGCCATTGTTTCCAACAGTTCTTTAGTACAATCTCTCGGATGGGAAGTCATAAAACGGATGATGAAATCACCCTCAATATCATTGATAGCTTTCAGAAGTGCAGGAAAGCGATATTCCTCGTCCAAATCCTTATTATATGAATTTACATTCTGTCCAAGCAAGGTTATTTCCTTATAGCCGTCCTTGACAAGCTGACTACACTCATTAACAACATCACAAAACTCTCTGCTTCGCTCACGTCCTCTTACGTAGGGAACAATGCAATATGAGCAGAAATTGTTGCATCCGTACATTATTGGAACCCATGCTTTAAAAGACCCATCACGGCTCACAGGCAATCCTTCAACAATGTTTCCATCGGAATCAGGGATTTCAAACACACGCGATCCGCTGCAAAGACATCTATATATGAATTCCGGGAGTCTGTGAATAACATGAGTACCAAAAACAAGGTCAACATATCTGAAACTGTTGTTGATTCTGTCAGCAACATATTTTTGCTGCATCATACAGCCGCAAAGAGCAATAATCATATTCGGATTTTCTTTTTTATATGCTTTCAGCGCACCTACATTTCCGAATACGCGATCTTGTGCATGTTCTCTAATTGCACAGGTATTATATAATACTAAATCCGCACCTTCAATTTGATCAGTAAGTTCATATCCCATTTCAATGAGCATGCCTTTAAGCCTTTCGCCGTCCGCGACATTTCCCTGACAACCATAAGTATGTACAAATGCCTTTGGCGGTATGACCGAAAATCTTGACGAAAGAACGGTTCTGACAAGGTGTGTATATTCAGTTTGCTTTTTTAATTCCTCTTCCGGAACTGAAAACTTTATTTTTCTTTCTGTGCTGTTCAACTCAAATTCCTCCGTCTGTATCCTGCTGAGCATCTGATTTTATTTTGTTCTGATTATCATAAAACGAAAGTATTTTTTTTATTCTGTGGTTCACCGCCGAACGGGACAATGGCGGATCGAACATTTCACCAAGTTCTCTTAAACTGGCATCGGGATTATCAATTCTCACTCTTGCAAATGCTCTTAGTTCATCATCTAACGACTCAAAAGTTCCGTTTTTTATAAGCTTTTCTATTTTTTCAATTTGATCATATGCGGCAGAAACCGTTCTTGAAATATTCGCACAATTGAAATTAGTTATGCGATTGGATACATTCCTTATATCTTTATATATTTTTATATTCATTATTTCAAACGCTGCCATTTGAGCGCCCATTATATTAAGCAAGTCCTCAATACTTTCGCTGTCTTTAACATAAATAACATTTGCGCCGCGCCTTACCATATGTTTGGCTTTTAAACCGTAATCAGTGAGCATCTTCATAAGATCAAAGCTTAACGTCCTAAAAGGAACAACAAATTCAAGATGATACCCTTTATTCGGATCTGATATTGTTCCGCACGAAAGAAATGCTCCGCGCAGGAAGGCACCGTTACAGCAGTTGAAATCTTCTGTTGCATCACTGCTGCATTCATTTAGCAGATTGCCCCTGTTAATTCGCATAAACGCTTCGTTTCCGCTCACAAAGAACTCAGACAATACTTGTACTGCTTCTTCAGGGTTATCAACAGAAATAGAATATTTTCCAGCATCTGAAACCAGAAAATGCGGCGCGACATTTGTTGTTTTCTCAATCATAAGCGCATATTGCTTTGCAACACATTCATGTTCCGTCATCAGAGAAACTGATTTCAGATTGAATGAACGACCGAACAAGAGCATGCCATATGCCATTGCATGCAGACAGCATGGAGCAATATTTTCAATTTTTACAAGTTCTTCTTTAACCGTTGAAGAAAATGACATGGCTAACCTCACTTCAAGATATCTCTATGGCTTACGCTTGATGAATAATTCAAATTAAGATGTTTATATAGATTTTCCGCAAAGGTCACGGAACGATGATGTCCTCCCGTGCATCCGATTGCAATAATAAGCTGGCTTCTGCCTTCTTTTTGACACAATGGTATGATATAATCGACAAAATCAAACAGCTTCTTTTCATATTCTTTGGCATCGTCAGATTGCATAACATATTCATTCACTGCATTGTCAAGTCCTGTTAATTGTTTAAGTTCAGGAATGTAAAACGGATTCGGCAAAAAACGCACATCATAAACAAAATCTGCATCGTTCGGTATACCGTGCTTGAAGCCGAATGACATGCAGTGAATATGCATCTGACGGTTTTTATTTTCGCTAAACATGCTTAAAACACGAACTCTGCACTGTGTCGCAGAAAGATTACTTGTTTCAAGAAGATAATCAGCATTAGCTCTGGCTCCGGCAAGGAGTTTACGCTCTTCATTTATCGCATTAGCAATTGAATCATAATTGGACTGAACCAGCGGATGCTTGCGCCTTGTTTCCTTATATCGCTTTACAAGAACATCGTCTTTAGCATCAAGAAACATTATTTTATATGAAATCTGCAATTCCCGAAGTGTATCAAGTGATTCAAAAAAATCCGAAAATGATTGACCTGATCTCACGTCTGTGACGACTGCAACTCGCTCACGTTCGCCCGATGACTGCAACAACTGTGCAAACACAGGGATAAGTTTAGACGGCAGATTGTCAACACAGAAAAATCCGATATCTTCAAGTGAATCCACAACACAGGACTTACCTGCACCTGACATACCTGTTACAATAACAAATTCCATAATAGATTACCATGCCTTGTCCGACTGCAAAAGTTAAAGCAAATGACCAATCCCTGTTACAGTCGCCAAGGAGTGACAGTATTTTAAACAATATATACTTTAAATCATTTTTACTTCGGTTTCAAGCCGAACTCCGAATTTATCAGCAACCGTTTCTTGACAAAATTCAATGAGGTCTTTGACATCTTTGCAGGTTGCTCCGCCGACATTCACGATGAATCCGGCATGCTTTTCGCTAACCTGTGCACCACCGATTTTTTTGCCCTTTAATCCGCTTTGCTCAATAAGCGCACCTGCAAAATAGCCTTCAGGCCGCTTAAAAATACTTCCTGCGCTCGGATATTCAAGCGGCTGCTTATCTTTTCTGCGCTGCATCAACTCATTCATTTTCGCACGAATATCATCCGTGCTACCTTTTGCAAGTTTAAACACAACGGAAGTTATGATATATTCTCCGTTACCGTATACACTTTTTCTGTATCCGAAGTCAAGAGCGGATGAATCGAAACAGCCGATTTCACCATCCATACTTACATGACTGCAAGACTCCACGACGGTTTTCATTTCACCTCCGTATGCACCTGCATTCATAAATGCAGCACCTCCGACTGAGCCGGGGATACCGTAAGCAAATTCAAGACCGGAAAGACCATTTGACAAAGCAAACTTGCAAACAGCAGCAAGGGAAACTCCTGCTCCTGCCTCAATCGTTGTTTCATCAACCATTCTGATAAAATCAAAACCATCAGATAAATGAATAACAACTGCATCGATTCCGCTGTCATTTATAAGAAGATTGCTACCGTTTCCGACAATGAAAAATCGCACATTTTCGCTTTTACACAAATTAACTAAAGCGATAAGTTCATCAACATTTTTCGGCATAACGAACAGCTTCGCATTGCCGCCGATACGAAATGTTGTGTGATATTTCATTAACTCATCGGCAAGATAGCTTATGTTTTTACTTTCTAAAAAGTCTGTAACTGTTTTCAAAAGAAAACCTCCATTAATTCTCTACCAATGCCGCACCGATTATACCTGCGTCGTTGCCGAGTTTCGCACGGCAAATTTCGGTTTGAGTATCGGCATATCTGCTGTAGCGGAACTCATTAATATGCTTTCTGATTCTTGAAAGAAGAGTTTCTCCCTCATTGCAGATTCCGCCGCCGAAACAAATCATATCAGGCTGCAAAGCATTGATAACATTTATTGTGCCTACCGCTATATATTTTATATACTTTTCAACAACAGATTCAGCAACAATATCGCCTTCACGCATACCATCAAAAGCTGTGCGTCCGCTAACATTGTTAATATCGCCGTCTGTAAGCTGCCACATTTTACTTCCCGGATTTTCAAGCATCGCCGCTTTTGTCTGTCTAACAAGTGCAGTTGCAGATGCATAGCTTTCCCAGCATCCCTCTCTGCCGCAGGTGCATTTTTCTCCGCCGATATCGATGACCATATGACCAAACTCACCGCCTGCGCCATTGCATCCTATCACAATTTTTCCGTCATGAATATATCCGGAACCAACACCTGTTCCGAGGGTGATTGCAACAAATTCTTTTTTACCTTTACCGCAGCCTGCAACCGCCTCACCCAAAGCGGCGCAGTTAGCATCATTTTCAAGATAAACCGGAACATCAATTTGGCTGCGAATCATTTCGGCTGCCGGAACATGATGAAAATAGAGGTTGTTGGCAAATTCAATTATACCCTTTTCTCTGTCCACAGAACCGGGAGTTCCCACACCGATACTCGAAATTTCATCAATCGCTATCTCAGCATCTTCTGCTGCTTTTTTTACACAATATACTATATCGTCCATTATTTCCTTCGCAGGCCTTGGAACGTTTGTTTTAACCTTTGCTCTTCCTATTATTTCATAGTTGTCATTAATAACACCGGCAACAATATTTGTTCCGCCGAGATCTACACCTACTTTATACATATGATTCACCATAGCCTTTCTATAAACAAATTTTATTTTTTTAAAAAGTTCCCCAAATTTCGAGTTCATCCTCTTGCGGTATAATATCCTCAACCATACCGAGATTATGAAGCAATTCTCTTGCCGCGTTATATCCCATTGCTTTCTGCCTGTTGTTCATTGCGGCAACCTCAATAATAATTGCAAGATTTCGTCCAGGCTGAACAGGTACAACCGTATATGGAAGTTTAACTCCGAGTATCTCAAGATACTCACTTTCAGCACCCATTCGGTCATAAACTTTTTCGCTGTCCCATGGTTCAAGTTCAATAACCATGTCTATTTTCTTAGAAAGTCTGACAGCACCCATACCGAAAATTCGTCTTGCATTGATAATACCGATACCGCGCAGTTCAATGAAGTGCCTGATATTATCCGGCGCAGTACCAACGAGTGTTTTAGCAGATGTTTTTTTGATTTCAACAGCATCATCGGCAATCAAACGGTGACCGCGTTTGATAAGTTCAACAGCTGATTCACTTTTTCCGACTCCGCTGTCGCCGAGAATTAGCACACCTTCACCATATACCTCAACAAATACACCATGACGGGTTATGCGCTCAGCGAGTTCCTTGTTCAGATATGCAATAATCGTCGCCATACATCTCGATGTTGTGTCAGTTGTACGCAGAAGCGGTACACCGTATTTCGGAGCAAGCTGCACAATTTCCACCGGGCACTCAAGTCCTCTTGTAACAATAACAGCAGCAGGACATTTAGACATGAAAGCCTCGATTCTGTTACACCTTTGTTCAGCTGTGAGGCTTTTCAAAAATTCAATCTCCGCTTTACCGACAAAATTAAGCCTTTCATTATCAAAGAAATTTTCATATCCGGCAAAAATCAAACCGGGACGATTTACATCAGGAGTCTTAATTAAAATCTCCGATGGCTCTTTAGGCATATACAGCATTTCAAACTGATTATCCTTTAAAAATTTCTTGAAGGATACCGTATATTCTGATGACATGGCGCACCTCCGTTTTCATTGTACACAAATATACTGATATATTATAATATAAAATCTTTGATATTCCAACAGTTTTTTGAAAAAAATTGAAATAATTATTTTTAGCGGGTTTCGAAGTTTGCATATAGAAATAATGTAGGAATAAATCACGCTTAAACATGTCAAACAGCTTGTTTATTTTATTGTTATATACCCTGCCTGAGCGATGCACTTTTGTCCCTCATCAGTCAGCATCCAATCAAGAAATTTACCACCGGCTTTATCTTCATCGCCATGTCAGCAAAACCGATACCGAAATACTTAAAACAATGGCAGGGGCAATCAAGCATGATGCACTCTTCTTTGGTTTAATATCATCATTATATCCGATTGTTTCTCTCCCGGCAACAAATTGGAAAAATTGCAATAAATTTGTAACACTCCCCGAACTGAGTCGATTACTGTTCGGGGAGTGTTATATTTCATTTCTTCACACACTCAAAGCATACCCAGCCTTTTTCGGTATGTCTTGCTTTAATGCTGAAACCATATTTTTCAAATGCATCAATAACATCCTGCTCTCTTGTGTCGATAATTCCCGACGTGATGAAAATTGCATCATCTTTCATAAACGAGGCAACATCCTTGCAGAAAAGAATGATTACATCAGCAACAATGTTTGCAACAACAATGTCGAACTTGCCACTCACTTTTTCGGCAAGATTTCCGTGTAAAACGGTCATCTCTGGCTCGGAAAATCCATTTTCTTTGCCGTTTTCAATTGCTGTTTTAACAGCAAGGGCATCAATATCAACTCCTGTTGCACTCTTTGCACCGAGAAGAAGTGACGCAATGGAAAGTATACCGCTGCCACAACCTATATCAAGAACTGTTTTTTCCGGTGTAATATGTTTTTCAAGAGTTTCAAGGCAAAGTCTTGTTGTTTCGTGAGTGCCTGTTCCGAAAGCAAGACCCGGCTCAATATTCAAAACCTTGCGGTCACCTGCATCATATTCTTCTTCCCAAATAGGACGTATGAGCAGTTTCTCTCCAACGGGAATCGGATGAAAATACTGTTTCCAGTTGTTTTCCCAATCCTCATTGCAGCATTCGTTTGTAACAATTTCATTTTCAATGCCCTCACTTGTGAAACGCTCACGTAAAAAAGCAACTGCTTCAAGTGGATTTTCCTCGGGTGAGATATAGATGTGTACAAAGGCCTTGGTTCTGTCTTTAGCAAGCAATTCTTCATCAATTAAATCTATGCGCGCAATCTCCCATGCCTGCTGTTCAAGATTTCTGTAATCCTCAATATAGATTCCATAAGGCACGACCATCATTGCAATGTCGCCTGCTTTGTCAACATCGTCAGCATTTACGCAAATTTTAACTTCTGTCCATTCGCTCATTGTTCTTTCTCCTTCTTTAAAATTGCAACGTCAAGAGCATTTATTTTAACAGCTGAACCGAGCATTTCGCCGTTCAGAACACATTCGGCATTATGCCAATGCTCCGGAAGATAATAATCTATTTCGTGCTCGTTGCGGTTGATGATAACCATAATTTCATCATCTTCACTCTGCCTTGCATATGCAAGGCATCCGAGCATTTCAGATATCGGAATAAACTCTCCGTCTTTCAGACATTTGCAGTTACTTCTGATTTTGCCAAGCTGCTTATACCAATTAATAAGTTCTTGATTTTCATTCCCCCACGGATAGCAAACTCTGTTAAACGGATCCTTATAGCCCTGCATACCCGCCTCATCTCCGTAATATATAGACGGCACACCGGGCAGAGTATACTGAATAGCCGATGCAAGTTTAAGCAGACTCACACCTTTTTTATATTGTTCATCGGTTAAGTATTTTTCACTTTGCCACTGACGATCTCTGTATTCACAGCTTTCGCCCACAAGCTGAGTGATTGCTCTCATGGTATCGTGCGTTCCGATATGGTTCATCAGAACGTCGACAACACATTTCGGATAGTTTTCAAGTATTGTCATGATTTTATCGGTAAAGCCTTCAACAACACCTGTTCTTATAAAAGAAATTATCGCATCGGCAAACGGATAGTTCATAACGCTGTCAAGCTGTGCACCTTGAAGATATCTGCGTCTTGCACCATAGCTGTGCTTATTAGACGCATCTTCCCACACTTCGCCAAGAAGCAATGCGTCAGTCTTCTCTTTTTTTATTGCCTTGCGGAATTCATCAAGGAACAAATCCGGAAGTTCATCCGCAACATCAAGCCGCCAGCCTCTGACTCCTGTTTTCAGCCACTTTCGCGCTATACCATTTTCGCCTGTGATGAATTCAATAAATTCGGGGGATTCTTCAGTCACTTCCGGAAGAATATCTATTCCCCACCATGAGTGATATTTGTTCGGCCATGAGATGAATTTATACCAGTTGTAATACTTAGATTCGGTTGACTGAAATGCACCAACGCTGTCATATCTGCCGTATTTATTGAAATATATACTGTCATCGCCTGTGTGACTGAACACACCATCAAGAATAATTGATATACCGTATTGTTCTGCCTTACCGCAAAGATTCTTCAAATCTTTCTCCGTGCCGAGAATTGAATCAATTTTACTGTAATCAGATGTATCGTAGCGATGATTACTTTGAGCTTCAAAAATCGGATTAAGATAAATGCATGTTACACCGAGAGATGAAAGATAATCAAGCTTTTGCTCAATCCCCTTAAGATCACCGCCGAAGTAATCGTTATTGAGGACTTTACCATCCTGTGTCGGTTTCCATCTCGGTTCACCGCCCCAATCTGTGCGTAAAACTCTGTCGGACGGAACATTTTGTTTTTTTTCACCTGATGAACAGAATCTGTCAGGAAAAATCTGATATATCAGACCACCTTTAAGCCAATCAGGTGTTGCAAATTCACTGTCATAAACAGTAAGCTGCCACTGTTGTGTGCCGCCTCCGAGAATGCCCATACATGAACCGTTGTGCTTAACAGTCATGCGCCCCCACGGGGTGTCATATTCAAAATGATAGAAATAAAGTCCGGTATCAGTCGGCTCATAATCAAGACACCACCATTCTTCATCACTGCCCTGCATGGACAGCCAAAAGAAGTTGTGATAAGTTGATTCACCGCCGTCACGATGAATGACAAGTTCAACCTTACTGCACGAAAGATTTCTCGGTAAAACCACCTTAAATGTGATTTTTTCGCCACAGCGTACTGCTCCGAATGGACTTTTATGTATTCTGTTTCGTGAATTATAGGGTATATAATCCATAAATTGCTGTTTGCTCCTCTCATACAGACACTTTATACTTTGTTGGCATACAAATAAGTTAAGTGCCATATATATTACTAAGATGTGCAACAAGGCTTTCGCCACTGCACTGTTAAATAGTATATTTGACTTCCATTGATATTATCACAATTGGTTTGGTAGCGTTCGCTGCAAGGAGGTATTTAACATGTTTTCCCCGCCGCAGGCGGGGAAAACACAAATTAAACTCCGCTTTTTGGGCACTTCTATTGACTTTTGAAATGTGATTATTCAATGAGTAAATACAGTCGGAAAGGTATTGGTAAATCTTTATGTTTGTTGTTTCTGTTAAATCATCCAAGTTAAAATCGGCCGCCGTCATTATGTTGGCTGTTGTTTTTGCAACAATCGGGGCTGTGTATTTTGTTTCTAAAAATGCCGATAAGCCTGTTTCAAAACAAGGAAGCATAATTCTCAAGGCAGCGACCGCCGAAGAAAGAGTTGCATTCTTTTCGCAGTTCGGTTGGGAAATCAATGAAGACCCATGCGAAGTGAAAGAGGTTGTTATACCAAGTGAATTCGATGATGTTTACACTTCATATAACGCAATTCAAAAAGAACAGGGACTCGACCTTGAAAAATACAAAGGCGCGAGAGTAAAACTATGGTCTTATGAAATCAAAAACTATCCCGGATATGAAAACTCTTCGGGCATTATCAGAGGGAACATTCTCGTATATGAAGGTGTTATAATCGGCGGTGATGTTTCAAGCGTGGAACTGAACGGATTCATGCACACATTTTATCAGCCAGATTCAACCGAGCAAGGCGGGTAAATTCATCCTAAGACGTAATTATCCAATCCTTTATTTCGTCAAGTAATGCTATTTCAACCGTTGCTTTCATATAAAGTCCGTCTTCACGGTACTCCTCAAATTCAACAACGCCCTCGTTTCTTATTCTTGCCGCAACTGCGCCTGCCTTAAACGGTATGAGCAGTTCGGCTTTTTTGCGTGTGGGCGGTAACTCCTTGATTATTGCATCAAGCAATTCATCAAAACCTCTTTCATTGAGAGCGGAGATCATGACCGTTCTGCCGAAGGTCGGCATAGAATAGACATCACCGACTTTATCACACTTGTTCATGACAGAAATTACGGGTTTGCCTGCACAACCGAGTTCATCAAGCAGTTTGCGTGTAACTTCCAGATGTTCATTGCAATGCTCGTCTGATGCATCGCAGACGTTCAAAATAACAGTTGCTTCTGCCGCTTCTTCCAAGGTGGACTTAAATGCTTCAACCAACTTATGAGGAAGCCGCCTTATAAGTCCTACGGTATCAACAAGCATAACGCTTCTGCCGTCGGGAAGAGTTAGTGCACGCGAAGTCGGATCAAGGGTTGCAAAAAGCTTATTTTCTGCAAGCACACCTGCTTTGGTTAAAGCGTTCATCAGTGTTGACTTTCCTGCATTTGTGTAACCGACAATAGCAACAGTCTGCACACCGTCTTTGCTCCTGCGTTTTCTCAAAAGAGAACGGCGCTTTTCCATTTCTTTAAGATCATCTTCCAATTTTTGAATTCTGCGTCTGATGTGACGTTTATCGCTTTCAAGTTTGCTTTCACCGGGACCTCTTGTTCCGATTCCGCCGCCGAGCCTGGACATGGCTATACCCTGTCCTGCAAGCCGCGGTAAACTGTATTTAAGCTGTGCAAGTTCAACTTGTAGCTTACCCTCACTCGTTCTTGCTCTTGCGGCAAAAATATCAAGAATAAGCATTGTGCGGTCAATTACACGAACTCCTGTCAACCGTTCAAGGTTTCTTTGCTGTGACGGAGTGAGTTCACTGTCGAAAATCATAAGATCAACTTCGTTTGCCTGACAAAACGCAATTATTTCCGATAGTTTACCCATGCCGACAAAGGTTGCCGCTTCCGGTCTTTCCTTTTTTTGAATGACCTTGCCTACAACAACTGCACCGGCAGTATCTGTAAGTTCTTCAAGTTCATCAATTGACACCTCAGCATCAAAATCTCCTGTGTCAACACTGACAAGAAGTGCCTTTTCTTTTTCCTGTGTGTTTTCATGCAGTGTCACTGAATCCTACCCCTCTGCTCTTATAAAAATTATACCATTTCTTTTAAATTATTATATATATCTGTCAATTCATCATAAAGCGAAGAAAATTCATTAAACTCGTCACTTGCAATGGCAATTGACGCATATGAACCACTGCCGTATTCGATGGCATTTGAGTTTTTCAAAAATTCAAGCTTGCTTTCGATTTTGTCTATAGCCTCAGAATAGTAATCGTCAAAGCTTTCAACTGCTTTATCAGCAGTGATATAATTTGACACTACATCATCCTTACACAAATCAGCGAGCAATTCGCTTATCTGTTTTTTCATTTTCTCACATTCTGACTTTTTAGAATCTGCCAATTTACCAATTTCATTGCTCTTTTCGGCAACCGTAAGTTCAGAATTCAAAATCATATCAAGTTCACTGCTTGACTTGCTGACGTTTTTCATTGTTACAACAGCAGCAACAGCAATGATTGCAACAATAATTACTGTGACGATAGCTACTGATTTTTTCTTGTTCACAATAAAGCACCTCTATATTATTTTAAAATCTCGTACTTAAATTTACCATAATCAACAATTTAAATATGCGGATAAGACCCTAAATTTTTTCAACGCACTCACCCGCATATTAATAATACAATCATAAAACAATGAGTTCTTTTTTGCAGCATGTGAAGTTATAATAACCATCATCCGTAACAAGTACCATATCCTCGATTCTGACACCAAATTCTCCGGGAATATATATGCCCGGTTCAGCTGTTACAACGTTGCCGCTTTTCAAAAACGCATTGCTTTTCGGGGAAAGATTCGGATATTCATGAATTTCAATGCCGACTCCGTGGCCAAAACCATGGCCGAAGTAATCACCGTAACCCCTAGATTTTATAATATCTCTGGCGGCTTTGTCAACCTCTTTGCATGATGTGCCTGCTTTGATCATATCAAGTCCTGCTTTTTGAGCCGCAAGAACCGTGTTATAAACCTCAGTCTGCTTTTGCGATATCTCACCAACCGCAATTGTTCTTGTCATGTCACTGTGATATCCGTTAAAAACTGCACCAAAATCCATTGTTATAAAATCACCGCTGTTGATTTTTTTGTTTCCGGGAACACCATGCGGCATTGAGCCGTTTGATCCTGAAACAACAATTGTTTCAAATGAAAGCGCATCAGCACCTGCTTTTAGCATTGTGTAATCAAGTTCAAGAGAAATTTCACGTTCGGTTTTACCTACTGCAATAAACTCCAACATATGTTCAAAGGCATCTTCTGCAATACGCTGAGCCTTTTCGATTTTTTCAGCCTCTTGTTTGTTTTTGACGCTTCTAAGGCTGTTTATTTCGGCATCAAGCGAAGAATCCGTGATAAACTCAACATTTTCAAAATGCTTTTTAAAAGCGGCAAGCTGAGCAAGGTTCATTCTGCTTTGCTCAACGCAAATTGTTCTGATTCCAAGATTCGATACAAGCGGAGCAAGGGTTTGTTCAACAGATTTGATTTCACATACCTCATCGCAAGTTTTGATCGTATTTTCAGCAGCTTCAATATATCGGCTGTCAGTCAGAAAAATTGACGTGTTTTCCGTTATAAGAAGATATCCGTTGGTTGAAGAAAACGAAGTGAAATATCTCACGTTTTCTTCGCTAATGATAAGTGCGGCATCCGCTTTGCCTTTTAAAAAGTGTTTTATGCAATCTATACTTGACATGGTGTGCCTCCAAACTCTATAATCTTTTCTATATATTTATATTATCATTCAGCAAAAAAGCAGGCTTATGCCTGCTTTTGAGTTACTTATTTGTATTTGCGCTTACGAGCGGCTTCAGACTTCTTCTTTCTTGCAACAGAAGGTTTCTCATAATGTTCTCTTTTACGAACTTCCTGAATGATACCATCACGTGAAGTCTGTCTTTTGAAACGTCTGAGAGCACTGTCCAAGGATTCGTTCTCTTTAACTTTTACCTGACTCATCTATAATTCCCTCCCTCCGCCTGATAGCAGGGGTATATTTCCTATTAGGATACGGTGAATATTATACAGTAACTAAATCAACTTGTCAAGAGAAAAATGGTGCTAATATTAAAAGATTTTGTAAATATTTGCATTTTTTTCGATACTTATTGAAAAAATACAAGATTATCGACAAATGTAATCCTATTGCATAGAGAAAGATCCTCATCAGATTTTATGATGAGGAACAATTTTGAAGTTTTATTTGACAACGATATTAACAAGTCTGCCCTTGATATAAAGTTCTTTAACGATGTTTTTACCGTTTATCTCTGCGGCAATTTTTTCATCCTGCTTTGCAAGAGCAATTGCATCTTCTGATTCAATGTTTGCATCAACATTAAGTCTTGCACGAACCTTACCGTTAACTTGAACAGCAATCTCGATTGTATCATCAACACACTTGCTTTCATCATAGGACGGCCACTTCTGATCTGTGACTGTGCCGCCAAAGTTCATAACATCCCACAATTCCTCTGTCATGTGAGGGGCAAAGGGATTGAATAAAATTGTAAGCGTCTTAAGATCATCGCGTGAAACCGAGCCGATTTCATACATCTTATTAACAAGTGTCATCATTGCCGCAATTGCAGTGTTAAACTTCAAGGAGTCAATATCTTCAGTTACCTTTTTGATTGTTTTATGCATGAGCGATTCAAGTTCAGAAGTATAACCATCTTTATCGTTCACCATCTCCTGAATTGACCAAACTCTATCAATGAAACGTTTGCAGCCTTTAACGCCCTGCGGATTCCACGGAGCAGCCTTTTCAAAGTCGCCGACGAACATTTCATAAGTACGCATTGTGTCTGCACCGAATTCATCAACAACCTCATCCGGGTTAACAACATTGCCGCGTGACTTACTCATCTTTTCGCCGTTTGCTCCGAGAATCATACCGTGACTTGTACGTTTCTTATAAGGCTCACTTGTGGGAACAACACCGATATCATAAAGGAACTTATGCCAGAAACGGCTGTAAAGCAAGTGGAGAGTTGTATGCTCCATGCCGCCGTTATACCAATCAACAGGCGACCAATATTCAAGCGCTTCTTTCGATGCAAGAGCGTTATCGTTGTGAGGATCGCAATAGCGAAGGAAATACCATGACGAACCTGCCCACTGAGGCATTGTGTCGGTTTCTCTTTTTGCTTTGCCGCCGCACTTCGGGCATGTTGTATTAACCCAATCAGTCATTTTGGCAAGCGGAGATTCGCCTGTTTCAGTCGGTTCATAGCTATCGACTTTAGGCAGTTTGAGCGGAAGTTCGCTTTCATCAAGAGGTACCATGCCGCATTTTTCGCAATGAACAATAGGAATCGGCTCACCCCAATATCTCTGACGGGCAAACACCCAGTCACGCAGTTTATAGTTGATCTTCTGATGGCCTACACCCTTTTCAGTCAGCCATTCAACAATTTTCACCTTGGCATCTTCAACAGAAAGTCCTGTGAGGAAGCCTGAGTTGACCATAACACCTGTTGCGCAATCGGTGAATGCCTCTTTCTGAACATCGCCGCCGGAAACAACTTCGATTATCGGAAGTTCAAATTTCTTCGCAAACTCCCAGTCACGTGTATCATGAGCCGGAACAGCCATGATTGCACCTGTTCCGTAGGAAACCAGAACATAGTCTGAAATGAAGATAGGAATCTCTGTTCCGTTAACAGGATTAATAGCCTTAACACCGTCAAGCATAACACCTGTTTTATCCTTGTTGACCTCAGTACGCTCGAAGTCTGACTTTCTTGCGGCCGCGGCCTGATATGCCTTGACCTCATCAAGGTTATTGATTTTATCTGCCCATTTTTCAATGAACTCATGTTCGGGCGAAATAACCATATATGTAGCGCCGAAGAGAGTATCAGGACGTGTTGTGTAAATTCTGAGTGTGTCACCGACGGTGGTGTCAAAATCAACCTCTGCACCTGTTGACTTACCTATCCAGTTTTTCTGCTGAAGTTTAACTCTTTCGATATAGTCAAGATCATCAAGGTCATTGAGAAGTCTTTCAGCGTATGCAGTAATTTTCAGCATCCACTGACTTTTGGTTTTATGAATTACTTCACTGCCGCAGCGTTCACAAACACCGTTAACAACTTCTTCGTTTGCGAGCACGCATTTGCATGAAGTACACCAGTTAACTGCCATTTCCTTTTTATATGCAAGTCCTTTTTTGAACATTTGCAGGAATATCCACTGTGTCCACTTATAGTAAGACGGATCGGTAGTATTGATTTCTCTGCTCCAGTCAAATGAAAAGCCGAGAGATTGCAACTGCTGTTTAAAGTGAGCAACGTTATTTTTTGTTACCACTTCAGGGTGAATGTGATTTTTGATAGCATAGTTTTCAGTCGGCAGACCGAATGCATCCCAACCAATCGGATAAAGGACATTATATCCCTCAAGGCGCTTCTTTCTTGCAATGATGTCAAGGGCGGTATAAGGTCTGGGATGTCCGACATGAAGACCCTGACCTGACGGATAAGGGAACTCAATCAGGCAATAAAACTTCGGGAGAGAATAGTCCTGCTTTGCATGGAATACTCCACTCTTTTCCCAGTTTTCCTGCCACTTTTTTTCTGCTTTTTTAAAATCGTAATACAAATTTATCACTCCGTTTTTGATTAATATTATTCAATTATATCGCTTAAATCAAGTGCGTTTGCATCTGACCATAGTCGTTCAAGATTATAATATTCTCTGCTTTCGCCTGTGAACACATGAACGATTACCGAGCCATAGTCAAGCAATATCCAGCCTGTGGCTCTTCCCTCAATGTGATTCGGCTTAACACCAAGCTGTCCGAGTTCATATTCAACCTCATCTGCAAGTGCTTTAACATGCGTGTTTGAAGTACCGCTTGCGATTATGAAATAGTCAGCCACGATTGAAAATTCAGTGATGTGAATGGCTTTGATGTCAATCGCTTTTTTGTTGTCAAGAACCTTAACAGCTGCTTTTGTAAGTTCAAGTTCCGTCATTATTATCAGTCCTTTCGGGATTGAATTTTTATAGAAAACACCAATCAATCAGCGTTTACTAATGATAAGTTCATTATAAAATTCAACACTGTCAGTGTGAATAAGTTTTTCTTTTTTTGAAAGGCTTTTAAGCGAAAACTTCAGTGCATAAAGTGCCGCTTTATCAAGACTTTCATCAGCCAGTTCGCGCATGACATCAACATCTTCATAGTCACGCTCTGCTGAAATATAGTCGGCAATATAAACAATCTTCTCAAGCAGAGTCATACCTGCCTTGCCTGTTGTGTGATATCTGATTGCACCGAGAATTTCCTTATCAGTGATTCCGAGAACTTTTTCGGCATAGACCGCTCCTGACATTGCATGCCATAATTTCGGATTATTAAGTTCCGTCTGACTTAGTATTATACCATTATCTGTTAACATTTGCAACTGATTATCAGGAATTTCATTTTTTGTCACATCATGAAGTAACCCTGCAATATATGCCTTATCTCTATCGCCGCCGTATTTTTCGGCGAGATACACTGCACTGTCGGCGACATTTAGTGAATGAATATATCGCTTCTCTTTAAGTCTGCCCGAAAGCAGTGCTTTAAATTCATCAGCACGTTCTATATAACTCATTTGTAAAATCCCTTTTCCTTTATGAATTCAATAACACCGTCTGTGAGAAAACCACCCATATCTTCGCCGTTTTTGATTTTCTGACGAATCGAGGTTGAGGACATCTCGAGCGGCGGCAATGTTGAAATGATGATATCGCCGTTCGATACATCAAGCTGCAACACATCACGTGCATAGCTGCACAAGGTTTCATATCCTGCTGAATCTTCCCTTGATGCAACGCAAAGAGTGCAGAGAGAGATTATATCTCTGTAACGATACCACTTATGAAATGACAACAGCATGTCCGAACCTATGATAAGGAAAAACTCATCATTTGGATAACGCTTTTTCATCTCTTCGAGAGTGTCTATGGTATAGCTTTTACCTTGGCGAAGTAATTCAATGGCACTGACTTCAAAAAAGCTGTCAGTAAAAGTTCGCCTGCACATTTTCAGTCTGTCACTGCCGCTTTGAAGTTCATGTGTTTGCTTATGCGGCGGAACAAACGTTGGTATGACTATAATCTTATCAAGTGCGGCAGTTTCTTTTATCTGCTTTGCAAGATACACATGTGCTTTATGCGGTGGATTGAATGTACCGCCGAAGATACCGATTCTGCTCATTTTGATTTACGCACGGATCTTACCGGTGAATATCGGCGCTTTTCGTTCATCTCACGATAAAGTTTTTCTTTGGCTTTTTTTGCCGCCATCTTTTTATTTTTTTCTTTTTGAGCAGCCTTTTCCTTAAGTTCAGGACTTTCACGATAGAGTACGATAACTCCGCCGATTACCTGGATAACATCAGCACCCGTTGCTTTTGCAAGTTCATCAGCAACCTCTCTGGGTGTTTCGGGTGAAGATTCAAGCAAAACCTTAACCTTAATAAGTTCCCTGGCACGAAGTGCATCGTCGGTTTGCTTGATTAATGCCTCTGACATACCGCCCTTTCCGATTTGAAAAAGCGGGTCAAGTGAATTAGCCTGCGCTCTGAAAGCTGCACGTTCTTTTCCTGTCATGAATATACTCCTTATATTAAAATTCTTTAGTAAACGATGATTAAATCCGGTGCGCTGATCGTGCCCTCAGAAATTTCGTCAGATTGCACAGGATTGACGCAGTCATACTTTCCGTATTTCAAGGAAATTCTGTGCGATATGACGGAACTTTATGCAAACGAGCAGTGTGCCGAGATTTATTCAGCGTTTACTTAGTCATTTCTATATACGGCAACTCGTTATAGCCGTTTTTCTTATATGCTTTGATTGCATTAATGTTGCTCGGTTCAACCTCTAATCTCATGCGAACCGCTGTGTTTTTAAATTTGTCATCTAAGAATCTGAAATAATCCGAGCCGATTCCCTTGTGCCTGTATTCAGGCTTTATATAAAGATCCTCAATCCAGATGCATAAGCCGCCGAACTCAGTTGAATAGCTTTTGGCAAGCATTGAATATCCGATAATTTCACCACCGTCTTTAAAAACATATCCCTCAATATAAGGATTATCACTGACACAGTCCTTTATGTCCTGCTTTAAAATTTCATCAGATGCTTTGTGCAAAATTGCAGGCGATTGATAAAATTCTCGCATCATGCTGAGAACTTCATCAAAATCGTCAGCTGTCATTGGATCGATTTTAAATATCATATTTTTCATCCTTGTAAGTTGTTATCTTTTATAAAGTCAGCAAGCATGGTTTGAACATCCTCTTCACAGTCATAAATCTTAGATTCTATTTCATCGAATTTATCAAAATGTTCTTCGTACCTATCAATGTAATCTTCCGTTTGAGTTTCATTGGAAAAATCAAAGTCTTTCGGAAAAAGATTGATTGCTTCACTTAAACATTTTGCATAAGTCTTTGCCCCGATTAATTCAAGATACTTAACTGTTTCAACACAGTATCTTGAAAATGCAGTGGAAAAATATTCAGAAAAGCCGTCACCGTTTACCGTTTCAATGAAATTTTCGCATAAAACAAATTGTGCTTCAACGTCAGTTAGTGTTGACATATTTTCACCGAAATCACATTTATCATAAAGGCTCATGTCACTTTCACTCACATCAGATAAATCATCAGCAATAATGCCCTTGACTTCATTCCATCTATCAGCAAATCCGATTGCATCAGCATAACCGTCCGGACCACAGGTTCTTTGCTTAAACAGTCTGAGATAATATTTTGCCGCTGCTATGTCACCTTTATTTTTATAATAACAACCTATTTCAAACAATGAAACTGCACCAATATCGTCAGTGTCCTGCTTTGATAAGAAAACGATATTTTCCGTATAATCTATATGCAACTCATTCTTCAGTTCAACTAACTTTTCATGAGTTCTGATTATTACTTCATCTGTTTGATTTCCTATAATAAGACGCTTTTCAAGTTTGGAGATTTTTCTGAGTTTCTTTTTATCCTCTATATACTTTGGTAAAACCGCCACTAATTCTCGAAGTGCATTTCCTCTGTGGCTGACTGCATCTTTTTCTTCGGCTGAAAGTTCTGCAAAACTCTTTTCGCCAACCATGAAAATCGGGTCATAGCCGAAACCGCCGTTTCCGATTTTTTCATAGCCGATTTTGCCCTCACATTTGCCCTCAATGTTCAGAGTTATGCCTTCGGGGAAGCAAACGCAAATTGAACTTACAAACCTTGCTGTTCGTTTTTCATCGGGAACATCACTAAGATTTTTCAGAAGTTTTTGTATGTTCGCTTCATCGTCACCGTGTTCACCTGAATATCTTGCTGAGTATACACCCGGTTCACCGCCGAGAGCATCGACACAAAGTCCGCTGTCGTCAGCAATGCAAGGCATGCCTGATTCTTTACAGCCGCTGTCAGCTTTCAAAAATGCGTTTTCTTCAAAAGTAGTTCCTGTTTCTTCAACATCAGTAAGTTCAATACCTGCCATTTCGGCAGTGAGAACCTCAATGCCGAGCGGTGCAAGAATACGCTGCATTTCAGCACATTTTTTCTTATTATGAGTTGCAAGGATAAATTTCATTATCAGTTCTCCTCGTCTTCATCAGCATGTGTTTCAGCGGTGTTTTCAAACAATGCCTTCGCAAAAACATCTGGTTTGAACGGCTGCAAATCGTCAATCTTTTC
This sequence comes from Ruminococcus sp., assembly GCA_023665555.1. GTDB lineage: Bacteria > Bacillota > Clostridia > Oscillospirales > Acutalibacteraceae > UBA6857. The sequence continues at coordinate 129,820 of JAMPDR010000001.1, forward strand.
ACCCACACCGATGAACTTAACAGGAAGTTTAAGTTCATTCTTAATTGTGAGCACAACACCGCCTCTTGCAGTTCCGTCGAGTTTTGTCAGAACGATACCTGTAAGTTCTGCAACATTCATGAATTCTTTTGCCTGGTTAACCGCATTCTGACCTGTTGTTGCATCAAGAACAAGAAGAATTTCACGGTCGGCATACGGCAATTTCTTGTCAACAATACGATAGATTTTTGCAAGTTCATCCATAAGATTTTTCTTGTTGTGAAGTCTGCCGGCGGTGTCGCAGATGATGATATCGCAATCGCGAGAAATGCCTGCATCGATTGTGTCAAAAACAACAGCGGCAGGGTCTGCACCCTCTTTGTGTTTGACCATTTCAACGCCTGCTCTGTCTGCCCAAACTTCAAGCTGCTCAATTGCTGCTGCACGGAAAGTATCGGCAGCACCGAGAATAACTTTTTTTCCCTGAGCCTTATACATGGCTGCCATTTTGCCGATAGTTGTTGTTTTACCTGCACCGTTGACACCGATAACCAGGATAATCGACGGAATTGTTATAAGTCCCATATCCTCGCCGCCGTCAATCATTTGGGCAACAATATCAGCAATAATCATTTTTGCATGTTTCGGATTTCTGACATCGCCTTTTGCAACACGCTTTTTCAATTCATCAACAATGTCAACAGCAGTTTGCATACCGACATCGCCCATTATAAGAGCCTCTTCAAGATCATCATACAAATCATCGGTGATCTCTTCATATGCGCCGAGAATGTCCTCAATGTTTTTGGTCATTCCCTCGCGTGTTTTTTTCAGACCCCAACCGAGCTTTTTAAAAATACCCATTTATATTGTTCCTCCTTGTGGCAAATTAGTATCAGTTAGTTATCCCAAGCTTTTCTGCAAGTTCTGCTGTTTTGAGTTCAAGAAGCTTTGACACACCTTGCTCCTGCATTGTGATTCCGTATAGCATGTCGGCTTCTTCCATTGTGCCGCGTCTGTGAGTAATAAGTATAAACTGAGTGTTTCCCGTCATGCGGCGAACATACTGAGCGTATCTTGTAACGTTCACATCATCAAGCGCAGCTTCAACCTCATCGAAAATACAGAACGGAGCAGGGTTTACTTTCAAAATTGCAAACAACAGAGATATTGCAGAAAGTCCTTTTTCACCGCCCGAAAGTGAATCAAGACGCTTAACGTTTTTACCCGGTGGCTGAAGCTTGATATCAATTTCACTTTCAAGCACATCTGTTGGGTCAGTAAGAAGAATTTCAGCCTTACCGCCGCCGAAAAGTTCCTTAAATGTTTCACCGAAATAAGTATTGATTTTGTTAAACTGTTCTCTGAACTGCTTTGACATTTTATCCGTAAGTTCACTGATAAGTTTTGTCAGTTCAGTTTTTGATTTTTCAACATCTGAAAGCTGAGTTGACATAAACTCATATCTTTCACTGACTTCTTTATATTCGTCAATTGCACCAACATTCACCGAACCGAGTGAGCGAATTTTATTTTTGATTTCAACAAGTCGTTTTCTTGTTCCTACAGGGTCGCTTGTTTTTTCTGCTGTTTGCTCAGCTTCACGCTTGGTAAGTTGATATTCGTCATAAAGCTTGTTGACCGTTTCATCATATTCGGCAGCCATTGTTTGTCTGCGTTCTTCAAGTCTTGCTTTTTCTCCGCTGAGTTTTTCACGTTCAGCAGACTTTGTTCTCTCACTTGTACGCAGCTTTCCGCTTTTTTCTTCAAAATCAGCACGTTCTTTCTGAAGTAAAACAATGTTATGTTTCATTGTTTCGCACTCTTCACGCAGCCTTTTGGCCTCTTGCTGAAGTGAAACGATTTCCTGTCTTATCTGCTCATTTTTAAGTTTGATCTGTTCGATTTCTTCATCGAGTTCTTTATCTCTATCCTCATGACTTACAAGTCTTGCTTTGAGAAGATTCATGCTTTGCGTTCTCGTTTGCAAATCCTTATCGGCATCATGCAGATCAAATCTCAATTTTGAAATTTTTGACTGAATACTCTCATTTGAACGTGAGAGTTCATCACGCTGAGAATCAAGTGCTTCAAGACGGCTTTCGTTTTCAGCAATCTGTGCTGTCAGCTTTTCAACCTGTGCTTTTGCCTCGTTATATGTCAGGCTCAGTGATTCAATACGCTTTTCAAGTCCGTCAAGTTCACTTTGCAATTCACTCATGCCCTGCTTTGCAAACATATATTGTTCATCTGCAAGACGCTTTTCACCCTCAAGTCTGATTTTTTCTTCTTGATAGGCGGCAAGTTCGTTTTTTGCCTTTGTAAGCTTTGCTTCCTCTGCGGCAAGCGACTTATCCAATTTATCATAGTCAAGGCGCATACTGTCCAAATCAGCCTTGATTTTGTTATACTTTTCGTTAAGGCGGTCGATTTCCATTCCGCGGGATAAAATGCCTGCATTTTTCACTTGTGAACCACCCGTCATTGAACCGCCTGCATTGATAACCTGACCGTCAAGAGTCACAATTTTGAAGTGATATTTGTATTTTTTGGCAATGTTCACCGCATAGTTAATATCTTCAGCAATAACCGTTCTGCCAAGCAACGATGCAATTATCTGACGATAATCATCGTCGGTGTCCACAAGTTCACTAGCGATGCCGACATAACCCTCGCATGTATCCAGTCCGCGTTCATCAAGGGTTCTGCCCTTAACCGCATTTATCGGCTGGAAGGTTGCACGGCCTGCGCCTGTTCGCTTAAGAAATGCAATTGCGCGCTTTGCGTCACTGTCAGACTTACAAATAATGTTCTGCACAGCATTGCCGAGAGCCGTTTCAATTGCAACAGCATAGTCCTCATCAGTGCTGATAAGCTGCGACACTGTTCCGCAAATACCTTCAAGACTGCCTTTTGATGCCTCTTTCATAACAGACTTGACCGAACCTGAATATCCCTCCATGTTCTTTTCAAGGTCTTCGAGCATCTTAGCCTTTGAAGAAATATGCTGTGCTTCAAAGGCGAGATCATCAATCTGTCGTTTGAGTTTATCAGCCTTCGATGCTCTTCCGTCATATATCAGTGTCAAACCGCTTACGGTGTTACTGATTGATATAATCTGCTGTTCACATTCTTTCAGTGCCGTGGCAGCCTTATTCTTCTCATCTTCAAGAGTAGTTATATTTGACTCCCTTTGAGAAAGTGACAATGCTAAAAATTGTGAACGCGAGCGAATTTCTTCAATTGAAGATTGAACTGTTGATTCATTAACACGGCAGTCAGCAAGCTGTTTTGTAAGATTTGCAATATCAAGTGATAGTGTTGCCGTTTCTCTGTCAAGCGAACTGCCCTCATTTTTTGCAGATTCAAGCTTTTGTTCAACCTGCGCAAGTTTCTGACGCTTTTCGGCGGCAATGCGCTTAATCTGTTCAATAAGTTTTTCCTCGCCGGCAATCTCTTTTTCAAGTTGCTCGCGGGTTTCAGCTGACATATTTTTATCGCGGTTGATTCTTTCAATCGTTTCCTTGTTATGTTCAATTGAATTTTCAAGCACTGCACATTTTGAATCTACTGATGAAGCAAATTCTTCCTTTTGCGAAATTGAAAGACGAACCTCATCAATCTTAGCTGTGATTTCCTGTGCTGCGGAAATTGCCTGTTCAATCTGACTCTCAATCTCGGCAAGGTCTTTTTCAACCTGCTCATAGTGACCGTCAGCAACAAGAATATTATCCTCGTGCTTACGAAGTTCCTCTCTTAACTTATCAATATTATAAAGCCATAAGCCGATTTCCAGCGTTTTTCTTTCATCGGCAAGAACAAGAAACTTCTGTGCCTTTTCGCTCTGTGTTTTAAGAGGTCCTATACGACCTTCAAGTTCTGCAAGAATATCCCGCAGTCTTATGAGATTGTCCTCTGCCTGAGCAAGCCTTTTGAGGGAATCACTTCGGCGATAGCGATATGCAGAGATACCCGATGCTTCTTCAAGCATTTCGCGGCATTGGTTGCCCTTGCCTGATATCATATCAGAAATTCTGCCCTGACTGACCATAGAATATCCGTCACGGCCAAGACCAGTATCCATAAAAAGTTCATGAACGTCACGCAGTCTTACAGGTTTGCCGTTAATTTTATATTCACTTTCACCGGAACGAAAATATCTTCTTGTTACCGACACTTCATCTTCGTCAACACTTTTGATTGATCTATCCTTATTATCAAGCCGCAGTGTTACCTGTGCAAAGCCGTATGCCTTACGAACGCGCGTGCCGTCAAAAATAACATCTTCCATTTTACTGCCGCGAAGTGACTTGGTTGACTGTTCACCGAGCACCCATCTGACAGCATCGGAAATATTACTTTTTCCGCTTCCGTTCGGACCGACAACAGCTGTTATGCCCTTGCCGAAATTAAGTGTTGTTTTTTCGGGGAAGGACTTAAAGCCCTGCATTTCAAGCGCTGTTAATATCATCTCGTACTTCCTTGTATGTTTATTTGGTATTGTTTATATGTATTATCCTGTTTGATTTTTACTTTATATCCCATTCGTTCAAGCTGTTTTATGTTCGACCTTGACTGCCCCACAAGTTGTGAAATATATCTTCCGGAAACAGTTACAACAATTTCGCCTTTAGGAATATCATCTTCCCTAAGCCAAGAAACAAGCCTTTCGAAATATATTCTGCTTTCGCACAGTTCACGAAACGCGGGATGATATGCTCCGGCAAGATATCCCTCTTCAACCGAACCGCCTGAGTGAAGTCCCAACCGTATCACCTTAATGCCTGCATCATGGAACATTCCAAGCAGTTTACTGCAAAGGGCAACTGCTTCATCAAGAGTCTGCGGCTTATATTCGCCATTCATATAAAGAGCGGCTAAATGAGTGTTTTCAAGCACAATTGTGGGATATATTCTTGCGGTATCAGGCTTTAGCGCAATCAACTTTTCAGCTGTTTGGATTGCGGTATTATCATCATCGCCGTATAATCCTGTCATCATCTGAACACCGAATTCAAAGCCATACTTCTTAATAAGAGCAGCCGCATCTATAATGCTTTGAGAACCATGCCCTCTGCCATTAAGCATAAGAACCTTATCAGACATGCTTTGACAGCCGAGTTCAATTGAACTTACACCATAGACTGAAAGCAGTGACAAAATCTCCTCATCAATACAATCAGGTCTTGTTGATATTCTTATCCCCTTGAAAAGGCCACTCTTAACATATTGATATCCAGCCTCAAGAAGTGACACCATATACCCACGTTCAATTGCCGTAAAGCTGCCGCCGAAAAAAGCAATTTCGCCGTCTGCTGAATCAAAGTTTCCTTTAAGTGCAGTTTCAACTGCCGCATGAACATCATCGGCAGTCAGTCTTTTCACTGAGCCTGAGATTGTTTTTTGGTTACAAAAACTGCATCTGTGAGGACATCCCTCGTCAGGCACAAACAACGCAACATTCACATGCTTCACAGTTTAACACCCATGAGTTCAAGCGCCTTTTGAGCCGCAGCCTGCTCTGCACTTTTTTTGCTGATTCCGATTCCGCTGCCGATTACATTACTGTTAAGGCGAACTTCGAACTCAAAACGTTTGTTATGGTCGGGACCGCTTTCACCAACAAGAACATAGGTTAAATGTTCATCAGGATTTTTCTGTATTATTTCTTGAAGTGCTGTTTTGTAATCGTTAAAACTCGGCTGATTAGTTGCCGCCTTTTTGATGAATTTCAAAATGAATTCTCTTGCTTTTTCAAGTCCGCCGTCAAGATATATTGCCGCAATAACAGCTTCAAATGCATCAGCAAGAATTGACGGACGATTTCTTCCGCCGGTGTGCTCCTCACCTTTTCCAAGCAGTATGTATTTGCCAAGATCGATTTCCTTAGCAAAGCCGTAAAGCGATTTTTCGCAAACGCATGCTGCTCTTCTTTTTGTCATCTCACCCTCCGGGAGATGGCTCAAATGATAGAAATAATCTGCACTGACAACTCCGAGAACAGAGTCACCCAAAAATTCAAGTCTTTCATTGCAGTCACGTCCGAGTTGTTTTTCGTTTGCATAAGACGAATGAGTAAATGCTGTTTCAAGCAAAGACTTATTTTTGAACGTATAGCCGATTATCTTTTCAAATTCCTCAAACAAAATTATACCTCCTCTTTTATCGCTTCTTCAAGTGCCGCCAATGCTCTTTCGGAAAGTGCGGCATAGCGCAGTTTTTTATCTCTTATTTTAGGCTCGATCGGCGGTAAAACTCCGAAGTTTGCACCCATCGGCTGAAAATTTTTAACTGATGAATCACTTATGTATCTTGAAAGAGCACCTATCATAGTTGTTTCGGGCAAAACAATAGTTTCTTTACCTTGAAGTGTTCTCACCATGTTATATCCTGCCATGATTCCCGACGCGGCAGATTCCATATACCCCTCAACACCTGTTATCTGCCCTGCAAAGAACAGATTCTTCCTTTTTCTAAAGCTGAAATCGCCGTTGAGAAGTCTGGGAGAGTCAAGAAATGTGTTTCTGTGCATAACTCCGTATCTGACAAAATCAGCATTTTTGAGGGCAGGTATCATGGAGAAAACCCGTTTTTGCTCTCCGAACTTAAGATTCGTTTGAAAGCCTACAAGATTATACATTGTTCCGTTTGCATTCTCTTTGCGAAGTTGTAAAACTGCCCACGGTCTGTGACCGGTTTTAGGGTCACGAAGTCCGACAGGCTTAAGAGGGCCGAAACGCATCGTGTCAGCACCCCTTGATGCCATAACCTCAATCGGCATGCAGCCTTCATACACATCCTTACGTTTATCAAACGAATGAAGATCGGCACTTTCAGCTGAAACAAGTGCAGCATAAAAAGCTTCATATTCCTCTTTATTCATAGGACAATTGATATAATCATCGTCACCGCCCCTGTCATATCTTGATGCAGTAAAGGCAGATTCCATGTTAATGCTTTCCGCGGTCACTATCGGTGCAGCAGCATCAAAGAAATGAAGTCCTTCGCCGCAAAGAGCGGAAATATCTTCACTCAATGCATCACTTGCAAGAGGTCCTGCGGCAACTATAACATTTCCATTAGGGATTGCCGTCATTTCCTGCCTAACCACATTTATAAGCGGATGCGATTCGATTTTTTCACTAATCAAAGCAGAAAATCTATCTCTGTCAACCGCAAGCGCACCTCCTGCCGCAACTTCACAATGCGGCGCACACTGCATACACAGCGAACCCATTCGGCGCATCTCCTCTTTAAGAAGTCCTGCGGCAGACTCCAGCCTTTTTGCTTTAAGAGAGTTCGAGCACACAAGTTCCGCAAAAGTCGGAAGATGATGAGCAGGGCTGTATTTTGTTGGCTTCATTTCATAAAGAACCACTTCGATTCCTGCTTCAGCAAGCTGCCAAGCCGCCTCAACTCCCGCAAGTCCCGCGCCTATTACTGTTACAGTTTCACTCATCATCTCACTCCTTATTATTCCTACAATACATTTTCATGCCGCGGTTTAACCATCGGCTTCCTTATTCTTCTTTCCGGATTTCTTGAATCCGCATTTTTCATCAAGGCAATGTGTTACTCCGCCGCGAGCCTTGAACAGCGACTTGCCGCAATTCGGACATTTTTCTTCTGTCGGTTTGTCCCATGTCATAAAATCACAGTCAGGCCAGTGGTCACAGCCAAAGAATACATATCCGCGCTTTGACTTCTTGGAAATAACTTTTCCACCGCATTTCGGGCAGGTTGCGCCGGTTTCAACAACATAAGGCTTCGTGGTTTTACATTCGGGATATCCCGGACAAGCGAGGAATTTGCCGAATCTGCCGACTTTGACAACCATCATTCTGCCGCATTTTTCACACGGTATATCCGTCTGATCCTCTTTCAGCTGAATCTTGACTCCCTGCATATCAGTCTTTGCCTTTTCCAGTGTTTTTTCAAAATCACCGTAAAACTCATGAAGTATTTTAATATAATCCTCTTCACCGCCGCCGACTCTGTCAAGATCATCTTCCATCTGTGCGGTAAATTTGGTGTTAACAATTTTCGGGAACTTCTCTTTTAGCAGATTTGTTATTGTTTCGCCGAGTTCGGTCGGTGACAATTGCTTTGCCTTTCTTGTAACATATTCACGCTTGACTATTGTTGAAATTATCGTTGCATAGGTACTGGGTCTGCCGACACCGTTTTCTTCAAGCGTTTTGATGAGAGTTTCCTCGCTGTATCTTGCCGGCGGCTGAGTAAAGTGCTGATCTTTGACAAGATCTTTCCTTTTAAGATTATCATCAACAGCAAGACCTTCAGGCAGCTGCTTGCTCTTTTCTTCATCACCAAGATCATAAAGAACTGTGAAGCCGTCAAATTTAACTGAATATCCGCTTGCAGTAAACAGACAATATCTGCCCTCTTTTTCGTTCTCGCCCACGCCTTTTATTTCAAGTTTGGCGGTGTTTTGTATGCATTGAGCCATCAAACTTGCAAGGAATCTGCGCCAAATCAGGGAATACAGTTTATACTGCTCAGCAGTAAGGCTCGGTTTAACGATTTCGGGTATAAGTTCAACGGATGACGGTCTGATAGCTTCGTGACCGTCCTGCGCGTTACTTCTTGATTTGAAATAGCGCGGTTTTTCGGGCATGTATTTATCACCATAGGTTCTTCTTACAAAACTGTCTGCCGCTGCTCTCGCTTCTTCTGATATTCTCAGTGAGTCGGTTCTCATATATGTAATCAAACCGACTGAACCCTGTCCTTTGATTTCAATACCTTCATAAAGTTCCTGTGCAATTTTCATTGTACGCTCAGCTCTGAAGCCAAGCTTTCTTGCCGCCTCTTGCTGAAGTGTTGAAGTTATAAACGGCGGAGCAGGATTCTTTTTTCTCGTACCTTTTTTCAGCACACTGATCGTATATACAGCATTTTCGAGTCTTGCAAGAATTTCGTCTGCCTGCTGTTCATTTTCAAGTTTAAGTTTACCTGTTTCGTCGCCGTAAAAAGCAGCATTTATAACGCGTTTATTCGGTGCTGTAAACTTTCCGTCAATTGTCCAATACTCTTCCGGAACAAAGGCTCGTATCTCTTCCTCACGGTCAACGATCATTCTCACAGCAACACTCTGAACACGTCCGGCAGAAAGGCCGCGTCTGATTTTCTGAGATACAAACGGACTGAGTTTATAACCAACGAGTCTGTCAAGAATGCGTCTTGCCTGCTGTGCATTAACAAGATCCATGTCAACTTTTCTCGGTGCGGCCATTCCGTTTTTCACACCTGTTTTTGTAATTTCATTGAATGTTACACGATTTGATTCTTCAAGATTCAATCCGAGCAATTCGGCAAGATGCCATGAAATTGCTTCTCCCTCGCGGTCGGGGTCGGTTGCAAGGAATACCTTATCACTATCAGCGACTGCCGCCTTAAGTTCCTTGACAAGGTTCTCCTTTCCTTTTACAATTGTATATTTTGCAGCAAAGTCATGCTTAACATCAACACTGAGTCTTGACGGCGGAAGATCTCTCACATGACCTTTTGAGGCCACAACTGTGTAGCCTTTTCCAAGATAATTCTTCAAAGTTTTTGCCTTTGAAGGTGACTCAACAATAATTAAATCGGGCATATGCTCACCTTTTCACATTTTTATTTAAACTAAGAAGGTCTGATTAACTCAGGGACGTACCCAGGATTATCAGCACTTAACTAAGTGGTATTGATTGCCGCTTTGCTGTTCAACTGCGCCTGCCATTTCAAGTTCTGTCAGCGCAGTCAACACCTTTCTTACCGGCAATTCGCTTTTTCTTGTTATATCATCAAGCGATATCAATCCACTTAACATTAGATTATACACTAATTTGGCATTATTAGAAACACTTTCTGTGTCAAATTTTAAAATTTTTTTGATTTCTTTTTCTTTCTTATCATCTGAAGATAATTTATTCTGCGTTTTTGCAGATTTCTTTTTGGTTTTCTTCTTCTCTTCGGTTTCACCATAAGCAAACTTATCAATCAATTCAAACGGATTTTCTGAACCGACCATGTTAATTTCATTGATTGCGGAGAATTCATATTTATAATGCCCCAAAATATCTGCTGCACTGAAAACAGCCTTTGCTCCGCTAACAATCAGCTTATTTGAGCCGGTGTATGCTGCACTTGCAATATCTCCCGGAACAGCAAAAATATCACGGTTCTGCTTTTGGGCATGTTTCGCAGTGTTGAGCGTTCCGCTCTTTTCACTCGCTTCGATAACAACGATACCTCTTGAAATACCGGAAATGATGCGGTTTCTGATTGGGAATGTATATGGTGCCGCAGTTGTTAAGGGCGGATATTCAGTGATTGTTGCTCCGTTTCGTTCAACATTTCGGCGCAGTTCTTCATTTTCCGCGAGATATTTTGCATCATGTCCGCAACCCATAACGAGAATTGTTTTACTGCCGTTATTTATCGCACAGCGATGAGCAACACTGTCAACTCCGAGCGCTCCGCCGCTGACAATTACAGTGCTTTCACGTGCAAGACCGGTTGCAATCTTTTCAGCAGCCTGCTTTCCGTATTCTGTCATCTTTCTCGTTCCGATTACACCGATGGTTATTTCCTCATTAACACAAGAAATATCCCCACGTACAAAAAGCACCGCAGGATAATCTATGGTTTGCTTGAGCAAAATAGGATAGTTTTCATCATCAGGTGTAATTATATCAACATTTCTGCTTTGACAGTCCTTTATAATACTTTCACCGAAGGACAGCGGAGTATTCTTCATGCTGTCAATTTTTTGCGGTCTTAATTCAAATGTCGCATTGCCGAAAAGTTCTGATGTTCGCCATTCAAACTCACCTGCATTATAAATTTCGCGAGCCGAACCGAAGTATCTGACCAACTCACGAATATTTGCTTTGACCCCAAGACTTTTCTGAAGCCATAGCCAGTAAAGAGCGTTTTTCATATCATCAGACCTCCTCACCGCGCATCATCTCCCACATCGTCACAGCCGCCGCCATTGATGCGTTCAATGATTCTGCCCGACCAAGCATCTGAATCGTAATTTTCTTGCAAACCTTAAATATTTCATCAGTAACACCGTTGGCCTCATTTCCGATTACGGCAATAACACCTCCGCTCATATCAGCGTCGGTAATTTTAACAGCATTGGCATCTGGTGTTGTTGCGTATATTTTCATGCCATTCTCACCGCTTCTGATTAAAAGAGATGCAAGATTAGTTGTTCTGATAACCGGAAGTCGCAAAAGCGAACCCATTGATGCCCTTTGAGCCTTTGGATTATAGATATCGCAACCATTTTCAACAATTGCACCGCTGATTCCCAACGCTTCAGCTGTTCTGCATATCGCGCCGAGGTTTGCAGGGTCTTGAATATTTTCAAGTGCAATATATTTACCATTCGGTGATATCATACCTTCATCTATTTCCGGAAGTGTTTTGCAAACGCAGAATACTCCCTGACTGTTTTCGGTTGAAGAAAGTTTTGCGCAAACAGATTGAGATATTTCAAAAGCCTCATGGCTTTTTTTAATGAGATTTTCAATATCCGCTTGATTTTTTTTGAAAGCGCTATCAGTGAAAAATACCCATTTGATTTCAGTAAGCGTTCTTGCCGCATCACAACAAAGCCTTAGTCCCTCAAGAATAAATTCTCCGCATTCTCTGCGAATTTTTGAGGATGACGAAAGCTTAACGGCATATTTGATTTTTTCATTTACAGGACTGTTTATTGAAGTATACATATCTTTCCCTCAATTATGCAATGAGTTTTAGAGCGCCCCCCATAACAAAAAGCAAAAACACGTCCGAGAGAATTTTCTCGGACGCATAAGAACAAAATTAAAGAGCTGCTTTTGCTTGTTCAACAAGAGCTGTGAAAGCTACAGGATCAGCAATTGCAATTTCTGAAAGCATCTTTCTGTTAAGTGTGATGCCTGCCTTCTTAAGGCCGTTAATGAATGTTGAATAGTTTGTGCCGTTAGCTTTGCAAGCGGCTGAAATTCTTGTGATCCAAAGACGACGGAAATCACGCTTTTTCTGCTTTCTGCCGATATATGCATAGTTACCTGACTTCATAACAGCCTGTTTTGCTGTTTTGAAGAGGCTGTGCTTTGAACCATAATAGCCCTTTGCGAGTTTTAAAACTTTATTTCTTCTCTTACGAGTCATCATTGCGCCTTTAATACGTGCCATGATTAAGTACCTCCGTTATTATAGTATTTTGTTGCGTGAACAAAAGCAATCACGCTTTCTTAAATTACATGCTGTAATCAGCGTTGTTCTTATTTATAAGGAACAAGACGTTTGATTTGCTTTTGATTTGTTACGTCAGCAACAGCTGTCTTGCGAAGATTTCTCTTACGCTTTGTGTTCTTCTTAGTAAGGATGTGTGATTTGTTTGCATGGGCACGAATCGGCTTACCGTTCTTTGAAAGTTTGAAACGTTTTTTTGCACCGCTGTGTGTTTTAATCTTAGGCATTGTTATTCCTCCTGTTATTACTTTTTGGTCTTGGGTGCCAAGAACATCATCATTGATCTGCCTTCAAGCTTCGCAGGCTTTTCAATTGTGCTGAAGTCCTGACAAGCTTCTGAAAAATTGCTCATTGTAACGAGTCCGTTTTCCGGATGAGCCATTTCTCTTCCGCGGAAACGAATTGAAACCTTGACTTTATTGCCGCTTTCGAGGAAGCGCTTTGCATGATTAACCTTAGTTTCAAAATCGTGTTTGTCGATGTTGAGTGAAAGTCTGATTTCCTTAACTTCAACAACATGCTGATTTTTCTTTGCCTCTTTTTCGCGCTTTGTTTGTTCAAAACGATACTTGCCGTAGTCCATAATTTTACATACGGGCGGTTTGGCCTGAGGGGCAATTTTTACAAGATCAAGATCTCTTTCCTGTGCAATTTTCAAAGCCTCGTTCGCTGACATGATTCCGATAACCTCACCGTCGCCGGCAATTACTCTGATTTCCTTGTCACGAATAGCTTCGTTGATCTGCATTTCTTTGATAGCGATGTTCATACACCTCCGGATAATATTCTGAATGTTCACCATTCAAGCTGTTTCAAACAGCAAAATCAAAGCGTGAACAGAGCCTATCCGTTCACGCACCAATACACTGAAAAACAGTTATTGACCATACGAAAACGAAATTTCGCAGGTGAGAACGCACTCTGCTCTACTTTGTTGTGTCAGTATAATACCATGTGGGTTTGATTTTGTCAATAGTATTTGACAAAAAATGTAAAATTATTCTCTGTGTTGTAAATAGATGTGACCCATTTTTAGTAAAAAAGAAGAAAGAAGG